>JAASSY010000037.1 GCA_021767645.1 Candidatus Parcubacteria bacterium | reverse complement strand
ACCTCGCTCCAATTCTAGCGTGTGGCTCCTGCCCGGCCTCACTTGTCGTGCTCGCTCCGCTCCGCGCGACATAGCTCCGGCGTTCAAATCCCTAAGCAAGCAACGTAGGTTGCTTGTTTCGCTTGCACAACGCAAAAGCCCCTGTCGGGGCTTACGTTGCGCGGCGGACGGGACTTGGTCACTCTCGCGGATATTTCGTTCGTCCTTTGACAAGCTCAGGACTCCAAAATATCTCGCTCCCTTGACCTCCACTCGCCGCGGTCCTCGCTTCGCTGTGGACTCCGTCGCGACTCGGTTCAAGTCTCGTTCCGCTGTAAATCAGTAAGACCCCAATGCATCCGCATTGAGGCCTAACTGAATTTATGCGCGGCGGACGGGACTTGAACCCGCAGCCTCTCGCGTGACAGGCGAGTGCTCTAACCAAATTGAGCTACCGCCGCAGAATGACTTACGTTCTGTAAGTGCGCAAAAGTATATAAACTTTTGTCGAAAATAGCAATAGTAACATTGCTATTTGAGCCAATGTCCGGGATTGAACCGGAGACCTCCGCCTTACCATGGCGGCGCTCTACCGACTGAGCTACATTGGCAAGTGAGTGATAATGCGGATGCATTGTGTTTCAGTGAGATTGTTTGGACTGAAAGTTTACTTTCAAGTCAAACAATCTCACTGAAACTAAATATGTCGTCAGACATATTTCACGAACGCAGACAATGCAGGCTTGGCTTACATTGGCACCAACTGATGGCTTGCCCATAGGGTTGCAATACAAGCGCTTACTGATCCTTCGTTCGAGCAGCACCATACTAGCAAAAAAGCTACCGCAATACAAAGGTTCTGTTATGAACAGGAGTGATCGTAGCGTGTAGTTCTATGGTCTATACTACAGGCATGATAACAATGTTTTTTACACCTAGTACCAACAAATGGTACCTCACCTTATCAGCGATTGTATTTACTGTAGTTGCTATCGCGCACTTAGCGATCATCGTCTGGCAGTTACCAGCATCTGTTGGTGGGTATACAATTCCGTATGAAATCAACGCTATTGTGGTAGTAGCTCTTGGTTACTTGGCTACTCGCGGCTTTATGGCTGCTGGACGTCTCTAGCGGTCAATAGGTACATCAGGGCAAGAAAACAGCGTGCTCACGAGTACGCTATTTTCTTTGCTATACTTGTGAGCATGACCGATACGCAAGCGAGAATTAGTGCAATTGAAGCAGCCATGCTGCAACCTGATTTTTGGAATGATCCCCAGCAGGCGCAAGCTATGATAAAAGAGCTGCAAGAACTCAAAGACGCCGCCGAAGGAAAAGGTAAATATGATCGCTCTAACGCAGTTGTCACCATCGTGGCCGGTGCTGGAGGTGATGACGCGGAAGACTTCGCGCGGATGCTAGTAGAGATGTACCAAAAATACGCTGAGCAACAAGGGTGGGACGTGGCAGTGCTCGACAGTAATAGCAATGACCATAACGGCTACCGTAATATTACTTTTGAAGTGCACGGTAAGGGTGCGTATGGTACGTTGCAGACCGAGTCGGGCGTGCATCGATTGGTTCGCATCTCACCGTTTAACAGTAATGGTAAGCGGCAAACCTCCTTTGTCTTGGTTGAAGTATCACCGCAGGTCGACGCAGCAGTAGCTCGCGAGTTACCCGAAGATGAGATCGATATGAGCTTTGCTCGCTCTGGTGGGGCTGGTGGGCAAAATGTTAATAAGCGTGAGACAGCCGTGCGATTGGTGCACACGCCAACTAATATTTCAGTGAACGTGTCCAGCGAGCGTTCGCAGCAACAGAACCGCGAGAAGGCCAGGCAGCTTTTGGCTGGTAAAGTGTTTGCGTTTCAAGAGGCACAACGTACACGTGAGCTGGAAGGCTTATCCGTCGAGAAGTCGGTGAAAATCGAGTGGGGGAGTCAAATCCGCTCCTATGTACTTCATCCGTATCAGCTTGTGAAAGATCACCGGACAAACACCGAGACAAGTCAGGTCGATAAAGTCTTAGGGGGAGATATCCAGTTGTTTTTGGACAGTGCATCACAACTTTAGTACAATAGGCGAGTTAGGTTATGATCTACTTTGATAATGTGTCTAAGCGATATAGTGGCGGACGGGCCACTGCCCTCGAAGAAGTATCGTTTCAGGTCGAACCAAAAGAGTTCGTCTCGATTGTTGGACACTCTGGAGCTGGTAAGACCACACTCCTTAAAATGCTCATTGCGGAAGACCAGCCAACTGACGGCCGCGTATTTTTTGAATCACTCGATGTGCACAGCATTCCGCGCAGTCGACTACCGCAGTACCGCCGTAAAATTGGCACCGTTTTTCAAGACTTCAAGCTCTTACCCCATAAAACTGCCTACGAAAACATCGCCTTCGCTATGGAAGCTAATGGCCGCAGTGATGACGAAATAGCTGAAAACGTACCACAGGCGCTCGGTTTGGTAGATCTCGAAGACAAGATTTGGAACTTTCCTGGTGAGCTTTCTGGTGGTGAGAAGCAACGGGTAGCGATTGCTCGAGCGATCGTCAACCAGCCAGACATCATCATCGCTGATGAGCCGACGGGCAACTTGGACCCCATTGCCACCTACGAAGTGGTGCAAATTTTACGGAAAATCAACGACCTCGGCACCACCGTTATTATGACGACGCATAATAAGGGTGTGATCGATGAGCTCGGTCGGCGTGTGATCACCATGGATGATGGTCGCGTAGTGCGCGATGACCGTGAAGGTAAATACGTATTATAGTTATGTGGACTGCATTTAAACGAATTGTTCGAGCGGGATTTATTGGGTTTTGGCGGAACGCGTTTGTTTCGGCGGCATCAATCTTTGTGATGACAGTAGCACTCCTTGTGATCGGTGCGACGCTCCTGATGGACGCATTGCTTGGAGTTACCCTAGCGAGCATTCAAGATAAAGTAGATATTAATGTCTACTTCGTCACTACCGCTGAACAGACGGACATTGACGCGCTACAAGCGTCGCTTGAAGCACTGCCAGATGTGGAGGAAGTGACGTTTACCTCACGAGAGCGAGCACTCGAGGAGTTTAGTGAGCAACACCGCAACGACGAAACCATTATGCAAGGACTGGAAGAGCTGGGAGAGAACCCGCTTGGGGCTTCACTATCTATCCGCGCGCAAGAAACGTCGCAGTATGAGGGAATCGCCGCTTTTTTAGAGGAGCAGCAAGCCCTTGAAGACCCACAACAGCCACTGATTGACGATGTGAACTTTGTGAAAAACCGGGAAGCGATCGATAAACTAACGCAGATTATTGATGCTGTTGAAACATCGTCACTTATCGCGATGGTAATCTTGGTGGCTGCTGCAGTGATGATTACCTTCAATACGATTCGATTGGCTATTTACACGACGCGTGAAGAAATTTCAGTTATGCGTCTTGTGGGGGCTAGCAATACGTTTATCCGTGGGCCATTTGTGCTGCAGGGAGTGATGTATGGTCTGGTGTCCGGAATATTAGCCTTGCTGGTGCTGTACCCGATTGTGGTCTGGCTTGGCCCAGCGACCGAGGCCTTCTTCCAGTTTAATATCTTCACTTATTTTGTGAGTGAGTTCGGCCGTCTCTTTTTCGTGTTAGTGGGAGTGGGTGTCGTGCTTGGAATGGTTTCGAGTGCGCTTGCAATTGCTCGTTATCTTCGTGTGTAACTTTGTAACCTAATGCCTGCCCGTCGAACACAAACGTCAAAAAAGAAACCTACAACTAAATACATTTTTGTCGTCGGTGGAGTCATGAGTGGCGTCGGCAAGGGCGTGTCCTCGTCGTCGATGGCTAAGGTATTGCAGGCACGGGGGGTGACCGTCACGGCAGTAAAGATTGACCCGTACGTGAACGTCGATGCTGGTACTATGAATCCAACCGAGCACGGAGAGTGTTTCGTGCTTAAAGATGGTCTGGAAACTGACCAAGATATGGGGAACTACGAGCGTTTCTTAGGCGTGGACTTGCCAGCTACTAACTATATGACTACTGGTAGTGTGTATCAGTCAGTGATAGAGCAGGAGCGTAACTTAGCCTACGGAGGGCGTAATGTAGAGGTGGTACCAGATATTCCGCTTGAAGTTATCAGTCGAATCAAACAGGCTGGAAAGGAGGCAGCGGCAGATGTTGTGCTGACTGAGATTGGCGGTACTGTGGGTGAGTACCAGAACGTTTTGTTCCTCGAAGCAGTACGTATGATGAAAACGGAAGCACCGGATGATGTTGCAGTGACGATGGTGAGCTACCTGCCGGTACCAGGTTCAATCGGTGAGATGAAAACAAAGCCAACGCAGACCGCCGTACGAGCCCTCAACAGCGCTGGTGTGTTTGCTGATTTCATCATCGCACGCAGTCCTGCGGCTATTGATGATAAACGGAAAGCGAAAATTGCGACATTTTGTAACGTAAAGCAAGAGCACGTTATTTCAGCTCCGGATGTACCAAGTATTTATGACATTCCGTTACACTTTGAGACCGAGGGCTTGTCGACAGCGTTGTGTGAGCTCTTGCAGTTACCGTGTAAACAAACCGCTGATTTACAACGTTGGAAGCAGTTTGTGCGCCGTTCACGTGGTGGTAAAGATACTGTCAAAATCGCGGTGGTCGGGAAGTACTTTAACTCTGGCGACTTTGTTTTGTCCGACGTTTATATTTCAGTTCTGGAAGCGATCAAATATTCCGCTTATAAACTTGGTCTTACACCAGAGATTACTTATCTGTCAGCGCAAAAATACGAAGACAAGCAAAAACTGAAAGAGTTGAAGAAGTTCGATGGTGTCTTGGTCCCGGGTGGGTTTGGTACTACTGGTATCGCCGGCAAACTCAACGTGATTCAGTACGTGCGCAAACAAGGTATCCCGTACTTTGGCATCTGCTACGGTATGCAGTTGGCGGTATTGGAATTCGCGCAAAATGTTTTGCAGCTCAAAGACGCCAGTACTGAGGAAATTAACCCCAAGGCGACAGACCTCGTCATCGGTGTGATGGATGAGCAGCGGGAGAAAATTGCACAAGGTGACATGGGAGGTACGATGCGTCTGGGGCAGTACGAGGCCAAGCTGCAGCGGGGCACCATTGCCCGCGCTGCTTATAAGAGCGATAGCGTTATGGAGCGTCATCGTCACCGCTATGAGGTCAATAATGCGTACGTACCGGCTCTCACCGAGAAGGGGGTGGTGTTT
>JAASSY010000036.1 GCA_021767645.1 Candidatus Parcubacteria bacterium | reverse complement strand
GGGTAACTTAGCTCAGTATGAGGGGTTTGATTTAGCTGGGAAGACGCTTGGTGTTATCGGTGTTGGAGCGATCGGACGTAACACGTGTCAGATTGGGGTAGGACTAAACATGAACGTAGTAGCCTATGACGTACATCCCGACCAAGATTTTGCGGCTGCAATGGGTATTACGTTCATGTCACTCGACGCGCTGTTATCAGTGGCGGATATTGTCAGTATTCACGTACCGTCGATGCCCGAGACCCACCACTTAATGAATGCTGAACGCTTCGCGCAAATGAAGCAGGGGAGTTATCTCATTAATACCGCTCGGGGTGATATTGTTGATTCGGAGGCTCTTATGCACGCTCTGCAAGAAGGAAAACTAGCTGGTGCTGGGCTCGACGTGCTTGAAGGTGAGCATGAGCTTAAGGAAGAGTTGGAATTATTAACTGAAGGAGGGATTGATACTGACTTATGGCAGCAGCTGGTGCGCAACCATGTATTTATTGATATGCCAAATGTGATTGTGACACCGCATATTGCGTTTAATACCAAGGAAGCTAAGGCAGAAATCACCAACACAACCCTTGCCAATATCCAGGCTTGGCAGGATGGCGCTCCGCAGCATGTCGTATGAATCTAATTACTAATACCAAGACACTGAGTACCACCAAGGAGCGCGCGGATGCGCTCGCTATTGTTGAGGCCGGTCTGGCAGCGATTGATACCGTGACAGCGATTAACAATGCAGTGCAGATAGTGGGTACGACGTTACGCATTAACGACGTTTCGTATGAACTCACTGACTACGCCAATATTTATATTATTGGTTTTGGCAAAGTGTCGTGTGCGGCGGCCCAGACCCTCGAGCAATTATTGAAGGGGCGAGTAGCAGAAGGTGCAGTGGTTGGGATCGCAGAAAAAGTGTGCAGTGTTGTCGATACGTACGCTGGGACACATCCACTACCTTCGAGTCTCAACTACACAGCTACGCGGCATATTGCGGACGTGGCTCGTAAAGCTACTGAGGACGACCTTGTTTTGGTAATTGTGTCCGGTGGCGGCTCGGCGCTTTTGTGTTCGAGTATGGGTGAATGCGACCAGAGTAAACAGCTCTTTACTGCTTTTTTACCTACCGGAGGCACAATTGAAGAGCTTAATATCGTTCGCAAACACCTTTCCAGTCTTAAAGGGGGCGGGTTAGCTAAAGCACTTTATCCAGCAGAAGTGGCGAGTTTAGTGTTTTCTGATGTGCCAGGTGGTGACTTAGCGGCGGTTGCTTCAGGACCGACGTACTTCGATGAATCGACCCAAGCAGACGCTCAGGCTATCATCGATAAATATGAGTTAGGTGACTTTGTTTTGAACGAAACTCCGAAAGAGAAAGTCTATTTTGAGCGCGTGACCCACATCCCGCTAGTGACAAACGAGACGGCTTTGCGAGCTATGCGCAAGGCGGCAGAAGAGTTGGGTTACGACGCACGCACGCTCGACACAGCGCTCTACGCTGAACCATCTGAAGTACAGGCGCTTGTTGAGCAATACAGCACTCCAGGTACGGCGTTTTGTATTGGTGGCGAGACAAAGTTGTCGATTCCTGGTAACTGCAAGGGTAAAGGTGGTCGCAACGACGCCTTGGCGCTCAGTATGGTGGATGTCTTGGCGGATGGGCAACTGTTTCTGTCAGTCGCTTCAGATGGGCGAGATAACACCGAAGCTGCGGGGGCTCTGGTAGATAGGCAGACACAAGTGAAGGCAGCGACAGCCGGACTGACCACTCAAGAGTATTTAGACTGCTACAACTCGTATCCGTTTTTCCATACTCTGGGTGACCATATACTAACTGGGCCGCTCGAGTCTAATGTGTCTGATCTCATGCTTATCCTCAATCGTAAAGTGACGCAAGCTACTACCATTGAGTCAATCACAGCAACGGTACTGCCAGACTCACGGGGGCGTGACACCATCGAGGTGCGCGTAACGGCAGGTGCGTATACTGGCTCTTTTGCGGTACCAAGTGGTGCGAGTACCGGTTCACGAGAAGCAGTCGTCCTGCCAGCAGCAGCAGCGGTTACCATGCTAAAGACAGAGGTGGCACCTGCGTTACACGGTATGTCTATCTGCGATCAAGCAGCGATTGATGCCAAATTACACGAGCTGGATGGTACCGATAACTTTGCCCGGATCGGCGGTAATCTTGCTCTAGGGGTGAGTGTGGCTGTACTGCGTGCTGCTGCGGCCGCGTCAGTACTCGAGCCACACGAATACATTGCTGAATTGTTTGACTATCACGCACAAGCCCAAACACCACGACTATTTATTAATCTGATCAATGGTGGTAAACATGCGATTAAAGGTAGTGTGCTGCAGGAGCACCAAATTATTCCCCAAACCGATGACGTCAAAGAGGCGTTACACGTAGCTCGTCGTATTAGTTTGGAGCTCTACCAACAACTGGTGGCAGCGTACGGCAAGCCCCAGGTGCAAGAGGGTGATGAAGGTGGGTATGTTATCCCTGTAACCAACCCACATGTCTCGTTTGCCCACTTGGCGGCAGCGATAGAGGCGGTTGCACCCGAAGTGCCAGTCGCACTTGGAGCTGACGCAGCAGCAGATTCGTTTTGCTGCAACGGAACGTATACCATTGATGGCACCGAGTATAGCGCTACTGACTTATTGTCGTGGTATGAGGCACTGCATGAGGCGTTTCCTGCGCTGATGTACATGGAGGATCCGTTTTATGAGAATGATCTAACACATTTTGCGCAGTATCGTCAGCGTCTACCAGGAGCCCGCGTCATCGGTGACGATCTAACGACGACCAATGAAACCACGTTGCGCCGAGTGACCGCGGCTGACGCAATCGACGCTGTGATCATAAAACCAAATCAAATTGGTACGATCAGTGACACGTTGGCGGCAATGCGGTTTGCGTATCAAGACAATATTCAGTGTATCGTCTCGCACCGCAGTGGTGAAACCATGGATGATTTTATTGCCGACCTGGCAGTGGGAACACGTTGTTACGGCTTTAAGGCCGGTGCTCCGTCTGCACCGCACCGAGCTGTTAAGTATGACCGCTTACGCGCTATACTACAATAACCATGATACCAATACAGATCATTGCCACCATTGGCCCCGCTTGTAATAAGCTTGAAACAATTCAAGCTATGGTGGCGGCTGGTATGAACGTAGCCCGTTTAAATTTTTCTTGGGGTACCCACGATGAGCACGCACACTATATTGAGCTCGTACGTACAGCGGCTGAACGTGAAGGGGTGCGAGTACCGATTATGCAAGATATTTCTGGACCCCGCATCCAGACTGGTTCAACCCACACCTTCGCCGACAACTTGCCGGTACTGACGGAAAAAGACCGTGCCGATGTAGTAGCTATGGTGCCGTATGGAGTGGATTATATCGCCCAATCGTTTGTGCGCTCAGTTGATGATATTGAAGACCTGCGGATAGCATTGCAGGAACATAACGCCACAAGCCAAGTAATAGCCAAAATAGAACGACAGGAGGCTGTTAATAATCTCGATAGTCTCATCCAGGCAGCTGACGGGATTATGATAGCTCGAGGTGATCTGGGGGATGCGGTGCCGTACTATACGTTGCCGTTTGTAAAAAAAGATATTTTACAGCGGTGTCACCAACGCCAAACACCAGTTATCGTGGCCACGGAAATGCTGACGTCGATGATTGATGATACTGACCCGTCGCGGGCTGATATTTCTGATATTGCACACGCAGTGCTTGATGGAGCGAGTGCGACTATGTTATCTAACGAAACTGCGGTCGGCACGAATCCTGTGGCTGTGGTTGAGGTGATGCGAGCGGTGGTGGACGAAGCGGTGCGACATGCTCAGGTAGCTAATCATGTCCGATTCTAAGCAAGCATACACTGTCTATATCGTACGTTGTAGTGACGCTACTCTATATACCGGTATTGCCAAAGATATCACGGCTCGTATACACGAGCATAACCATAGTCCTCGAGGTGCTCGGTATACGAAGAGTCGTCGCCCAGTAGAACTAGTATACCAAGAGGGCGCTCGTGACCGGAGCGCTGCCCAGCGTCGAGAGTATCAGTTGCGACGACTCTCACGGCCAGAGAAAGAAAAACTATTTACCCAGTAGTTTCGGTTGGTGTGTGTTTTACATCGTGGTACCCTGGAGTGAATTGTAAATCGTAAATTCCGCAGTATGGAAGATAAAAAAACAACAACTGACGAAGTATCACATAGTGAAGCTTCAAGCCAGTCACCTGAAGCAGCAGCACCCGGCACTCCTGAAGGAACCCCAACCGAACCAAGTGCAGCCGGGCACGCGGCACCCGCTGAACAGTCAGAACAAAGTTCGTCTAAACAAGGAGGCAAAATTGCCTTGGCAATCGTATTTCTTTTGATCGTTGGCGGTCTTGTGTGGGCTGGGATGCAACAGCGTGATAATAGCGCCGTTGTCTCAGGCGATGATATCAACTTTGACAGCAACGCCCCAGCTCCCGACTTCGATGATGTGCCAGACGTTGTAGCAACCGTTAATGGAACTGAGTTGAATAAAGCTGATTACGTACAAGCTTACAACCAAGCGCAGCAAACGGTACAGCAACAAGGTGTGCCCGCCAACGAGGCAGCTGTGCAAACACAAGCGCTTGATGTGCTTATTAACACTGAACTATTAGTGCAGGCGGCAAACGATGCCGGTGTAACGGTCAGTGAGGAAGCAGTAGACGCAGAATTGGCTAGTTTTACAGAACAGTTTGGTGGTGAAGAAGGTTTGACGACAGCTCTGGCAGACGCTGGTATCGATCAAGAGACATTGACTGCGAGTGTTCGCGAACAGTTGCTCGTGGAGAATTACCTCGCTACCACTCCTGAATTGAGCGAAGAAGTTGCGATTACTGACGAAGCAATTCAGGCACGTTACGACGAGGTGGCAGCTCAGGGTGTTGAAGGTCTGCCATCACTTGAAGAAGTAGCACCACAAATTGAGGCGCAGTTAGCAGCCGAGGCAGAACAAACAGCCACTCAGTCACTCATTGAACGGCTACGCGCAGCAGCTGACATCTCTACCTTTGTGGATGGGGAATAGCGATCTATCTTCGAGACTAAAAAACAGCCCGATCGGGCTGTTTTTAGTTGACCTTTTGGTTGAAGCAGGTCATACTATCGCTGTTTTGGTGCGCACCGCTTGTGCCCGTCGGTCGCGCTTTTTTATTTTTCACTCTATCCTTAATCGAAATTATGTCTCAAGAAATTCGCAACATCGCTATTATTGCTCACGTTGACCATGGTAAGACGACACTTACCGATGGTCTTATGG
>JAASSY010000002.1 GCA_021767645.1 Candidatus Parcubacteria bacterium | reverse complement strand
GGTATTAGTCATGTTCTATAGGGCGTCACAAGTCTCACAGAGCTGCAACGCGTCGTCGATCTCACCGGCACCCGTCACCGCACCAATCAAACCAACAACGAAACAGACGGCGATGATTTTGCGAGTCACATTGTGTAACCAACACCGCTCTGCGTTACACAACAGACTTGTGTGTCGACAAGTGGGCAAGGAAACAAACTATGCTATAGTCGAAACAGTTCTTCGACACCACCCAGAAACACCCCACCGCACAAGTGCGGTGGGGTGTTATCAGACCATCGAGTGGATAATTCTCTAAGCAAGGCTTCCACATAGAAAGTGAGTTTCGCGCTAAGCAATAGCACAGCACCCTCACTCAGTGGTGAGAACCACACTACCCTCGCCACGCAACCCAAGTTGCTTAGAGAATTATCGACTCGATACGTAAAACGCATCCAGCAGACGGCTGGATGTTTTTGTTTTTCCTGGAGAGATCTGGCAGCTCGGGCTACCTCGTAGAACTGATTACGCATCATACTAGCATAGTATATAAAATTGTCAATACTTTCTTACCGCTTTCGTTTATTTGGTGGTTTGTATTTTTCCGATACAATAGATACACCTATGACAGACACGCCACAATTTACCCGCGACGGCGCCGGTAATCTCGACCAAACACTGCGACCAAACTCATGGGAGGAGTACATCGGCCAGGCCAAAACAAAAGAAAACCTCCGCATCCTCTTAACCGCCGCCCGAGAGCGTGGCCACGCTGCTGAGCACGTACTGCTCTATGGACCACCCGGGCTAGGTAAAACCACCCTCGCCCACCTGATTGCTAAAACACTTGGTACCAACATGCGCACCACCTCTGGTCCTGCCATCGAGCGAGTGGGTGACCTGGCAGCTATTCTCACCAACCTTTCCCCTGGGGATGTGTTGTTTATCGACGAAATTCACCGTCTCTCGAAAAGTATTGAGGAAGTGCTCTACCCCGCCATGGAATCTGGCGTCCTTGATATTATTATCGGCAAAGGTCCGTCAGCCCGCACCGTACAACTCGAACTACCGCCGTTTACCCTCGTAGCGGCCACTACTCGTATTTCGCTCCTGTCCTCACCTCTACGCTCTCGGTTTTCTGGCGGCACCTTTCGCCTCGAGTTTTACACCGATGATGAGTTAGCCCGCATTTTACACCGCTCGGCTGAACTGCTTGAGGTGCCCACCACGAATGAACTGTTGCTCGGTATCGCCCGACGTTGTCGCGCCACACCCCGCACTGCCAACTATCTCTTAAAGCGATGCCGTGACCTAGCACAACTCGAAGGGGTGGCGCTCGATAAAACCATTATCGACCGAACGTTTGAGCTCTTAGAAATCGACACGCTTGGCCTCAACGCTCCCGATCGCACCGTGTTGACCACCATCGTCGAAAAGTTTGGTGGTGGACCGGTCGGCCTGAACACCATCGCAGCTGCTACCGGCGAAGAGCAGTCAACCATCGAAGACGTGATCGAACCGTACCTCATTCGCCAAGGCCTTCTCGAGCGCACTCCCCGCGGACGCGTGGCCAGTCCGGAGGCGTATAGCCATTTGGAAAATTCCTAACTTTTAGTAGCACCAATACCAGGAAAGTACGCTCTGAGACCTAAATCCTAGATGGATACACCCAGTGGTCACGTTTCAAACACAGCGCTTTGAGGTAACCAAACCCTGATCGACGACTAAGGCACCAAATCCATATATAGCACTCACTGAATGCGTGAGCCGAAGCTTCGAAGGAGAGAGTAAGTTGCTGGAGTGCTCATAATAAATCTCCTGGTTTTCCACAGGGAGCGCATTATCATGCGCGTCCCTTTCTAGTGCAGTTGCAAGCCAGGTTAACTACTTTAAAATGTATATACTTTGGTTAGCGTCGTCAAAATTCATTAGGGATAGAATTTTGCGACGGCCAAGTTTTACTAATTCACTACATTCATAAGAAAAACTAGGCATGAGTGGACATAATAAATGGTCAAAAATCAAACATAAAAAAGCAGCGACCGACGCGCAAAAGAGCAAAGTGTTCTCCAAACACTCAGCACTCATCGCCATGGAGTCACGCAAGGCTGGTGGCGACACATCACTCCCCAATCTAGCAGCCGCTATCGAACGCGCCAAAAAAGACTCGATGCCTAAAGACAATATTGAACGGGCGGTGGCTAAGGGTGCCGGAGTGGGTGGCGCTGCAATTGAGGAGGTGACGTACGAAGGCTATGGACCAGGTGGTGTAGCCATGCTCATCCAGACCGTAACCGACAACAACAACCGCACCGCCTCAGAAATCCGACACATTTTCTCGAAAGCTGGTTTGGAACTCGGCACTCCAGGGTCAGCCGCCTGGGCATTCGCCAAGGCACCAGATGGGAGTTTTACCCCTATCACCCCAATTGAACTTGACGATACAACCGGTGAAAAATTGGCTGACTTTATCGAGACTCTCGAAGACAACGACGACGTCACCAATATCTACACCGCTGCAGATACGCCAGAAACAGCCTGAGGGTACACCAACCTTCCACTGGTTGGTTTTTTGCCGTAACCCGCTACAATGATCACACATGAAAGCGCTCGGTATTGATCCAGGATATGACCGACTCGGCGTTGCTGTAGTAAGCAACACTGACGGACACGATACGGTCGTCTACTCAACTTGTGTTGAAACTGATAAACAAGCAACCTTGGCTGAACGCCTGCTGGTACTCGGAGACCAGGTTGAAGACGTGCTTACCAAACACACACCAGATGTAGTAGGTATTGAAACACTGTTCTTTAATAAAAATGTTAAAACTGCGATCGGTGTCGCTCAGGCCCGAGGACTCGTCCTGTACCTCAGTCAAAAGCACGGCTGTACAGTAGCTGAACTGAGTCCTCAAGAGATTAAAATTGCCCTGACTGGCTACGGCAAAAGCGACAAATCAGCCGTGCTCACCATGCTAGAGCGGTTAGTACGCAACGTTCCTGAGCAGGCGATCGACGATGAATACGATGCGATCGCAGCTGCGGTGACCGCACTTGCGCACCACCGGTAGTTTGATACAATCTGCGCTTGAAACACGTTTATTCCTAAGCAGCAAACAATATGGTTCTAGACCCCAACACTAACCCTGAAGAAGAATTGGAAGAAGAAGATGATGAACTAGCGGCTGACTTAGACGACAACATGCTCTCTGAGATGGACGATGACAGCGACAGCGACGAAACCGAAGGTTTTGGACACGTTGCTGAGGAAACCCCTGAAGATGACGAGGAGGAGGAGACGGAAGAGGAAGACACCCTAGAAGAAGACATTGACCCAGAGGACGATGTCGAAGATGTTGACTTTGACACCTTTGATGACGTGGATGACATGTAAACCACCTGCACCAAAAGCCCGGAACATTCTGCGACAGAGCTAATAACCGACACTAAGATAAGAATAGCAAAAAGCGCCGGCTGCAGCCGGCGCTTTTTCTAATCACCGTCTAATCACGCACAAGCACCGACAACTGTTTTTTACCTCGCCGCAACACAGCAGCGGAAGCATCGCCCACCAGATCTGCCGTTACAACCTCGATATCGGTCACCTTTTCATCATTAAATGACACTGCTCCGTCAGCAACAAACGTGCGCGCCTCTCGTTTACTCGATGCCAAACCAGATCGCACCAATGTATCAAGCAGCACTTCACCCGACTGAAGTTGTGTAACCGGAGCGTTCTCAAGAACCACCTCCCGCACCGATGCGTCCACATCGACAATAGACTGACTACCAAATAGCACCTGCGCCGCACTGCGTACTGCCTCGGCCACTTCTTCGCTGTGTACCATCGCTGTCGCCGCAAAAGCCAATCGTTTTTGCGCCACCCGCTGGGCTGGATCTGCCTCGTGTTCAGCCGCCACCGACGCTATCTCATCAAGCGGCAGCAAGGTAAACAGTTTTAGAAAATCAACCGCGCTTTCATCGCTCACATTAAGCCAATACTGATAAAACGTGTAAGGCGATGTTTTTGCCGCATCAAGCCATATAGCATTACCTTCGCTTTTACCAAACTTCTTTCCGGTCGCTTTATCAACCACCAGCGGCACCGTCAGTGCATCTACTGCCACCCCTTCTTTTCGCCGCACCAACTCTACACCGGCAACAATGTTACCCCACTGATCAGAACCGCCAACCTGCAAATTACATCCGTACTCTCGGTACAGCTGTAAATAGTCATACCCTTGTAAAAGCGGGTAGGCAAACTCAGTGTAAGAAATACCAGCATCACCCTCGAGTCGTCGGGCAATTGCCTCCTTTTTTATTAGCTCGTTAACAGTGAAGTGTTTGCCGATATCACGTAAGAAATCAACCAACTTAATATCAAGTAGCCAGTCAGCGTTGTTTACAAAGGTGACTGAATTGCCGCCGCCCACAATTTGCTCAGCCTGGGCTTTTAGTTTGGCCACATTATGTTCAACCTGCTCTGTCGTCTGTAACGTCCGCTCTGCATCAGGCTTCGGATCTCCAATCATGCCGGTTCCGCCACCAACCAGAAAAATTATTCGGTGTCCCTGGTCAGCCAAGTGACGCAACAACATCCAGCTAACAAAATTGCCCGCATGAGCTGAGTCGGCAGTTGGGTCAATCCCGTGATAAACCACTCGTGGTCCATTATCGACAATGTCCCCTACAGTTTCTGCGGTTATTTGATGAATAAAGCCGCGTTCTTGTAATTCTTCAGAAAATTTCATAGCTCACAACACTTCCAAGCGGTGACCAATTCAGATCAACCACTCCCATTATTACAGCAATTACTCTAGCACATTTACACCCTATGTATATAGGTACTGGTTCGTGCTAGGATTGCTGTATAGCAACGTATAATCTATCGTGATGCGAAATTTTATCACCAAACACATACCATCACTGCTACTTGACGCCCTGATCGTCGTTGGCGTAGCAGGACTCATCGGTATCGGGGCCGTCACCATCTGGGTGGCCAGTCTCGATATACCTGACCTATCGAGCTTTGAAGAACGCAGGATCGCGCAATCAACCAAGATTTACGATCGAACGGGAGAAGTCCTCCTATATGACCTACACCAAGATATCAGGCGGACTATCGTACCGTTTGCAGAGATATCGCACCACATTAAAAATGCCACGGTCGCAATTGAGGACGACCAATTTTACGAGCACATGGGAATTGATGTACGAGCCATCATTCGCGCTGCCGTCACAAACCTAACTCAAGGTGATTTACTCGGTGGCCAAGGCGGCTCCACTATCACCCAGCAAGTAGTAAAAAACACCTTGTTAGAAAACGAAAAACGACTCACCCGAAAAATCAAAGAGGCTATCTTGGCCATCAAACTCGAACGTTCGATGAGCAAGGAAGACATCTTGGAGACATATCTCAACGAGTCCCCCTACGGTGGGACTATCTACGGTGTTGAAGAGGCCTCTCAAGCCTTTTTTGGTAAAAGCGCTCGCGACGTTACACTTCGTGAAGCCACGTACCTAGCCGCCCTACCGCAGGCCCCAACCAGGCTCTCTCCATACGGGAACAATTTTGCTGCCCTGGAAGAGCGGTCTCGACTAGTACTAGAGCGTATGCTTCTCAACGGTTTTATCAACCAAGAAGAGCACGACGAAGCTTTGGCAACAGAAGTGGAGTTTGAAAAGCAATACATTACCGGTATTCGCGCGCCACATTTTGTAATGTACGTACGTGAACAACTCGTGGAACGGTACGGGGAGCAAGCGTTGGCCGACCAAGGGTTTCGCGTTATTACGACGCTCGACTGGGAGCTGCAAGAAAAAGCTGAAGAAGTTGTAGCAGAAAAAGTCGCCATTAACCGCGAGAAATACAATGCCCAAAACGCCGGGCTGGTTGCTCTGGACCCACAAGCAGGTGACATTTTGGTTATGGTGGGCTCGCGTGACTACTTTGATGAAGAAATTGATGGTAACTTCAACGTAACACTCGCCCCACGCCAGCCTGGCTCTTCAATCAAGCCAATTGTCTACGCCTCAGCACTACAAGAAGGTTATACGCCAGAGACAATCGTGTACGATGTGCGAACCCAATTCAGCACCGCTTGCAAGCCTTGGGAGTTCACCTCAGAAACACCCTGCTACTCACCCAATAACTACAACAACCAATTCAAAGGTCCAATCACCTTTAGGAACGCCCTGGCGCAATCACTCAACATTCCAGCTGTAAAAGCCCTCTACCTAACCGGACTCAACGACGCCATCGCTCTCGCCAGCAACATGGGCATCTCCACCTTGAACGACCCCGATCGCCTTGGTCTAACACTCGTGCTCGGTGGTGGTGAAGTGAAGCTACTTGAGCACACCGGTGCATATGCCACCTTTGCCAACGAAGGAGTACGAACGGAGCAACGCAGCATTCTAAGGATTGAAGACAACGCCGGCAATATTATTGAAGAAACACCGGTGCAGTCAGAACGTGTCTTAGAGCGTGATGTGGCGCTCATGATAAGTGATATTCTGGCCGACAACGAGGCGCGTGCGCCGCTGTGGGGATACAACTCACTAGTACACTTTCCCAACCGGGATGTAGCGGCTAAATCAGGAAGTACCAACAACCTACGTGACGCCTGGATCATGGGGTACACCCCTAACCTAGCCGTAGGTGCCTGGGTCGGCAATAATGACAACACCATGATGGGTGGTGGTCTCTCTGGCCTTATCACCACCCCTATGTGGCGTGCGTTTATGGATATTGCTCTTGAAGACCTGCCGGAACAAAGTTTTCCTGAACCACCTGCCATCGACAACAACTTAAAACCGATCTTACGAGGAGAAACCATCGACACCGAAAACCTTATTAGCTCATTATCTGAAACCGGCACCAGCAGCCTTGATATCAACACCATCATCCGTAACTACCACTCTATTCTGCACTATGTAGACAAAAACAACCCTCGCGGCGCCTACCCCAGCAACCCTGATGCTGATGGCCAGTATCGCCTCTGGGAATATGGTGTTCGTGCCTGGCGCAGCGACCGCTACGGCGCTATCGGTTTTGAGGACGATACACTCGACCCATCACCAGAAGAAGCCGACCAGGGAGTACTCGAGTCTCGACTGGAGGGTCTGCAAGCGGAGCTAGACAACCTCCGAAATATGAACAATAACCCTAGAGAATAGTCGTAGGTGCGCTTTTCTCACCCAACCTTCCCCGTAGATGCGTGAGCACCTCCTGCTCACGCATCTTTAATTCACTTTTCAGTACTCCTGAGATAGCCACTGACAACGTCTTACTAGCGGGTTTGTACTGCACTCGCTCGGCTGGCACTGTCACTCCAAACAAATCCTCCACCACTTCACAAAAGGCTTCCACCACCACTTTTTGTGGCGCCTTTAGCCGCTTTTTATACGTATCAAACAGTGAGTTAATTGAGCGGAGCTGCCTGTCTTTACCACGCATACCATTATTTATTCATCGGCATCACTAGGTATCGCAAACTTTTATCAGACACCCCTTCCATCACCATTGGCCGACCAATGCCGGCAAAATGCATCACCACACTCTCATCACTAATATGACCCAGTGGATCAGTCAGATAGCGTTGATTGAAATTAAGGCGAATATCTTCACCTTCGGTTTGAGCTCGCACCGACTCGGTAGTCGCCCCCACCTCTCCACTGTTGGCAGAGACAGTAATGTTATCTGACTGCACATCGAGCGTGACTTGCAAAAACTTATTCAAAAAAATATTAGTCTTCTTGAATGCGTGCTGGAGGTCGTTTTTTAGTAGTGTACTGTGCGTACTGTACTCTTTCGGGATAATCTGTTTATAATCCGGAAACGAACCAGAAGTAAGGCGAGAGGTTACATACACCCCATCGTCAAACTGTAGAGCACACTGATTGTCGCTCACCATCAACACCGCCTCACCTGACTGCATGTCGCAAATACGAGCTAGCTCAAGAGCATTTTTTTGCGGCACCATCATAGGATCATCGAGCGTCACCCCTTTTTGAGCAACAGTTTTTTCCATCAGTCGAAATGAGTCGGTGGCCACGAACGTGAGTGAATGTTCTTTTTGCTGGTGAATATACACGCTTCCTAATTCTGGCTTAATTGAGGACTGACTGGCCGCAAAGGCTGCTGTCTTAATACCTAGGGCGAACAACTCTTTCTGCAACGTTTGGCCACCAGACTCAAGTCGAGGGACACCAGGAAACTCTTCGTGTGACACGGTATTAATAGAAGTTTGCGAACCCTCACTCTCCACTACCAACACTTCTCCCTCCAACTTCAAAACCACCTCAGCCTGACTCATGTGCTGTACCGTTTGAAGTAACACCCCCGCCGGTACCGCCACCACCCCTGACTCCTCGGTAGTAGCTTCACAGATGGCTTCTACACCGATTTCCAAGTTTGTTGCTTTTAAGGTTACTTTCTTATCATCAGCTTCAATGAGTACACACTGCAGGACCGGTAGGGTTACGTGCTTGGTACTTACTCGACTCACCAATTCTAGTTTCTCCGTGAGTGTCTTGGTCTTGATAGCTGTGTACATACTTTTTGTTTTTATTTTTTATTTATCCTTACTATTAGGGGAGTGGATTGGTGGAAAACTGAAAATAGTCTTACGTAGCAATGATTTTAGCAGACCAGGGTGATGTGTATAGGTGTGAATTACGACTGGATGGGGTTGATAATGGTGTGTGTAAGTAGCTCTATTGTAACAAAACTGGGTATAAGTAATACTTTATCACTCGCTATTCACATGGTCTGAGTTACGTATGGGGTGGTAATTCACAGACTTATCGTGCTTCGTACACATGAAGTACACAGAGGGTTGTGAGTAATAATAAAACTCGGTGAGTACCGAGTTTTATTTGAGGAGGAGTCGTATCTGTGTTACTTCTTCCTCTAAGTCGTTATTGTCTTTCAGTTCGTTTTTAATCTTTTCGCAGGAGTGGATGACGGTGGTGTGGTCTCGACCACCCAGTTTCTGTCCGATGGCTGGGTAGGATACCTGAAAATCTTCTCGCAAGATGTACATAATGAGTTGTCGCGGCTTAACGATTTCTTTGCGACGAGTTTTTTCGTAAATTGAACTTGGCTCCACTTCGTAGTAACGAGCGATTTTGTCTACCACATCAGACACAGCCAGTGATTTGCGTGGCCGAGTGCTATTTTTGATGATTTGTTTCACTTCATCTAGCGAGAGTGCGCGTCCAGTCAGCTGGGTTTGACACATGATGGTGTTCAAGGCTCCTTCCAGTTCCCGAATATTTCCTTCAATGGTGTTGGCCAAGTGTTCTACCACTGCCTCATCCAGCGTGAGTGAATTTTGCGCCGCTTTAGCGCGCAAGATGGCGGCTCGTGATTCCATATCAGGAGCTGGAATGTCGACAATCATACCTTGAGCGAAGCGAGAACGAAGACGTTCTTCTAGACCAGAGAGAAGGGCGGGGTGAATGTCACTGGAGAAAATAATCTGTTTGTTGTTGTCGTGCAGGGCATTAAAGAGGTGGAAGAGTTCTTCCTGGGTTTTTTCTTTATTAGCCAAAAACTGGACATCGTCCATGATGAGAACGTCATATTGACGGTACTTGTCCTTAAAGTTGTTGGCGGTGCCGTTTTGGAGTGAGTTGAAGTAATCGACAGTGAAGCGTTCACTCGTCACATAAAATACTTTTTTGCCGTGGTTTTTCAGGTAGTTACCGACGGCTTGGATGAGGTGGGTTTTACCATGGCCGGTTTTGCCGTAGATAAAGAGGGGGTTGTAGGCGATGCCTGGCTTCTCCCCCACAGTCTTGGCTGCAGTGTGGGCTAAGGCGTTAAATGGACCAACCACAAATGTGTCAAAAATGTATTTTGGATTAAGGTTGTCACTCTTGCTGATGTAGTACTCCTCAAGTGGCAGGGCTGCGTTCACGGTTTGGGGTCGGCTGGTCTCACTTTTAGCTTTTTCTGAGCGCTGTACAACCGCGTACTCAATACTGCGTACGTGTGGAGTAAGATCGCGCAGCGCTTTCAAGATCATTGATTGGAATTTATCAGCAATCCAGTCGCGAACAAATACACTCGGCACTCCCAGTGTTACCAAGCCGTCTTCAAGTGAGACGATGTGTGTATCTTTAAACCAGGTTTTGAAATTGGCTGGAGAAATAGAAAGCTCGATGGTTACCAACGCATCATCCCATAATTTCTTTACATCAATTTGTTCAGTCTGAACAATATTGTTCGTATTTGAATTTGATGTGTGGGTGGAAGAATTCATGGACAACTTTCAGCAAACGTACTGGTCATTATACCTACCCTGCAAAAACTGTAAACGTTTACCAAAAATAGCTAGCTATTTTCATTTTTAAAACCAAACCCAGCTGCAGCTGTGGAAAAAGTTGTGCATAAACTAGCTGCCGCACTTTTGGTGGTAAAGGGTGCTGTAGGTACTTGAAAATGTGTCAGTAATAGCGTATAGTGCTGCGCATAAATTCACGATTATGCCAAAACGAACCTATCAACCTAGTCAAAAGAAGCGTATGACCACACACGGTTTCCTCGTGCGAGCCGCTTCAAAAACTGGTGCTAAAATCCTCAAGGCTCGACGCCGTAAAGGGCGAGCGCGTTTGACGGTACAAAAGAGTAAGTAGCCCCGAATCATTCGGTATACTGAGCCTATGCTCAAGAAACAAGAACGATTAACCAAGCAAGCGTTTGATCGTTCTTTTTCGTTAGGTAAGCGGTTGCACACCAAAGAGTTACAGCTGATTTATCACCCCTCCCCCGCCTTTCAGGCTGCGGTGGTGGTGGGTAAAAAGGTGTATAAAAAAGCCGTTGATCGTAACCGCCTGCGACGCCAGCTCTACGCTACGCTCAGTGATGTACGGGCTGAACGTGGGTTCGTTGGAACCGTGATTGTGGTGGCTAAGCCGGCTTTGGCTGCGGTGCCACAAAAAAAGCGTGCGACACTCCTGCGTCAGGCACTAGTTGATATTGGTTGGTAGTTTTGCACGAACGTCTGAATCAGGCTACAATGCGCAGCAATACACGATAGTTTATGTGGAGTTATATTTGGCACACCTTTTTCTTTGATCCAGTCTACAACACACTGGTGTTTTTTATTGATGTCCTCCCTGGGGGTGATGTGGGATTGGCAATTGTGTGTACAGTAGTACTCATTAAGCTGGTGATACTGCCTCTCTCTATTAAGGTGACCAAAATGCAAGCGGTCATGCGTGAGCTTGAGCCACGGATGAAGCAGTTGAAAGAAGATATCACTGATCGACAAGAGCAGGCACAGGCCATGATGGAGCTCTATAAAGAAAAAAACATCAATCCTTTCTCCAGTATTTTGCTCCTCTTCATTCAGTTTCCTATTATTATTGCCCTTTACCTCTCGGTCATGAACGGCGGCGGTTCGGCCTTGCCGGCAATTAATACTGACGTGCTGTACGGTTTTATACCGACGCCGGAAACAGTTTCTATGTTTATGTTTGGAGTGTTTGATATTGCTGCCAAGAGCCTCCCACTCGCTCTCTTAGCCGGCTTCACCCAATTTATTCACGTCCGACTCTCTATGCCGCTTATGGAGCCGAAAGAAAAAGGCGCTGAACCGAACTTCAAAGAAGACTTCCAGCGCAGTATGCAAATGCAGATGCGGTACGTCATGCCGATTATTATTGTGTTTGTAGCGTACGCTTTTTCAGCAGCCATTGCGCTGTACTTCACGGTGAGCAACATCACCGCTATTGCGCAGGAGTATATCGTGCGCAAACACCGGGTGTAGCACCTAACAACCATTTGGGCGTGGTTGAATATTTTGACAGCCAATATCAAATTGTCTCCCGGCGGCGTCTATCACAGTCACCATGTTTTCTGATTCGATTACTTCTACTACAGTAATAGGCTCATTATGGTTGGCCCCTGGTTCTGTTATACCCAGGTCTGGCATGGCGGGGTCGTTGATGCGATAGTTGACTGTTTGTGCATTGTCTGATCCGGAGCTGGTGCATGTTACACGTTGTGATGTGTCTCGGCGAGAACCTCTTTGCTCGACTGAGCAGCTGGTGTTGGGGTTGTCTTGTTCAAACTGTTCGGCAAACGCATCCGCTGTCTCACCAGCTCCGTTGCCAGAGAAGTCTTTGGTGGCCACAACTGTTTGGTCGGTGTTGTTTGGAAACACAGATGAACAGCGCTCGTGGGTGTCAGCTGACTCGCAGCAGACAAAATTTTGGTTACGGCCGTTGTAAACTATTGGTCTGTTGCCAGCCGCAGAGCAGTCAGCGCTTTCTTCCGCCCGCATGTTCCTCCCTCCACCCCCACTGTTCGTATCCACTCTAATCGGCGTATTATTCAACTGCCCACTCAACCCAGGTAGGTTGAGGACTGACAAGTTTGTCAGCTGCGGGTTAATCGTCTCCAGCACCAACACTGCCGCTACCACTAAAACTAGCCCCAACAAAGAGTTGCGAATATTCTTCTTAGCTTGGGCTTTGGTCGTGACAATATCAGACAACATGTACTGCACCCCAGCAATGACAATCCGTAGTACTGCTAACACCGCGGCAATCACGATTACCGCAGTGTAGAGACTGTTGACGTAGGCAGCGAGGCCGGCGCCGTCTCTACCACCAATTTCACCGTCGTCCACGAACGGGATACCTACCAATGGTACAAAGTCTTGGGCGAGCACACTGAGTGGTGTTAGGACGGTCAAGAGTATTGGTATAGCTACAATACGTCGCATACACATATTGTACTATAGTCTTTATATTTACTTGACCTGTTCCCCACTAGTCAACAAGACTTAGGCTCCAAAGTGTGTGGTCGGTGCGGTCGATAAAAAACAACGTGTCGTTAGAGGTGCCAAGTGCTGGCTTGACGATGTCGAGCGGTCGACCAGCGATGTCTTCAGGATTAGCTACTAGCTCAGCGGTTTGGGTGTTGAGGTTGACAAGCCACAAAGCGTCATTACTCTGCTTCACTCCCTTATACCAGCTGTTGAGATGATTGGCAGCCAAGGGTTCAAACGGAGCGGCACACCATAAATAAGTTGCTTCTAAATTATCAAAAATACATTTCTCTCCTAGGGCGACGATCGGTAGTTCAAACGATTCCTCAGTCCCGCTATCGATAGAGCGGGATATAAGTAGTCCGTTATCAGCGTAAGTAATAATGTGGTTTCCGTCCTCGCTAAACCCAACCAGCCCGGTACGAGCAGGCAGCTCGCGCTCGTAGGAGTTGTCTGTTGCCTGGTAGACGTAGGTCGCTAAGTTGCTAGCTGGTTTAGTGGCTAGGTAGGTTGGGTTAGTGTCGTCGCCCCACCAAACATCGAGCTCAGCAAATGCAAATGAAAACAGCTCAGTTTGTTCGGTGGTGTTGGTGTTCACGCTGTATCCCACTGTATCGCCACCGGCGAGAGTGGTGTAGCGGAGAGCGCCGCCTCTAAAGTCGAGGTTTTCACCGTTGGCGCTGACGTTGTTGGTGAGTAGTTGACCATCTGCGAGGGTCGCTAGGGTGACTGGTTTTTGGTAGGTCTGGTTTTGTTGTAGGGCAAAGACATCTGGGTCGTCACTAAAGACTACCCTGCTGACTTGGGGGATGGTGGTGGGTGATACTCGGTTTTCTCGACCGGAAGTGAGGTTGAGGTCAAACACGTGGCCGGTACCTCGTTCGACGTAGCGTGCCATTGGGCCAGAGGTGGCGGTGTAGGTGGTAAAGCCGGCAACGGGACGGGTGGTTAGTTGGTTGAGGGCCTGGCTGTTGGTGTCGACTAAGTCGCCGATGGGCGCGCTGCCAGTTTGGTTTCCGCTAGGTACCACCGTGGTGGGTTGTGTGGTTGGGGTGAAGCCGAGGTTGGTGAACACTTCATTGGTGTTATTCGGGGTGCCGAAGAAGAGGAGGTACACCCAGACCGCTGCGATGATGAGGGTGATAATAATAGCTGCACTAATTAGAGTGGTACGATTCATGGGTTAATTATACCAGTTAATAGCGAATTAATTATATATAAATTCACCAAGACTTTATGTGGGCAAACTGGTATAAAATAGGTTATTCTTGGGTAACCCAAGTACATATTCCTTGTGTGACACTAAGCTGGTTAAATTGTCCAGTTCCAGAACTGAGCTCGTCACATGTAGCGGAAGCGCTACTCACACCGTTCAGGTTGTCATACCCATTTGCTGCGTTACATCCATTGGGGTTGCCGCATGGAATATCGACATCTTGTTGTTCTAAAACCTCCCCTACTCCAAGATCTCCCTCATTAGGAATGTTAGAATTAGTGTCTTCGGAAATCGAAATACATTCCCGAACAATTTGGTTGTTAGTTATATTTTGAATAAGTCTCTCGTCTCGTCCGCATGAAGATGGGCCTGTGTATGTGGGTGGTGAGCCTCCAGTATCCACCCGAATTGGTGTATCACGCAAATCCCCACTCAACCCCAGCAGATTTAACACCGACAAGTTGGTGAGCTGTGGGTTGATCGTTTCTAGGACTAGTACCGCCGCTACTACTAAGATAAGTCCCAGCAGTGAGTTACGAATGTTCTTCTTGGCTTGGGCTTTAGTGGTAACAATGTCAGACAACATGTACTGCACGCCGGCAATTACAATCCGGAGTACCGCTAACACCGCTGCAATCACAATTACCGCAGTGTAGAGACTATTGACGTAGGCGGCGAGGCCGGCGGTCCGGACTTCACTATCTTCTACGAAGGGGATGCCGACAAGGGGAACGAAAGCACCTTTTGCGCCAGCGTTTATACGATTGATATCTGCTTGTGCGGCCGGCGAAGCGCTGGTTTGGCCGGGGATGACTGGTTGATTAGCGATATCACCTTCAACTTGCGCCAAGGACAAGCTGGCTCCCAGGAGGAATGTGCAAGCAACAATAAGTATGAATAATCGCATACTAGAATTGTATTCTGATATTGTCCTCCACTCCTTGCAATAACTGCGATAGGTTGCGGATGTGATACCCCAGGGTGAATGACCCAGTTTCCCCTTGGCGGCGGAGGGTAACTTCAAACGGGTCATCGCTGGTATTCTCTACTTGTGATCCATTAATCTCCCATTCGATCAAGGTGTTGTTATTTTGTAGTGCGGTTGGGTCGTAGTAATACGGTTCGGCGCGGAGGCGCAGCTCATTGCCAGTCATAATGTGGGGGTCGCGTAAGGCGGTTGGCAGTAAGCCACGCAGTGGGTTGACTTCATAAAAATGTAATTCTGGGTCGGTGATGGGAACATTAGTTCTGGCTTTGGTTATGAGAGTATTATTGTTGTCAAACACACTAACGCTCACTTGTACGGAACGACCAAAATCAGACCGAAAGACAACATAGTTTTTCTCCCGCACAGCGCCACCGTCTTGTACTTCCCCATTCACTTCCCAGGTATACGAAAAACGTTCAGGATTAGAGCCGTTGGTTGCGGTAAACGGTATAGCGGTTACACGGACTTGGCTGCCTGGGCTCGGTAGCGCTCGGCCGGGGTAAAAGCTCGGTGTGAGAGTGTTGGCCTCAACGAGTAAGTCAACTACTGCTGGCCTGATGGTGGTAGAGGCGGGTATAACTTGTCCGTTTTTGAGCGTGCTTCGACTGCGCACTGTTGTGCTGTCTCCTAGCTCTCCAGTGGTGATGGTGATCGAACGCTGGTTTTGTAGATTGGGTTGTAGAACATCATTAATATACCAATCAATCGTGGCGCCAGTGGTTTGGTACTGGTAGTCATTAAGGGTTACGGTCACCTGTTCGTTGGGCCCAGGAAATCGTGGTGCGGTGGTGAGGCTGGCGGTCGTGTCGAGGTTGGTGAGGTCGTTAATGTTACTAAATTGCGCCCAGCTACAAAGTGGTACAAAGAGACAGACAAGGGTAATGAGTATAAGTCGCATACTCATAGAATAGCACGCTGTAAAGGCTATTTAGCCAGCTGGTGTGGCTTGTAAGATAATTACTGTTAGTAGATGATAGCCACCACCCAAAGCCATATAATCATTACTGGTGCGATACCAAGGGGTGGGTAAACGAGACAGGCCATATAGAACACACTGGCCATTAAAAAAGGTATGGCGACGCGACCACTAAAAATATTGGTAAATGTAGCTAACATAAGAGCGTATGAGGTGGTAACAAACACCACTCCTAGGGCGGCAATAATGAGACCCGCATATCTGTCCAATTGCTCTAGAGGAAGAAAAAACGATGTGACACTACCAATCATTGAGTCATCAATAAAGTAATTGGCATAAATACTTAAAGCTGCCAGAACCGCAGTTGCTGCATATGGAACCGCTAAAAAAATAGATTGTGATGCAGCTAGTCCGATGAGTTTTGTTTTTTGAAAGACGCGCCAGGTGGTGGCAGCGGTGCGTAAAGCGGGGTCGTTGATTTTTTTACGTCGACGACGCATCCAGCGTGGTCTGAGCCGCCGGGTAGCTCGTTGACCTATCTGCTTAGCACGACTGCGCTGCTTACGTTGCTGAGCAACCGGATTGCTACGAGCGTTCTGTAGTGCTCCGGGCTGTTTGACGGTGACTGTAGTACGAGTATCTCGGGTGCGTGGATTAACGTGAGGATTCCGGGGTTGGGCCGATTGTTTTTGCCGAGCCACAGTTGCGTTGGTAGTAGTGGCCATAGGACTTAGCTGCGGCTGGCCTTGAGCTCTTCTTTGGCCTCCCTAATAGCGAGTAATTGCGACGGGTCCGAAGTGATAATCTGGTCTTCAGTGTACGAAGCAATGACCCGAATGGCAACGTGTTTTAGTCCGGCAAAGAATATCCCTTCCCCGACATTACTCTCAAGCAACAAAAACTTTTCTTCATCAGTCAGGTTGAAGGTGCTTTGGATAGTGTCGATGGCGGTCGGTGACTGCTTCATTAAGAGCTGGAGACTGGAGTTCGTGATCATTGGTACGCCGTACGGCGAGCGTAGGAAGTCCTCTACGTCTTGGGTAATAGTGGAAAGTCCTAGGTAGTACTTACGCCCTCGCTTGGCGAGCATAAACAGGAACGAGGCAGTATCTTCACTTTTCATCATCCACCACGCCTCGTCAATAACCAGTAAGCGCTTGGCTAGGCGGCGGCGGATTGCTCCCCAGATGTGGTTGGTGATGATGTACATCGCCACCGTCTTCAGCTCGTCTTCCATATCACGCAACGAGAAGACAACAAATTTTTGGTTAATGTCGACGTTCGTTGGCTGGTTCATAAAACCGCTCCAGGTACCAGAAGTGTACTTCTGTAGACGCGAAATAAGAGAAGCACTACCTTCCATGCCGGCAAGTACCATTTCAAAGTCAGATAGTAGTGGAGCTTCTAACTCCGAGAAGTCAGCGCTACCGGTAATATCTTTAAGGGCGTAGGTTTCGTTAATAGCCAGGTCGATGAGCGTCTCCTCTTCTGGTGAGAGACCACCGAGCATAAGACGGAATAGGCCGATAAGCTCGATGACGTGTGAACGCAGAACATCTTCTGGGTTTTCGTCCTCTTGTGGCTTTGGTAGGTCAAACGGATTGATGTGGTGACTGGACGAGAGTGAGATATTGAAAAACCGTCCACCGGTTGCTTCGGCTAAGTACTCGTACTCACGTTCGGGGTCAATAACAATCACTTCAGTTCCAAACATGAGAGAGCGGAGGATTTCTAACTTCGTCGTGTACGACTTACCAGCACCTGAAGTAGCAAAGGTGACTGAGTTGTAGTTGGTTAGTTCAAACCGGTCAAACAATACCAGGCTAGAGTTATGGCGGTTGATGCCGTAGAGGATACCAGTATCTGAGGTCAGGTCGAAACTGGTAAACGGGAAAAAGCTCGAGAGGGGCGAGGAGTTAAACTTGCTGTGCACCATGAGTTGGTCATCAACAAACGGCAGTACACTCTTAATCCCCTTCTCCTGCTCAAAGGTGGCTGGTTTGAGGTAGACCAGGCGAGCGTCGAGAATGTTCTTCAACTCCCCTTCTGTTTTATTGAGGGCTACTTCGCTGTCGCCGTAGATCGTGATGTAGAGCCCGACGTCGAATAATTTTTCTTCTGCCTGTTGTAGCTTATCGCGCAGGTCTTCGAGGTTGCGGTGGGCAGCCTCTAGTTGTGGGTCGCGCACCAGACCGCGCTCGGCTCGGGTAGCGATCTGGCTCTCTACTTCAGCCACTTTTTTTTGAAATTTCTTCAGCGACTCAGCAGTATCGACTGGGTGGACGGTGATAGAGATGTCCATCTCCTTTTCGAGGTTGAGGATGGGTTCGAGCCAGCCGTCATTGAGGTATTTAGGGTAGGAAATAACAAACAGTGTGCGAGCATACGTGCCGCTAATGTTGATGGTGCGTGGTGTAATCGAGACACCCGACGGGGCAATCACGTCCTCGAGTGTCATCAGCGACTCGTCCGCACTTAAAACCCGCTCCTCTTCTGGAGTGTCATTTTTTTTGCCAACACCAAATAAATCCCCGATCGCCATAGGTATGTCTTTATTGTCGCAAGCTTTCTAGCTACCTACAACAAGTCTACTCCACACGGCTAGGCGCCTGGTACGTCGCGACCAGCTTCATGTGGGTTCATGATATGGTAGTACATTTCTACCAGCGCCTCGTTCTCAAGCGCGATCGTGCGGACACCAATGCGGTTGAGGCCCTGCTCTACCAAGGACGCGCGCTGTTCTAGCTGTAGTCGTTTTTCTTCAAAGGCTAACTCTGCTTCGTTCGCTTGTTTCTTGCGACCAAAGAGTGATGAGAGGTTGTTGCTCAACTCCACACTTTTGTTGCTGTACGGCACCACGACGAAGAAGTTTTTACTCATAACATCGACTTCATTGGTGAAGGTGCGAATAAACTGCATATATTCACGTAGCTGGATGCGCATGAGGTCGTTGTCTTGCTCCGCTTCCCTCCCTTGTAGTAGCTCCAGGTAGGGGTTGATGTCGAGTCGTCGGGACTGGAGGTAGATTTGGATAGAAAAGTCGAGGGTGTTTAAGAAGGTCTGAAACTGACTCAAAATAGCGCGTTGCTCATCGGTTGATTTCAGTGCGAAGTTGATCGAGGAAGCTAAGAGTACCATCGCGGACCGACCGTCTTTAAACTCCACCACGTTGTCGCGGATGCGTTTGATAGGGACAAATTTTTGGCTGGAGGCTTGGGTGGGCATATTATTTTTCTTGTTGAATGGCTTTCAGTTCTAGTTTGCGAGCGAGCGAGTTAATTCCGTTACTGTCTTTCGGTACTTGGGGAGGGGCGTCTTCGTCTGGTGTGGGGGCTGGTGTCGTTTGCTTGGCTTTGTAGACAGCCTGCTGGGTGCGCTGCCAGCGGTAGTTGGTGGTGTTGGTATAGAAGTTAAAAACAGCTTCCAGGAAGACTGAAAATGGTCGGTTATTGATAGGATAAAACGCTAAGAGTGCTGCCAGCCCAGCGAGCGGTATACCCAAGACGAGAAAGACAATAAATGGAGTGGTGATAAAGAGTACAACCGCAATACCAATACCGCCGCAGAGGTAGACAAACTGTTTCCAGGTAAACGGACCAAAAATTTTGTCTTCAATTTCAATAAACTGTGGCACTTCAAATCGCATAGATAGACTCATTATAACCGACCGCTCTTCATTAGTTGACGCATGTCCACCCTTTGTGTGGGACTTATTTGAGTACGTCGTCTTGGTTGCTCTGTACTACCGACTCGTCAGCTTCTTCGGCAGCGTCGTACAGAGCACCGTAGCCATGGATTCGCTTCATGTCACCTTGCATGGTGCGCATTGGTACTACATCGTGCACATCGGTTTCAGCTGTGGCCGGTTCGGTTGGAGCGGTCTCAACTGCTGGGGTGGTGGCAACAGGACTGGAGGTTGGAGTCGTCGGTTTTGGGGTGGCAGTTTGGGCTGACCAACTTGGCGTAACTGCCGGTTCGTTTGTCGCAGTAGTGTCTGTAGTGGTGGCTTGTTCACGTTCAAGTACGGGCGATAGGAACTCTGCTAGGTCAGTGACTACCTGTTCAGCTTGCTCAGGGCTGAGTCCAGCTTGGCTTTGCAGTAGCTGCGGTAAGTCCTTGGTGTAGTAGAAGCCAAGAATGACATCCCCTATTACTTGTGTGTAATTGAGGTATTTATCAACGGGCAGGTTGTGTCGGTAGAAGACATCAGCCATACGTTGACCATTCTCTGGTCCAGAGTAAAGCATGTCAATTTGTGGTGGAAGTTTTTTAGCCTGCGCAAGTCGCTGTTCGTCAGTGATCATAGAGGTTTACGTTACAGGGTCATCCCATCCGCTACTAAAATCTGCTCGTGTTAAACCATACACTCTACCTTCCCCGCCTTCGAGGTAGCCGAGGATGTCGTTTGGTGGAGTTTTACCAGCAGCATTGTATTTCGCTGCAATGGTCTGCCCCAGTTTTCGCTTGTCGACTTTACTCTCACGAGCGATCTGTTTCAACATATCACCACTGAGTAAGTCTTCCTTCACCAGGTGCTCAATATTGCTTTCTTTGCTGAGGATATCTTTTGGTAATTTGGCAATCTCTTTATTATCTCGTTTGATGAAGACATCAGTTCCCATCGCCTCGAGCTGGTCTTCTCGAGCGTTATTGATGCGGTCAAATTCTGTCTCAGTTAGTTTCTTCTTCAGATCATCCATTTGTGACGCTTTCAATCTACCTGCGTTATCAATCATGCTGCGAGCTCCAAGAGCCTGGAGTTGATTGACTGAGGCTTTGCTGATGTCGAATTCCCCTGTCTTATCATCAGTCAAGCGAGCTTTAACATCTTTTCCTCGCGCCTCTGCGATTTTTGCTTTATCCGCGTCAGTCAATTCGTCACTCTTCATGAGGTTATCAAACTGAGTTTGAGATAGTGCTCCAGCTACATAGTCTTCAGCCAGGGTACTAGCACCAAGCTTCTCAAGTTGTGGTGTGGTCGCATCAACAATAGCTCGTTCCATGGCAATCTTTTGTTCATCAGTGGCTGCGTCTCCGGCTTTTTTACGCTCTGTAACTGAAGTTTTAACCTTTTGAGTGGCTTGTGCAGTAGCGTGACGTTTTTTCTCAGCTTTTTCCTCGTCCCGGCGCTGCTTGAAGGAAGTGCTCCCACCATATTTGTTGTCTTCGAGTGACTTGAGTTTGTCTCGGAAATACATTCCGGTACGGCCCCGAGGTTTGCCACTAGCAGCATTTCGTTCGTCCCAAGCTTTACCGAGCTTATTCGCACCACCACCTAGAATACTAGATGTTCCCCGGCCACCTGCCCAAGCAGCACCAGCAGCACCAGCACCAATGGTGATTTTACGAGCTGCACTACTAGCAGCATTCATACCTACCACCGCACCCGCGTTACTGATAGCACCAGCCACCTTCGTAGCTGCGTATAAGAAGCCGGTACCCAACACAAAGAGGAGGAAAATAGTGAAGTTGTTACCACCCTCGTCAATCGCTTGGCTATAGCTTTTACCAGCAAAAATACCTAAGGAACTAACTTGGATCATGACAAATAACGCGACGTAGATCAGGAAGATAAAGGCTGGCATGTAGAGGGCGTAGCCAAGAAATGTTTGTCGCCATTTTTTAGCGTAGCCTTCAAGTTGCGGTAGTATCCACCCCAAGAACATAAATGGCGAGAAAATTAGTAAGAAAATGATGGCGACAAACCGTACTACAATCATGGCACCAGCGTATGCCAGTACAAAACCTAAGTAGACTAAAAAGAGAAACGCGAGAAAGCCAAGTAAGATGGCGTTCATTCCTTCAGTGGTGGTGTTAAAGAAAGTGTTGATGGACATCACTTGCATAAAAGCGCCAGCAATACTGGAGTTACTAAAAACGTCCTCGTTGGTTGTGACAATGTCAACCTCTCGATCAATTCCTGCTTCATCTTCATAAATAGCTGTGACACCAAAACCTTCTTCCCCACCAATACCACCGACCACTGCTTGGTGGATTTCCACGGCTGTGAAGTTCGTGATATCGACCACTAACTTCGCTGCGTAGAGACTAAAGTTCACTAGGAGCGCGGCGGCGATTAGGTAGCCCACTGCTCGTTGCGTACTCGTGTCGTCGGAGTTGAGGATGAGGCGCAGGCCGATGAAGACCAGGGCAAAAATAAAGAGAATGTTAAAAAGGTCGCGCACTATCGTCCACAGGCTATCAACAGCACCACCGACAGACCCACCTCCCCAACCGTCTGCGCCACACTGTGTTGTCATTAAACAGCCAAATTTTAAGACGAGTGATTCAAACGCTAGGTCAAAAATGAGCGAACCAAAGCTGGCAAAGAATCCACCAGCCATAATGAGAAAGTTGTATATTTTCTCAGTGGAGTTGGCGTCCATGAGTTTTAGCATCTCCGCTCGGCTGCCAGGAGCGGTACCAGAACCTTGTGGGTTTTGGGGATCATCTGAAACCTCATTTCCGTTACCAGCAATGCCATCATTTCCACCTGTAGTTGTATCTAAGTCATCATCTATATCCGGTCCAGGTCCACCAAAGGGATCGAGGCTGTATTGAAAATCAGTATCATCATCTATATCCGGTCCAGGTCCACCAAAGGCGTCCAGTTGATCATAGGGTACATAACCTGTACTTGGATTTTGCTGCGCAAAACTTTGGAGTGGCGACAGGATCACAAACAGCAAGATGGTCAGTACCACCAAATTCCGCAACGCTGTTGGCCATTGCTTAGTCATAGCTCACTTCCTATTGTAGCGCGCACGATTGGTAATATGAGGTGGTTCCCCACAGTTTCGTTTATGTACTAGCGTCCTTCTGATTCATTACTTTCATCATCTGGTTCGCAGCCTATCGAAGCGAGACTAATCTGTGAATTAATTTGGGTACGTGCATCAGCAATGTCAAAATCAAGCTGTAGTTGTGTAGTTACGACATCGACTTCATCATGAAGTGTACCGTCAGACTGGAGTTGTTGGAATTGGTTCAAGATATCTGACTGCTCTTCAACACTAGTAGCTTCAGTGAAAGCTGTGCGCATTAATTGGAGTAGTTCAAGGTTTGTGTTCGCTAACACATAAGAGTCTTGCAAATCACGACGCATGTTTCGTAATGATGAAGGGAATGCAACATCGCGACAATCTTCTATGGCATTATGTGCGTTCACTTTCGCTTCAATGTTGTTAATGGCTCTAACACTCGTACTAGCAAGTGATGCAAATTCTCGTTCAGTGGCAATAGCATCTAATAGTGGGTCAAAATCACCCTGGAGTTCAATGGCTGTGTTTTCTTGTGCCAATGCTTCCAAGTATGATGTCCCACCACTATTATTAGCCCCTCCTCCAGGGTTTGCACTCGGAAAGCCTTGTGTGAGTGAAGCGTCGGTGTAGCCCTGTGATCCGAGACCGAGTAGACCATTCATACCCCCCAACGCCTGCTGGGCAAGCTGTGCGAAGAGAGCACTGATAATCTCATTAATTTCATCTGCCTCAATAAGCTGTCGTTGTCCAGCACCCAGAGCTTCGTTCAGTTGATCAGCAATGGTAGCTCCAGGGGTAACAATGTCACAATCACCAGATGACACAGCGCCGGAGGCGACATCGGTATCAGCACAGACTTTAAAGGAGAGAAAACCATCACCCCAACTCAACTCTTCTATAGCCTGACCCTGTTCGTCAACAATCCGGGCGTACATTTCGGTTTCAGCTGCTAGGTACGCACCAGTTGGGGTATTGACTGGGTTTTGGGTAAGTTCAAACCAGCTTGACCACCCTCCTTCTTGGAAGCTGCCATTGATAAAACCGTCTACGTTATTAGTGACGTCGGTGAGGGTACATTGGGCCTCTTCCGCAAAGTTTTGACTTTCGCGGTAGGCGGTAGCAAGAGCAATCTTTACGTCAAGCTGAAATGGACTACAGAGGAAGTTAAGAGCTGGGTCGTTATAGATAAAGTTACCGGCGGTTTGATCGGCAATGTTTAAGAGGTGCTGTTCGAGGTCTTGTACAAACGCCGGGCTACCTTGAAAGCCCGAGTTAATCCAATTGATAATACTCTGGGTAATGCTCTGCACCGCGGCACGGGCGACTGCCCAGGCAACTTGATCGAACCCAAATTCTTTTCCGAGGAGAGTTTTTTCTAAGCCAAGAATACCACCATTGATCTTACTGGTAGCTACTTCTGCGTTACTTCCGGGTCCACCAACAACAGTAACTGCATCAAGTGCTTGTGCAGACTTCGTCGGTATTGACACAGCAACAACCAGTATGAAAGTAATGATGGTGAGCAATTTGCTCGTTGAACAGTAAAACGAACGCATGTTAATTAAGATTAATTATAGCAAATACTATTGACTCAGGACTCCAGCTAGCCCCATTTACTACTAATGTTTCATAGAGAGCATCAAGGGCAGGAAATACTGCTTCAGCGTCTGATTGGTAACGTCGGACTCGTACTAGTGTATACATTGGGTCATCAAACACGCCTTGAAATGCTTGCAGGTCGTTCTTAAGAGCCAGCATCGTGTTGAGAAGATCGAGATGTTCGAACCGAACACTTGCTGGTACTGGTAGTTGGAGTAAGGCAGCTTCGTAGGTGGCATAACCTTCAATACGGCAATCGAGTTCGTTTAGCAGCTCGGGTTGGTCGTTCCGAACAGCGGTTTCGAGTATGGTGATGTCAGGTGTGGTAGGTTCACAGCCATTGTTTACAAAAATACGCGCGATTGCTTCTCCGTAACGTGAGAGTCGCGCACTGTCGCTCTGTTCTAGTACAGTCAGGTCGTCCACTAAGTAAAGTTCATCAGCCGCCTCTTCACTGAGTGCTTGTGACGATTGAGCAATGAGCTCGGCTGGCGAAGCACCGAAGTCACCAATGGTGTCTGAGCGGACCATTTCCTCAAAAAACTCCCGAGCGAACTGGTCGGTCAGAGTGTCACTTGGTTCATAGGTTGTGTCAGCTTCGGCTATTTCTCGTACCGTTGGAGTGTTGGCTACAAAACTTTCCTGCCAGTCTGGAACGCCGTCTTGGTTGGAGTCAAGAACCGGAATGGCCTCTCGATTAAGGGCCACTGTCACAACCTCTTCGCCTGCTGCAGAGGTTTCTGGTGTCGGTGCTGGTGCTGGCTGGAAAACGAGCGCCGCTAAAACTAAGGCAGCACCGAAGACGACGGCAATCATAATTTTTCGTTTCTGCTGCGGACTATACATATATATGTATAGATAGTATAGCAACGCCTCACTCTTTCTGGGGACAATACTGCGTATAACTGGTGTATAACTACAGCAAGAGCTGAGGAAAGGCCGTGGACTAAGGTAGCTGTGTTAGGTGTTCCACCAAACGGAGCCAGGTTTGGAGCGGAACATCCTCAGCGCGTACCGTAGGCGCTAGTTCAAGTGTGGAAAAAATGTGTACAAGCTGTTCACGGTTGTACGTACCCGCTAAGTTCCCTAGTAATTGCTTGCGTTTTTGAGCAAACCCCAAGTGGAGCAGCTGAAAGAAGGCAGCTTCTGAAATCGATGTAAAACGGTCACGATTAATGTTTCGCACCGCCACAATCCCCGAGTCGACCTGTGGTGGCGGGTTAAAGTGCCCGCGGCGAACTGTGCGTACATACGAAACGTCACCGTATACCTGGACCGACAACGAGAGGAGGGAGTGTTTATCGCCAGCTTCGTGGTGAGTAGCGGCACGATGAGCAACTTCTTTTTGAACCAAAAACACCAAGTCGCTGGGTTGGCAGCTGGTTTGCAAGCAGCTACGAAACAGATGACCGGAGAGGTAGTATGGAATGTTCGCTACAATCTTAAACGCGTGGTCTTGCAGGTGAGGAATAGAACGAAGATCGAGGTCGCGCACATCGCTATGGTGAATAACCAGCGCTCCCCTCGCTCGTGATTCGGCAAAGGTGTCTTCTAAAACCGCAATCGCTCGCGTATCTGCTTCAAGTGCAATCACGGTAGCGCCGCGGGATAGCAGTTCTTGCGTTAAGACGCCAGTACCAGGACCTATCTCGAGCACTGTATCGCCAGCTGTCACGGCAGCAGCGTCAGCTAGCCAGCCCGGTACAATATCGCTGGTGAGAAAATGTTGCCCTAGAGATTTTTTGTGCGCAAAACCACCACTCATGGAGCTAGCTTAGGCGAGGTGGTCGACTTTGGCAAGCAGTGTGATATCAAGCTAGTCGAGAAAAATAGTGGTTTCGTACCCAGAGCCACTACCAGTGTGATGGTTGCCAGCAACGTCAATATGGTCGTCGTCAATGTCATTGAGAAATGATGATGGAATATTGACGCGTGAGCTACCAAAAATCATCCGGGTGTGGGCGTAAGAGAGAAAGACTTTCTTCTCCGCTCGAGTGAGCGCGACGTAAAACAAACGCCGCTCTTCTTCGTGATCGATGCCTCTGTCGTCGAGCCGTTCGTGGGGAAACAGTCCCTCTTCTAAACCACTGATAAATACATACGGAAATTCGAGTCCTTTAGCAGCGTGGACCGTCATGAGACGTACTGCTGGACGCTCTTCCCCACTGGCTAGTTCGTCTTGGTCGCTTTGGAGAGCGGCATTTTCAAGCAGGGCTTCGATAGCTTCGTTTGGCTCGAGTTCTGCGTAACGGTTAGCTAGGGTCACTAATTCTTGCAAGTTCTCTAGCCGGGCCAGGTCCTCTTCGGTGCCTTGTTTTTTAAATTCGGCTTCGAGACCAGTACGCTGGATGATGAATTTTAGTGTTTCGGGTAGTGGTTCGGTGGCCAAGGTGTCACGGACATCCTGCATGATTGTTTCAAAGCGTTCAACTTTCTGTGCGGTGGCGCCGGTAAGTTCATCGCGACGACCTTCAAGCAGCTTGAGGAGTGTCACCTTACCAATCCCGCGAGTCGGCGTATTAATAATACGTGAGAGGTCAGCCGTGCTGTCGGGGTTGATCGCCAGGCGGAGAAATGAGAGTACATCTTTCACTTCTTTCCGTTCAAAGAATTTGGTACCCAGCAGTTGGTACGGAACATCAAATTGGAGAAACGCTTCTTCGAGGACGCGTGACTGGAAGTTGGTGCGGTACAGCACAGCGATATCAGCTGGTGAAGCACCTTCCGCGATGAGGTCACGTGCGGTAAGGGCAATATGTTCCGCTTCGTCGATACCTGATTGGGCAGCAAAGAGGTTCATTTTGTCTCCGGTTTGGTTGCTCGTGAAGACGGTTTTAGGGATACGGTTTTTATTTTTAGCGATGATATTGTTGGAGGCTGCAATGATAGTGCCCGTTGAACGATAGTTTTCCTCGAGGAAAATTGTCTGTGTGCCGGGGAAGTTATTCTCAAACTGCATGACGTTACTAATGTCGGCTCCGCGCCAGCTGTAGATGTTTTGGTCAACGTCGCCAACGACACAGATGTTTTGCTTTTCCCCCGCCAGTAACTGCACGATGGCGAACTGCACTTTGTTGGTATCTTGGTATTCATCGACGTGTAGGTACTGAAAGCGCTGCTGTAGTGCGTCGCGCACATGGCCGTAGGTGCGTAACAAAACGAGTGTCTTCGCCAAAAGATCATCAAAATCGAGTGCCTGTTCTTGCTTGAGGATGGCGTCGTAATGCTCCCACACTTCAGCGCAGACTTTTTCGGGATAGCTTTCGGCTTGCTCTAGAAATTCAACACGGCTGAGGGCGTCACCTTTGGCGCGGGAAATCATTGAAATCATTTTCCGTGGTTCAAACTGCTTCGGTGAGTAGCCAGCTTTTTCGAGCGCTTGCTTAATTGCCCGGGTGCTGTCGCTGCGATCGTAGATCGTAAAGTGGCGACGTAGACCCATCGTCTCGTGGTATTCACGGAGCAGTCGCACACCCAAAGCGTGGAAGGTGGTAACCGTGGGGCTACTCTCTAGGCCAGCTCGGGCACTGCCTGCGTATTCAGCGATGAGCGTATGTACTCGCTCTCGCATTTCGGTAGCGGCTTTGTTCGTAAAAGTGACGGCCAATATATTGTGCGGTGCAACACCGTTTAGTATGAGGTGGACGATCCGGTGGGTAATGACTCGAGTCTTGCCCGACCCAGCTCCAGCCAGGACTAAGAGCGGACCGTTGGTAGTGGTAACTGCTTGACGTTGCGGCTCGTTCAGGCCAGCGAGATGTTGTTCTGATGTCATGGAGCTGTACTATAGCACAGCGTCAATTGCAGTGGATTATTTACTACAAAATAAAATAAAGTTCACGTCAATAGCATTAAAAGGCTTGATTGAGCCACAAAATGGCCATCTATGATAAGCTCGTAAAAAGTGCACTGCGTCAATTGACCCAACGGACGTGTTTAGTATGATGGTGCGGTACCAAAATTCGGTATATCTACCTGGTAGATTATTACAATTGACGATTGTTTGACTGTAGCGGATGCGAGCACGGCGGAGAGACCATAACAGAATTGCTTATTATATCGAATACTCCTGATGCAGACTCATCATTGGATCAAAGACGGACAACCAACGTATCCCGACGATTTGTCTCACTCATTGAGCTTTGTGTGATCACGGCTATTATCTTGTCGCCGATCGCACTGCACGCTGACTGGTTTAGTGCTCCGGTGGCGGTGATGGATGTCACGCCCGCAGTAACTACTGATGATGCAGCGTTTACCAAACTATTAATTGCTCGCACCAATCCTGACCCACTGGCGACTGGTGGTGCTGAACTGAAGGTTGACGAGGGAGCATTAGTTACGACGGGTAACAGTACAGTACTCGGCGCTAGTGCAGAGCCAGCACGCAATAGCAATGAAATTAGTGTGTACGTTGTACGTGAAGGTGATTCACTCTCACAAATTGCCGAAATGTACGGTGTGACAACAAACACTATTAAGTGGGCTAACGACATTGTCTCTTCGACTGGTATTCAACCCGGTGACACCTTAGTGATTTTACCGATTGCTGGTGTGCAACACACGGTTGAAAAGGGTGATACGTTAGCGTCAATCATTGATGATTACGACGCCGATACGGAAGAGGTGTTGGCGTTTAACGGTCTCACTGCCGACACGGTATTAGCGGTTGGTGACGAGCTGATGATCCCTGGTGGTGAGCTACACTCAGCTCCAGCTGCGAGCGCGGCGCGTTCTGTGGCTAGTGGTGGCAGTAGTTCACTGACCCACCCTGCTCCTGGGGCGGTACGTACCCAAGGGATTCACGGGTACAACGCCGTCGACTTGGCTGCGGCGCACGGCTCACCAATCCGAGCGGCTGGTAGTGGTGAAGTAATCATTGCTAAAACCAGTGGCTGGAACGGTGGATATGGTAACTACATTGTTGTGCGACACGGTAATGGTGTGCAGACACTGTACTCACACTTAAGTAGTGTGCACGTAGCGGTTGGTGACTGGGTCAATGCTGGTGCCACTATCGGAGGAATGGGTAGCACTGGTCGCTCGACTGGTACCCACCTACACTTTGAAGTTCGTGGTGGCTATAATCCGTTTTAACATTGTGCTTATAAAAACTGCCAGCGTATATACGCTGGCAGTTTTTTATAGTTTGACACGATACTGCAAGGCCTCTAGAACGTGCGCCGGTTCGATCGTGTCTGCGCCGGACAGGTCGGCAATTGTGAGCGCCACCTTCAGTACCCGGTGGTAGCTACGGGGTGAGAGGTTGAGTTTTTGGGCCGCTTGTTTCATAACTTTCTCAACTGCATCACTGACAGAGACGAGCGTTTCAATATCACGCGCACTCATGCTGGCGTTAGTGGTAGTGTTGTTGTTAAAGCGGTTACGCATACGTTCACGGGCGGCAAGTATTTGCTCGCGGGCTTTTTTTGTTTCGTCCGTACGAGTGTGTTTGGTGGTCAACGTATCATAATCAACGTGCGGTACTGGTAGCCAAAGATCGATTCGGTCTAAGATAGGTCCAGAGATTTTGCCTTTATAACTCTCAAGCATCGCTGCTGCGTAGTCAGTAGTACCGTCTTCGCTACCTCGGTACGGGTTCATAGCTGCGACCAGAGTGACATCGGCAGGAAAAACCGCACTGCCTTGTACACGTGATATCGTTACCACCCGATCTTCCAAAGGTTGTCGAAGGGCGTCAATCGATCGTCGTTCAAATTCAGGAAATTCATCAACAAACAAGACACCGCGGTGTGCCAAGGTTACCTCACCTGGACGCGGGTTGCTACCACCACCCACCAGTGCGGTGTGTGAGGAAGTGTGGTGTGGAGCACGAAATGGTGGCTGACTGGTTACGGTGCCAGAGAATTCTCCGGCAATGGAATGGATACCAGTTACTTCAAGTGCCTCTTCACGTGAGAGTGGTGGTAAGAGGTTTTGCAGTGCGCGAGCTAACATGGTTTTACCAGTTCCGGGTGGCCCAACCATTAACGAATTGTGTCGACCAGCAGCCGCAATGATGAGTCCACGCTTCGCTTGGTCCTGACCTTTGATGTCCTCTAAACGCACCAATGTATCTGACCAGTCGTCGCTGATCGTCGTAACAGCGGCGCTCGGTAGCACGGTTGCGCTGTCCACGCTGACGTGTTCAACCACATCTCGTAACGTTTCTGCCCCAACGATCGATACGCCTTCAACAAGCGCCGCTTCGGTAACGTTTGCTGTCGGTACAATTACTTCCTGGAAACCATACTGTTTGGCTGTTTGTACGACAGATAACACACCACGTACTGCTTGCAGCTCGCCACCGAGTGATAATTCACCTACAAACATACGACGAGTTTGGTCGAGCACTAGCTGGTCAGCGGCGATGAGGTATGCGATTGCAATCGGCAGGTCAAACAATGGTCCATCTTTTTTCATATCAGCCGGTGCAAGTGAGATGGTAATTTTTTGGTTCTGACTTTTGGGCGCTGGGTACCCACTATTTTTAATGGCTGCACTGACCCGGTCTTTTGCTTCCTCAACAGCTTTGCCAGCCAGGCCGACAATGGTGAATGAGTGTAAACCACGGGCTAAGTCAGCTTCAATGGTAATCGGTGTTCCACCGGCAACTGCACTTTGAGCTGTGAACGTAGTGGCAATTCCCATAAAGATTCACTTATCGGTTAATGTGTGGCAACAAACGGGTATAGACATCTTCATTGACAGTAATGAGAATCGTGTTGGGAGTAACAAAACCGTACAGGATGCGTTGCGTGTTTGTTTCGTCTACTAACACGCGTGCACTGGTATTGGCGACAATGATGTCTTTAAAGAAACTGCTCCGCACTTGGTTGCTCGTTCGAGCGGTTTCGTCAAATGACTCACTGACCGGGGTACCAAATAGTGGGGAGAGGTCAACGGTCATACTTTGCTCCCAGCTCAACATACCAGCGAATGCTGTATCAAAGTCAGTTGCACGTAATACGATGAATGGGTCGGTACCGTTAATGCTGCCAGCCGTTAGTGCAGTCAGTGAGCGACCAAAAGCTCCTGATACACGTAAGTTCATATTAGTAATGAGAAGGGTTGGGTCAGCTAGCGCTCCAGCACCGTTGGTAAATGTGTGCGCACGCAAGGTAGCTGAACCAAGCATGTTGTTATATACAGTCGTTAATACGTTTTCACTGTCGGATGTGACCGGAACAGTAATCGTTTCATCTGCATTGATGAGTGATTGTTGTACTGCTGCTGTAGGGGTTGGTAGGTTGTTTTGGTTTTGGGTGTAGTACCACACACCTCCCCCGCTCAGGCCAGTTATAAATAGTATCGTGGCTATACCAAGTAGCAGCTTGCTACTCAAGCGCGGTTTCGAATCGCTGACTTGGCTGCGTAGATCGACCGTCCGCTTGGTGTTTGCTGGTGTTGTTTTAGGTGCACTGGCTGTAGGGGATTGCTTCCGAGTTTGTGTTGTCAGTGTGGGTTGTGGTACGGCTGTAGCGCTTGTCGTTGTTTTTCTAGTAGGAGATGTTGCGGTTTGAGCGATTGTTGGCTGTGGCTGAAGTTTGGCTTTTGTGGTCTTGGTCGGTGCAGTTGGGGTACTACTGGTTGCAGCAGTTGGGGTTGGTATGCGCTTGGTGCCTGGTGTTGGTTGCGTCGTGGTTGATGTCTGCGGTGCTGTATGGTTGTTGCTAGTACGTTTCTGATCGGTGACTCTTTCGTGTGTGATCGACTCTATTGGCGGCTGCCAAGAGGTGGGTGCATTGTTGGTGGGTGGTTTTGGCTGAGTCGGTTGTTCCTTTTGTACTACGTGGTTCCAAGTAGGTGTTGTTTCCGTTACTTGTTTCACCGTTAAACTATTTTTCGGTGCAGTGGTTGTTGCCCGATCTTTCACCTGCTGGAGGAGTGCATCGTGGTCGCCTTGGGGTGCTTGATAACTTTGGACTGCCGCAGCTCGCAGTTTATCAAGCCGATTGTCCGCCCGGGTAACCGTAGGTGTTTGGTCGTGCTGAGCTGCCTGCCTGGCCGCTCGTCGTTGCCGTCGATCTTCCCAGTTTTCTTGCACTGCACCCCAAAAACCACGGTGTTCTACTTTCTTATCTTGTACGATCGTGCCAGTTTCAACCGTTTCGGCCAACGAAACATCACCATCACTATCGGCAGTACGGGCCAGTTCGGTTGGCATTGCAGCGGTTACGGTTGGCATTTCCGTTTTGGCTGCTTCGTCTCTTGGTTCTTGCTCAAGTTGGTTAGCAATCGCGTCAACAGATGATGTGTTGTGGTTAGTTGGTAGCGGATTGGGAGTGGGTACTGCTATGTTGCCCCCTGCTGGTTCTGCTGGTTCTGCTGGTTCTGCTGGTTCTGCTGGTTCTGCTGGTTCTGCTGGTTCTGCTGGTTCTGCTGGTTCTGCTGGTTCTGCTGGTTCTACATCTGTAGTATCTGTAGTGGGAGTGGTTGGAGCGTCTGTGTCGTTATCATCATCGCGATGACGACGTGCGTTCGCAAGGTCGTCTTGAAAGGTACGGATTTTCTGTATACCAGCCTGATTCATTACAGTAAGTATGGCATGTTTCGCATACTGTAATAGTGTAGTAATTAACAAACGCGCCCACGAAATGTCGTGGGCGCGTAATCAGTGTAGGGCTTACTCGGTGATGCCTTTACGTTTGGCAAAATCAGGGTCAGCTTGCTTGATTGAGAGTCCAATTTTACCGTTCTCAATCTTGCTCACTACCACTGGTACCGTTTCGCCAACATTCGCCACGCCTTGCATTGATTCGATGCGGTATGGTGCGACTTCCGAAATGTGTACCAGTCCCTCTTGTCCATTATCGAGTCGGACAAAGGCACCAAAATCAGTTACCTTTACCACCTCCGCTTCGGTGGTGTCACCAACTGCGTACACGTGGGTCATTGTTTCGATGCGCTCTTTCGCAGTGATAGCTGAGCCGTTACGCCCAGTAATATAAATAGTACCGCTGTCCTCGATCGTAATCTCTTCTACTCCGGTTTCCTCTTTTAGAGCGTTGATCGTTTTACCGCCAGAGCCGATCACCATACCGATTTGCTCCGGGTTGATCTGCATTACCACAATCTCTGGAGCGCGCGGAGAAATCTGCGCTCGCGGCTCTGCAATGGTGGCTTCGATAACATCGAGAATCTGGAGCCGGGCTTGCTTGGCTGCTGCCAGTGCTTCCGCTAGGATTGGTACCGGCACCCCGTCTACTTTTACATCCATCTGGATAGCAGTCACACCGACGCGCGTCCCAGCAACTTTAAAATCCATGTCACCGTACTCATCTTCTGGTCCTTGAATATCAGTGAGCAGTTTGTATTGATCACCATCCATCATCAGCCCCGAAGCGATGCCAGCCACCGGTCGCGTAATCGGTACACCGCCATCCATTAGCGCCAGCGTAGATCCACACACTGACCCCATAGAACTCGATCCATTCGAGGCCATTGTTTCCGATACCAGACGAATAGTGTACGGAAATGACTCCTGACTTGGAATAACGGGGGCAACTGCTTTCTCTGCCAGAGCGCCGTGACCAATCATGCGACGATTGAAACCACCTATCCGACCAGACTCACCGACGGAAAAGGGTGGGAAGTTGTAGTGATGCATAAAGTGTTTTCGACTATCTTGTTCTTCGATAGTGTCGATAGTCATTGCTTCACTTGGTCCGGCCAGTGTGAGTGCGGTGAATATATGTGTACCACCGCGATAGAAAATACCTGATCCGTGCAGTATTGGTGATACATCACCAGCTTGCGCGTAGAGTTCACGTACTTCATCCATGGCCCGTCCATCAGCGCGCTTCCCTTCCTCAAGGGCTCCTTTGTGTAACAGTGTATCAACGTGTGCAGCGAAGAACTGATCGACCAGTGCGCTGTCGTGCTCGATATCTTGGTTGGTTAGTTCGGCACAAAAGGCGTCCTTAACAGCATGTATGTGCTCCTTACCCGTCTTGCCGGCAAAGATCGTGTCGTACAATCTGGTTCTGAATTGTTCTTGGAATAATTGTTTAACCGCTGCAGAAACGTCAGGTGCGGTATGTTCATATTTTTGGTGACCATGCTTGGCAATAAGCTCTTCTTGCCAAGCTTCTAGTTTTTGGTGAACGCGTGTACTAGCTTCTAGCACAGCGGTGATGTCGTCTTCACTCACTTCGTGGGCAGCTGTTTCAATCATGTTTATATTGCCCTCTTTACCACACGCCAGTACTTCAAAATCGAGCTCACCCTCTTCGCGTTGTAGGTAGGTAGGGTTGATAATGATGTCACCCGACTCTTTGTGGCGACCAATTCGTACCGCACCTACGGGTCCTCGCCACGGAATGTTGGAGACACCAAGCGCCAGTGATGCGCCAATCACACCAAGTACGTCAGGATCGTCTTCACCCATCGCGAGTACGGTGGTGACCACTTGAATATCACGTCGCATGGTTTGGTCAAACAATGGTCGGATTGTGCGATCAATAATACGGGCTGACAGGATAGCTTCTTCACTCGGTCGACCTTCCCGGCGTTGGAAACGGTTGCCCATAATCGCTCCGGCGGCATAGAATTTTTCTTCAAACTCTACCGAGAGTGGAAAGTACGGCATGTTGCTCTCACGACTACTCATCACCGCGGTAACTAAAATGGCGGTTTCACCGTAGCGCAGTAGCACAGAGCCGTTGGCTTGATCAGTTAGGTCAGTAAATGTGGCTGACAAAGTTTTGCCAGCTAACTCTAACGTATGGGTTTCTTGTTGCATACAATAATTATGAGAGAGCGCGCAGTTTCAGATTGCAACGCATGTTGTAACCTGCCTACCGCACGCCCTCAATTAAGGGTAACTGTATAACCATACCAATCAAGGCCCGAAACACAAAACGTGTTTCGGGCCGTAGCGATCAGCAGTCAATGCCGTGTCGTTGATGCATCTCTCGACGCCGGCGATGGTAGTAGGCGCCGTCATCGAGTGCTTGCTCAAGCTGGTGCCAGCGCAGCTGCACCCAGTGTAGCCAATGTTGTAGGCTGTTTGTGAAGCGCAATATCGTCATGGTTCACCTCCGCTGTTACCTTACCATACGACTGTCGGTCGAGTTGAGGTATTAACAATCGGGCTAGTTGAAGAGCTTTAGAGTGCGTCAGTATCGGTACCAACGGTCTTAACGGCTGCTTTTTTTGTTTGTTTTTTGGCTGGTGCCCGTCGACTGGTTCGTTTGCGCGGGGCGCGATAACCGAGGACAAAGGTTTTTGGGTCGTCGTCTAGATCAATAAAATCATCAACCACTTCCCGTAAGCGGCTGCTCGCACTACGACCAAATGTAATAGCTTCAACTTGCGCACCTAAACTCTTAACGTACTCAACGCAAGGAACGAAGTCGCCGTCACCAGTGGCGAGCACAACAGCGTCAACTTTATGCGCTACTTTAATGGCGTCAACTGCCATCCCGACGTCCCAGTCAGCTTTTTTGGCGCCACCGAAGAAAATTTGTAAGTCTTTGGTTTTTATTTCAATACCAATTTTTTCGAGTGCTTCGAAAAAAGGTTGCTCTTCTCCGCTTTCGGTGTTGACGACGTATGCCACTGCCCGGACGAGTTGTCGATCACCCACAGCGGCTTGGACGACGTTCTGAAAATTTACTTTAGCTTTGTATAAGTTCTTGGCACTGTGGTAGAGGTTTTGCGTATCTATGATGACCGCAACTCGTTGCGCCGGATGTCGAATAACTGACATAATATTATATGATTATAAAAATAGTTGCCTATGGAAAAAGTAAGAAAAACGCAACTGCTCGACGTACGTCGAGCAGCGCAAGGAGTTATTTCTTTAGACCCAGCTTCTTGATGAGTGTTTGGTACGCGTCTGGATTTTTGCGTTCCAAGTACTTCAAGTGCTTGCGACGATTGGCCACCATCTGGAGGAGACCACGTCGGGAGTGAAAGTCTTTTTTATTTTTCTTCAAATGCTTTGCTAGCTCGTCGATTTGGCGAGTGAGGATAGCAACTTGTGACTCCGGTGAGCCAGTGTCACCTTCATGACGTTGCGTTTCCTTCAGCGCATTTGCTTTCTTTTGCTTACTCAACATAGTGCACGTTTTTAAAAAGCGCGACTTTGTATGAGGTAGATACACAGTCAGAACTGTCCTCTAAAAGTCGCTCTGTTAACCTGCGAAGGTTAGTAAAACTATAGCATATTTGGCTTATTTTGCAAGATATACCTCTAGAGTGGTTCCACGTGTGGAGTGTCATTGTGCGTCCCTTCCTTGCTATACTGTACGTACGTATGAAACTAGCGGAGTTACAGCGACAATTTCTAGAGTATTTAGAGATCGAACGAGGTCGGAGTGTCAAAACAGTAGAAAACTACCAGCGGTACCTGACGAAGTTTCTGGACTACGTCAAGACAGATGACCCAAGCAAGCTCACTGAAGATATGGTACGTGAGTTTCGACTGTATCTTAATCGACAACCAGGTACCAAGGTGGGTGGTCGCATGGAACCGATGAAACGAAAAACCCAAAATTACTACTTGATTGCCTTACGAGCATTCTTGAAGTATTTACGTAGACGCGGTGTTGAGTCACTGAGCCCCGAGCGGATCGAGCTGGCCAAAGTCCCCGAGCGATCACTTGACCTGATCACACCACAAGAGCTTGTCCGTTTGCTGGAAGCCCCAGACACCACCACCCCGGTTGGTGCGCGCGATCGAGCCATCCTTGATCTCCTCTTTTCGACTGGTTTGCGTATTTCGGAATTATGTTCGCTTAATATTGATGATCTTGATCTTACCCGCGATGAGTTTTCTGTGCGTGGTAAGGGCGATAAGATTCGTGTGGTGTTTCTCTCCGAGCGTGCGAAACAGTCTATAAAAGCGTACCTTGCGAAACGCAAAGATCTGGATGAAGCTTTGTTTATCCAGTACGGTAAAAACGCGAAAAACGCCTCTGAACTACGTCTCTCCGTGCGGGCAGTGCAGCGGATGATGAAGCAGATGGCAGCCAAAGCGGGTATTACGCGCAAGGTAACCCCACACGTTATTCGCCACAGTTTCGCTACCGACTTGCTGCAAAACGGTGCCGACCTTCGTTCCGTACAAGCGCTTCTTGGTCATGCCAATATAGGTACAACCCAGGTCTATACCCATGTGACGGACAAACATTTGCGGGATGTTCATAAGCGGTTCCACGGTAAAGGTGGCAATTAAAAACCAGCACTGCCCTCGGGCAGTGCTGGTTTTATAATCCGTGTACCTTATTCAGCTTTTTGGACGTTGGCGGCTGAAGGGCCTTTTGGTCCTTCTTCGATATCGAAGCTTACTTTGTCACCTTCTTTAAGATCATCGAAGTGAACATCAACAACTGACTGCGCGTGGAAGAATACATCTTTCTCACCTTCAGCTGGAGTAATAAAACCGAATCCTCGGTCTGTGATACGTGCGATGGTACCTGTCATATTTTTATTGTTTAGTTGTGTAAACAAAACCTTCTTCACCTGACTTCTGCTTCGTTGGTCGCGTACTTCAAGAGGAGAACTGCTTTGTGCTTGTAGTAAAGCACATCTGAAAAAATGTACAAGCGCTTTTGATTGACTTTTGTTCTCTGTGTGTAATACTGCTGCCAGCTTTTGATACACGTGTAGGGCTCTGAAGCTGCAGACGGTCAGTCACTGATGAAGTCGTTTGGAATTATTACCTGCACTGCCCGAAGCGATATCGCTTCTCTAACGAAACAACATACTATATATGAGTAATACTACTTCGTCGCGTCCGCGACGTCGACGTTCGTACTCGGCCACTGGCTCACGTCGTAATGGTCGAGCTGGTGGACGTCCCCAGCGACACACCCGTGGTGGTGGTCGTGGTAAGCGCGTACAGCCGACGTTCAACCCGTCACAATTTATCAACACTACACCAGTCGCAGTGGAAGAGGTTGTCTATAAACCGAAGCATACATTCGGTAGTTTTGGTCTTGATAAGCGTGTGACAACGGTTTTGTCCAAGAACGGTATCGATACGCCTTCGCCGATTCAAGATCAAATTATTCCAGAAATTCTCGCTGGTCACGACGTGATCGGTTTAGCGGAAACTGGTACTGGTAAGACAGCCGCCTTTTTGCTGCCACTGATTACGAAAACGCTTGCGGAGTATCGACGCCAGACGTTGATTTTGACACCAACTCGTGAGCTGGCTATTCAAATTGAGCAAGAGCTCAAGAAATTCACCATGAATGCACGCTTGTACTTCACTACGTGTGTCGGCGGGACTCCTATCGGACCGCAGATTGGTCGCTTGAAGCGAAAGAATCATTTCGTCATTGGTACGCCGGGGCGGATTAAAGATTTGATTGAACGTGGTGCTTTTCGGACTGACCAAGTGAGTACTGTGGTGCTGGACGAAGCTGATCGGATGCTCGACATGGGTTTCATCCATGACATGCGTTCAATTCTCAGCACAACACCAGCGCAGCGTGAGACACTCTTCTTTTCCGCTACGATGTCACCAACAATTGAGAAACTGGTGCACGAATTCCTACGAGACCCAGTGACTGTGTCAGTCAAGAAGACTGATGTCACTAACAGCATCAAGCAAGATGTGGTTCGCTACGAAGCACATCATAAGTACGACACACTCCTTACCTTGCTGAGTAAATCTGCCGCTAAACGCGTTATCATTTTCGGTGCTATGAAGCACGGTGTGCAAAAGTTGGCTGACCAGCTGAATACAGATGGCATCAAGGCTCAGGCTATTCACGGTAACAAAAGTCACGGGCAGCGCCAGCAAGCCCTCCGTGCCTTTAAAAGTGGTAACGCCCAAGTGCTCGTAGCCACTGATGTGGCAGCTCGCGGGATTCATGTCGATAAAGTGTCCCATGTCATTAACTACGATATGCCCGCTACGTTTGAAGATTACGTACACCGGATCGGACGGACTGGTCGCGGGAGTGAACAAGGTGAAGCGCTCACCTTTGTGCCAGCGTAAGCGGTGCTACAAATAAAAAATACAGCGGACATAGTCCGCTGTATTTTTTATTTGGGGTTCCGACTATTTAGCTATGTTGGAGTACGAGTCGATGACTGCCATGGTGCCATGTAAGTTTCGCTCCCATTCAATGTCTTGGAATGACTCTAGTTCAACGGTCACGGCTGGGATACCAATCGAGGCAAGCCATCCTTCAGCGTCACCAGTGATAGGGTACGCGTCAAAGCTTGGCACCGCCCCATAGTCACCGGCTGTAGCGTAGTTTTCCATCAAGGTCAGTGTTGCTGGTAGTACACCGTCTTCACATTCAGAAGCGTAGACATTGTTAGCCTGGCTGTGCCAGAAGACAGCTGCACTGGGGTTGGTATCACTGACGTAGTCACGAAGCGCCGCCGCCTCGGGTTCGGAGAAAGGTGCAGTACCAGCACTGACGATGTTCCCGCGCCATGTACTCTCTGGTTCCCACTTACAGTCAAAGTTTCGGTTGAGATCAACGCCGTTGGTATTCATACGAGCGGCTGCGACTCGTGTACTGGGATCTGGAACATCACGGATATCAAAGCGTCCGCCGGTACCAGTGACGAGTGCGAGGCCATCTGGGTTCAGGGTTGGGATGATACTAATGGTAATGTCATCCGGTACAACGTCTGGGTTGACGGTCAGGTAGTCAATGAACTGCCAGGCGAGGAGCGAACTGTTCCACTCGTAACCACCGTGGATGCCGCCAACAAAGAGCAGGTGTTTGTCACCTGCTCCAAATTGATGGACACTAATTTCTCTACCCTCCACAGAACTACCAATCGTGCTTACTTCCGGCCACGTCGGCTCAGGCTCAGGTGTTGCAACTGGTTCAGGCTGCGGTGCTTTGGCGGTTGGAGTGCCAAGCTGTTGGGAGAGTACCAGCGCTCCCGCCAGCGCAGCAATTAACAGCCCCAAGAGAATGATGGTTGTACGCTTACTCATTGTTGTTTACGTAGTTAAGGACGGCATCGATACCGCGTAAGTTCTTACTGAGCTCGGTGTTTTCGTGGTCAGTGAGCAGGATGCTGATCGCTGGAATGTCTTGTGCGGCTACCCAGTTCACCATGTCGCCAGTGATTTCGTAGAAGTCGAATTCTTCAAAGGCGTCGTAGTCAGCTGCGTCAGCGTACGTATTGGTTAGCGCCAATGTTTCCTCTAGGATACCGTTGCGACAGTTTGAGGCGTAGACGCCACCGGCTGCACTGTAGTACGCCACGACAGCGGCTGGTTCTTGCGATTCGACGTAGTCACGAATAGCCCGGCTCTCTGGTTCAGAAAATGGTGCATCTCCCCCACTTACAGCACGGTCTTGCCAGGTTCCATTAGCTTGCCATTCGCAGTCGAAGTTACGATTGAGATCAACATCGTTGGCATTAAAGCGTCCAGCCACGCGTGAGCTTTGACTCGCGTCCACGTCTGTCGCGTCAAAGGTACCGGTTGTGCCAGTGACTGTTTCGAGACCGTCAGGGTTTACCACCGGGATTACAGTCACTCGAACATTTTCTGGGATCATATCACCGTTTTGGGTGAAATAATCTACTAGTTCATACCCTAAGAGTGCAGTGTTCCAAGAGTAGCCGCCGTGAATACCGCCGATGAGTAACACTTCCTGTTCGCCAGTACCGAAGTGGTGGGCCACAATCGGTTCACCGCTGACTGACTGGCCAATGGTCTCTTCTCCTTCAAGTACCGGTAGTGGCTCTGACCCATCACCGATACCACCGTCTGGTTCGACGGGCATTGGCTCATCGTCAACGACTGGACTTTCGTCAGTCGTCGTATCTGGTTCGTCGGCGACGTACGTGTCGCGTGACTGATTAAAGTAATAGACACCAGCGCCGACAATAATAAGGCCTAGAAAGGCAAGTAAAATTTGTTTCATACCTATATATTGTATGATAATGCGTGCAAGTTTGCCAATCTGGCTCATTAGAGAGCTTATATACGAAAATACCACCCTTCTGAGGTGGTAACCAATGTGTACATATATATGTAGTAATCGCAGAGTGCACTATCCAGTACGGGTCAGGTAGATGGAGAGAGCAACCGTATCATCCGGTGCCCAAATTACTCCTTTGTCTGAGATATAGAAAAAGGCTTCATCAATCATGAAGCGCTGGAGACGGATGTCGAGCGCGTTAGCGATATTACGCTGTTCAAAACGCTTGCCGGTTGTCGTGTAGCCAGAGAAATTACCAGCCGCGTCACGGTTGAACGACACCGGGCGGTCGTGGGTGGCGGTTAAGAAATTATCGTTGGTGTAAGTAGCTGGTATAGCAGCCAAAGCGTACACAAAACTCGCACACCAGATGATGATTGCTCCTACTACCACCAGTGGCCAGATAATGAGGGCTCGTTTCATAGTGCGCGAACCCTAGCATATTTTTACAAAATGTCAACAGTCTCTAGTGGATCCTCAGACATAGTAAGAAAGCCGTCCCACGAGTGGACGGCTTGCGGTACCGAAGACGGTACTTTAGAAAGAACCAAATCCTTCCGGCCAAGGCGTTTTGGCTGGCGATTCGGTTGGTTGTGTTGGTGCCATTTTTTACTCCTCCCTATCTTGTTGGCTGAACGGCAACTATACGCGATTAGGCGCTAGCGTCAAGTGTCTGGTTGGTTACGTAGCAGTGATGAGGCCGAGGCCGGTGACGACCATCACGATACCAATGCCATGTTGCCAGGCAAACTCCCAGCTGGGAAAAAACTGCGGCAACACATAGGCCAAGAGCGGTGCCAATAAGAACGCTAGGAGTGCGTTGGTGTTAAGCACGCCAAGCACCAGTCCAGGGTTGGGAGCGCTCACGAGCGCCTGAAACAGCAGAATGTTTGCTGCCGCACCGACGACCAGTGAGAAGATGAAGATTGAGACCAGCATCGGTGATAGCGTGATCAGCTCCGAACCGCGTCCATTAGTCACGATCCAACCGATAATGCCGAGGGTAACGCCACCCATCCAAAGAGCAGCTGTCACGTCTGACGCAATGCCAAAGTTTCGCTGCGCTACGCCGGTCAAGATCATTACCGGGCTAATTCCGAGGGTGGCTAAGATGGCACAGGTTAACCAGTGCATGTTCGATCCTCCATTTAAAAAACGATTTACTCAAAAAATACATTAAAATTGTGTTTTGTCAACAAAGGTAACTCGATGCAGTGGTGACCAATAATTGTAGATATGTGGTACCAAATGACGCAATGATTCGAAGGAACGTCATATCTATAGTAGACTAACGGGATGAAAATCTATTCATGGAACGTCAATGGCATCCGGGCTGTTGAAAAAAAGGGTCTTCTCGAGCCATTTTTTAAACAGCACCAACCGGATATCTTCTGTGTACAAGAGACGAAGGCGCAAGAAGAGCAAGTAGCCGATGATTTTGCCCAACTCTACCCTGAGTATGAGCAATTTTGGCACTCAGCTGAGAAAAAAGGCTATTCTGGGACTGCTATTTTTAGTAAAATACCGCCAATTGAAGCCATATTTGGTCTGCCTGATGATCTGAAAGAGAAATACCAGCTCGATGACGGCTACGGTGATACAACCCGGGAAGGACGAGTGACTACGCTCGAATATGAGCACTATTTTGTGTCTACCGTCTATACCCCTAACGCCAAAGACGACCTATCTCGTATCCCGATGCGACAGCACTGGGACCCAGCCTACTTGGAGTACATGAAACGACTTCAAACAGAGAAACCGGTCATTTATTGCGGTGACTTTAACGTGGCACACACTGAACTTGATTTAGCCCGACCCAAAGCTAACAAAGGTAAGAAGGGGTTCACCGAAGAAGAACGCTCAGGCTTTGACGCCATGGAAGCAGCTGGCTTTGTTGATACCTTGCGGGTGTTTGAGCCAAACACACCAGACCTCTATACCTGGTGGAGTCACTTTGGCGGCGCGCGAGATCGGAATGTTGGCTGGCGAATCGATTACGTCATGGTGCATGAATCACTACGCGAACTATTAAAGAACGCCAAGATTCACCCGGATGTACTCGGCTCAGATCACTGCCCTGTTTCGATTGAAGTCAGCCTGTAGCACGTCAATCTCCATAAAACACAACAACACGATAAGTAAAAAAGTCAAACTGTGGTTTGAGTGTTTGGAAATAACGGCTTATGTTAGCCGTAAAAGACAGCTTGTAAAAAATGTGTCTTTTATAAAAGACAAGTTTAAAAACTTTTCCCCAGTTATTCACATGTACTGTCCTTTACAAAATTTGTAAAAGACATAGTATATATAGCGAGCCCAGCAAGGGCAGGCAGAAACAATCAGTTTCCCCTCAAGAGTACATTCCACATAGCAAACAGAGTTCAAATACCTCCAACTCTCTTAGTTCATAACATCCCACCTAACGTAAGCTAAAAGACATTGTGAACTGACTCGAGGCGACGAACACATTAGTTCCAAGCCTCGTAAACAGTTCGCAATGCAAAGATAACTTACACAACACAAACAACTATAGTTGTATAAGTAATAGCTTACCAAGAAGAAGAGCCAAACAACGTAGGAAGTCCGAAAACAGACGACCACCTGAGGCAAACCGCCTCACAACCGGCTCAACAAGATGTCGTACTACCCAGTGTAGTACTTAAGGCCTAGGGTCACCGGCAGCAAATCGCCCAACACCACCGATTAGCTTCCGATTACCCTAGGTCTTTTTCTTTGTGTCGTAGTTTGAGATAAGCCCGCAGGAGCACTGCTCCATATATAGTAGCTGCGATAGCCAGCAGCTGGTTGAGGTGCCGAACCACAGTGTCAATCATGTCTAAGTCAGCCAACAGCCGTGCTCCAGCGACTCCCAAACCAAAAAAGACGGCTGTATAGAGCCCTGAAGCTATGATGCAAAGGCTCATCCATGCCTGCCATGGGTATTGGTACATACCAAACGAAAAAGGCAAAAACATCCGAAAATAAGCCATAAATTGATAGCACACTAAGCTATGGGTGGGCTGACTGACGAGTATTTGCCTGGCAGCTGGTGTTTTGTTGGCAATCGACCGTAGCCACCGTGATTTTGCATTACTATAGCGACCAATCGCATACCAGATCGTGTCTGCTAGTACGACAGTGCACCAAGCCAGGAGAAATAACGTTTGGGCTGACACTCCAATGAGGTCGTGAAGGAAACCACTTAAAACTAAAATAGTGAGGCCTGGAGCCACAAAACCAACGATTGGTACGTTCTCAAGTAATAAAAAAACCACCACAAACCAAAGCCCGTAGGTACTGACACCAGTTTGTATCATAGCTAAGTACTCCGGCATGACTGCAGTATGACATACCAAATATAAGTTTTCCCCAGAAAACGACAAAACGCCCCTATTTGGGCGTCTTTTTGTCTCTATTGGCTAATTGAAAGACGTCTTAGCCTATTTTATGCTCTCTGGCGATGGCTTTCAGGGCTTTAGCCTCTTCGTCAGCCTGTTTTTCCTTACCGGCTTCCGCTAAATGGATGAGCTCGCTCTCTGGTAGCTGGAGTAGCTCAAAAACCCTTGTTTCTAGGTACGTTTCAGTGTTTTTACTAGGGTCATCGAGTACTTCCTCAAGGAGCGCGTGGAGTAGGTAGCCCAGTTTACGGCCTGGTTTTTCCCCCGTTATGTCCATGATACGGTCGCCATTGATCTTGAGAAGTTTGACCGAAATCGGGTCTCTGAGTGCTTCATCAACCATAGCTTTGTATTTGCGGAAGCGAAACGGTTGCTCTTTTGGCCGGCCGGTGCCGATTCGGTCACAAACGCGCAGGTTAAGCAGGTCCTCGATACGCTCCTCCCCTACTCGATTAATTGTGCGTCGGACGGCAGAAAGTGTAATTTCGTCTGGATCAGCAAAAAACATGTGCCAACGAACGAGGCTAACGACTGTATCGGTTATATCACGGGGCATTTTCAGACGTTTGAGGATGGTGCGAGTCATCTTAGCCCCCACCACTTCGTGGCCATAGAAAGAATATTCCTTGTTTTTACCACCTGTACGCCGGGTAGCTGGCTTTCCGATGTCGTGGAAGAGTGCTGCCAGACGCATTTCTATCGAGTAGCCTTTATCGGCCGCTGCTTGGCAGGTCCGCAAGAGGTGTTCATAGACGTCATAGGCGTGAATTCCACCTTGCTCACAACCAATGGTATCTAGCAGCTCGGGTATAACGAAGTTGAGCATGCCGAGGCGCTCCAGAAATACAATCCCCTGCATCGGGTTGTCGCTAGCGATAATTTTCAAGAATTCATCAGCTATGCGCTCAACTGATATCTTGCCAAGTAGGCCAGTATTGGCGGTGATTGAATCCATGGTGGTGCTTTCAATGGCAAAATTAAGCTCCGTGGCCAGGCGAATGGCGCGCATCATACGTAAGGCGTCTTCACTAAACCGTTCGTCGGGTTTACCGACGGTTTTAAGCCGTTTTCTAGCAATGTCACCAGCTCCATCGTACTGGTCGACTAAGGTTTCGGTCGCCGGGCGAAAAGCGATTGCATTAACCGTAAAGTCCCTTCGCTGCAAATCTTCTTCGAGCGAGGTACCAAACTGCACCTCATCCGGTCGCCGGGCGTCGCTGTAGCCACTTTCGGTACGGTACGGGGTTACTTCGATGACTTTGAGTCGCTCATCTTCCACGTCCTCTGTCACTACCCCGACGGTGCCGTAGTCGTTGTTACAAAATGTGCTGTCTTCGTCGTAGAGGGCTTGGATCTGCTCTGGCGTGGCGTCAGTGGTAATATCCCAGTCTTTAGGCGTTTTGCCGATAAGCAGGTCGCGTACACAGCCACCCACTAAATAAGCCTCATAACCGCCGGTTTCAAGGGTGTTGGCAACTGCTTGTACTGTTTCTGGTATGTCTGAGCGGGTAATCATGGCTGAATTGTAGCAGAAAACCGTTGCGTTTTCTTGCGAATCGACGTATAGTAGTGGCGTTGCGGTAGCCGAAATATGCCGTAATAGCGTGTAACACACACTTGTGCCTGTAAACAAGCTTGCAGGCACCGCACTCGAAATTTGTGCCTGTGGTGAAATGGATATCATTCTTGGTTTCGGCCCAAGCGTTCTGGGTTCGAGTCCTGGCAGGCACACAAAACGTAAAAAACTGGCATTTCTTGCCAGTTTTTTACGTTTGTGCGTGGCAGTTGCAGGATGCAATAGCATCCGTCGCAAGACTCGAAGCCGTTGCCAGTAATTTTGCGAGCAGCAAAATTGCGACAACGGGTACTGAACCTGTAAGGTTCGAGTCCTGGCAGGCACACAAAGGTATTAGAAAACACACTGGTTACAACCAGTGTGTTTTCTAATAGCATGTGAACTGCTTCACATGCGTGCGTTTGTGTGAAGCGGAGACATGTTATTGCTCATAACTAGAGCAAAAACGGTCGAGCTGGGACAGCAGGTACTTATGAACGTAGTAAATTAGTAACCTGCGTCACACAACATACTTACCATCACTCCCCACCATCCTAAAACTGAACAGACCACTTAGTATATAATATATACTACATATGGTTCATAACCCAGAAAAGCTAGAACTAGCAACGTATTATCGAAAACGTGGTTTTTCCTACTCCGAAATAGCTAAGTTGTGCGGAGTTTCAAAAGGCACGGTGAGCAACTGGTTAGCCAATCAGAAGTTCTCCAAGCAGGTAAAAGCTGACAACACGCTCAAAGCCGCTAAAGCTAACCGTAACCGCATAGCCCTGGTACAAAAAGCGCAGCAGGCAGAGCGTGATAAACGGTACAAAGAAGCTGAGACAGCGGCGATCACTGAGTTTCGTCACTATAAGCGCGATCCAGCCTTTCTGGCCGCCCTTATGGTGTATCAAGCGGCTGGAGATTTAAAACAGTCTTCTCAGATACGGCTGACCTCAAATGACCCACAACTGCACCGTATTTTTATCCGTTTCGCGTGTAACTACCTGGGTGTAGAGAGAAAACAGCTGCGTTTTTGGTTGTTATTGTACGAAAATCAGTCAGAAACGATTGAGCAGCGCTGGTGGTCGCAGAAAATAAAACTCTCCCCCACTCAGTTTGGTAAAACGCAATTTCATAGTGGCCACACTGAGATATTGCATAATGCGACAGGAAGTACTATAATCGGCAGCACTGTTTTAAAGCGTAAGTTACAAAGGTGGCTTCAGTTAGCTTTAAAAGAGTTGTAACAATTCCATACGCGGCCATGGTTAAGTGGTATAATGCGTGCTTGCCAAGCACGAGTCGGGAGTTCGATTCTCCCTGGCCGCACAGCCAAAATAACCGCCGTTCCATACGGAACGGCGGTTATTTTGATGCTGCTGCGGACCAGAGAAAGAGCCTTGAGGCTCTTTCGTGGAGAATCGAAGCGCCGCAGTATATCTTCAAGCCCCTTGCCTATGGCTTGAAGATACGAGGCGCCGTCCAGGAGTCTTGGTATTTTGGGAACGTAGTGAACCAAAATACTTAGAACTCGCGGGGACATTCTCCCTGGCCGCACAGGTGCTAGAATACCGGGTTTCCCTGGCTTTTCTAGTGTCTGTCGCTGAAGTCAGTGTATTTTTTCTTAAATTAGTTCCACGTAAAACTACGCGTCCCCCTCTATTTCTTCACCGACCGCCACGATCCAGCCTTTCTCCCCTACAACCCACGAATGCTCTTCACTCACGGGGACCTCAAACCGCTCACCGGCCTGTATTTCACGTGTAACGCCAGAAAAATTAAATGTAATAGATCCATCGGTCACAAATAGCGTCACTTTACCCTGATGAGAGTGTGATTGGTAAACGGTACCAGCGGGGTCACTCCACTCGTAGACGTTCGCACAGCCTTCGGATGCAAACTTTTGTAGCCATCGTTCAGATAATTCCCTACGCTAGAGTATAGCAAAGGTTCCACGAGAAACCTGGTATGACGTAAAACCACCGCCTGAGGCGGTGGTTTTACGTGTAACAGAGAGTTTTAGCTAAATGGTCTCAGGAATGGTAACGGTGTTTGCTTTTATCCGGTGATCTACGCTGTATTTACCTGCTCCCAGGCCAAATAGAGAGACGGCTCCGAATAACATAAGGGCTTGCAGCTCAATTCCCCACCCACCAGTTGCAGTAAGGGTAAATACATCACCTGCATGAGCCAATAAAATCGCTACAAACAGCGTGATAGCAATTAATGAAGAAGCAATTTTCGTTTGCCAGCCAGCTATAAGCATCAACGGAGCGACAATTTCGCCAATGTAGACTAAATACGCTAAGAAAGCCGGTAATGACCAAGCTGAGAATAGTCCACCGATAAAACCGAGCGCTTCTGGGTTCATAACTTTAAACCAACCGTGCAAGAACACAGTTACCCCAACAGTCAAACGCAGTATCAATTTAGCGGTATCTTCTGACATGTGACAATCGTTGATTTTTTGTAGCGGATTCATAGTACTTTATTATTAGCTAGAGTGTAATTATAGCATAGCTGGAGGGAAAGCTGACAAAACGTTGCACGGGAAACCTAAATATATGTTTCACGTGGTACATCTGGGTATAACTGGGGATAAAACCGGGGATAGGTGGATAAAGGACAGTCTTTTAGAGTAAAAGACGAAAAATTTAGCGGTTTATACAGTTGTAAAGTGCAAAGTTACCAAATGTACCACGTGAAACATATACTTCTGGTTCCATGTGTAACCGGGCGTGTTAAAATTAATATATTGCGTGCCAAAACTAACAATATTTCGACGGGTCAATTAGGCGAAGCGGTGGCGGCCAGGTTTTTGGCTGATGCAGGTTGGGAAGTTCTGGAGCGCAACTGTCATCTTGGCTTTGCTGAGATCGATATTATTGTCCAGATTGAAAATATGGTTCACTTTGTCGAAGTGAAAACAGTTTCATATGAAACAATAAATAAGCTCGAACAAGCTCTTAATGGTGCGTATTGGCGCCCTGAGGAGCAGGTGCATCAGCGAAAATTGCACAAAATAGGCCAGGCAGCCGAAACTTGGGTGCAGCAACAAAGTTTTACAGGAAACTGGCAAATCGATGTGATTGGCGTGAGAATTGTACCACGTGAAACATACGCTACGGTTAATCTGATTGAAAATGTGTAGACATCACGGTTGCACGGGAAACACCAGACCGCTGTTCGTTGTCCCTTTACTTAGGTTTAGGGCTAACAATTCATTTGTCGAAATAGCCCTCATCGCTGAGGATGTTTTAACATGGCCAAAAAATGAGACTACGCTAACTAACTAGTATCCGCGCTAGCAAGTCAAATAAAAAAATCTCTGTTTGGTACCTTTTTGATTTGTCGGGGAGCCGGGAATCGAACCCGGGCCACACGGTCCCAAACCGCGTACACTACCATTATGCTACACCCCGAGGAATGATCGTCATTGTTTAGTGTGGCAAGCTTTACTTGCAACTCTACTTTCTCGATTACAATCAGCGATTCACACTGATATCGCGCGACATCATACCATCACTAGTAAAAAAATGCGAGTACGTTGTCAATTGCAGCGCTAGCGTTCCTGCACTAAACTAGAGGGATGATTACACACTACTTTAAAACCGTTCAGGACAGTGAGCTCAAGGAACTAGCTACGCCACGGACGGGTGTTTGGACGCATGTGACTGCTCCGAGTGAAGAGGAGATAGGGCAGCTACTGCAAGACTACAACTTAGATGAAGCCGTCCTTGAAGACGCTCAGGACTTTTTTGAAGTACCGCGGTTTGAGCGGAGTGGGGGAGTGAATTACTTTTTTACTCGGTATCCGTACGACGCTGGCCAGGCCGCTGAAGGAACAACTGCACCGCTGTTGATTGCGGTTGGGGAGTCGTTTGTGCTCACGGTCGCACTGCGCGAAGTCCCCCAGCTGAGTGGTTTGCTAGATAAGCCTGAAACTGTTGTTACCACCCAAAAAACCAAGTTATTTATTACAATGTTGGAACGACTCACCACTTCCTTTGACCGGGAACTTACCCGCTTACGCCGCGCTGTGCACCGAGACCGAGTGAAGCTGCGGCGAATTGGTCCGCGGGAAATCCAGCGACTCGTGAACTACGAAAACGAACTTAATGACATTATTGCTGCGGTGGTTCCGACAAATGCTTGGCTCGATCAGGTTATGAAAGGAAATTACATCCAACTTTTCAATGAAGATGTGGAAATGATGGAAGACCTGACCATCGCTAACAAACAGTTGATTGATTCCTCACGGCAGCTGCTTGTTACCATCCAAAACGTCCGCAATGCTTCAGAGGCAATTATGACCAGCAGCCTCAATACCACCATTAAAACGTTGACGCTTTTGACGATTCTCCTCACCATTCCGACTATTGTGGCGTCGCTCTACGGCATGAACGTAGAACTGCCAGGTCAGGCCGTAAGCGGTATGTTCTGGCTGATTGTGAGTCTGATTCTGGTGGTGGTTGGGATCGCTCTTTATCTCTTTAAACGTAACAATTGGCTCTAATACAATTTATAGATATGAAACAACAAGTTTTCTATATTCATGGAGGCAGCGCATACGATGCATACGAGGACTTTTTGGCTGATTTACGTGATCAGCCACTGCGTGATTTGCCTGGTGCAGAGAAAAAGTCGAAGTGGACAAGTTCATTTTCAGATAACCTAGGTGATGGATATGAAGTATTTATGCCGACGATGCCCAATAAGCAAAATGCTCAATATAAGGAATGGAAAATTTGGTTTGAACGCTATTTTGAGTACCTTACGGACGGAGCAATTTTGATAGGTTGTTCGCTGGGTGGGTATTTTTTAGTTAAATATTTGTCTGAAAACAAACTTCCGTTTACTGCAAAGAGCCTCATTGTGATGGCTGCTCCGTTTGCTAATTTTCATAACTCAGCGTTGAGTCGAGAACGTGGTGGTGATTTTGAGCCAAAACCAGATAATCTCCACAATATATATCAATCGGTGGAACAAATTTCATTACTACACTCCAAAGATGACTTTGTTGTACCGTACGAGCACGCACTGAAATATAAAGAGGCTTTACCTGAGGCAGAGCTGATTACTTTCGCAGACAAAAACCACTTTTTGGTCGAAGAGCTACCAGAACTTATCGATATAATACATACATTGGGGTAAGAAAATGCGGACTGGTCCGTCTTCAAGTATAATGGTTCTGACATGGCGACCGGTAGAAGTACAGGCAGCAATAGTGAGAGCCACGAAGATCGTTTTTTGACAGCCTTCGATGAGTACGGTGATGCTCTTTTTCGGCACGCATTTATGCGTATCAATGATCGAGAGCGAGCGGTTGACATTGTGCATGATACCTTCGCTAAGGTGTGGGGTTACGTTCGGCAGGGTCACGCCGTTGATAACTTTCGGCCATTTTTATACAAGGTGCTTAACAACCTTATAATCGATGAGTACCGCAAGAAAAAAGAACGTTCACTCGATGAACTAATGGAAGGAGAGGGGGTAGATGAAGGTAACTTTGAAGAGTTGACCGAAAGTACCGTCGAGTCATTGGCAGCGACGCTGGATGGTAAAAAAGCTTTTCAGTTCGTGGCAGAGTTGCCACCGCAGTATAAAGAGGTAGTGGTGCTGCGATTTGTCGATGGTCTTGGTCCCAAAGAGATTAGCCAGCTCATTGAAGTGTCAGAAAATGTTGTCTCGGTTCGTTTGCACCGAGGCTTGCAAGCTTTGCGCGATAAACTCAACGCCGCTGAAACAACGGCTGCCGAGAATCGCGCTCGGCGCAAACAAGCCAAAAACTAGTATATGAAGCGTTTTAGCGAACAATTTCATAAAGAGGCCACTAAGGTCAAAATGACTGCTGCCGAGCGGCGTGATTTGCGTGAGCGCTTAGGAACGTATCTTGAATACCATCCCTTACCAGCTGCGATGAAACAGCCAAAAACGCAAACAAAAAAACAGGCAGCCGGAATTCCAGCGGAGTCATTTATCCAACTTCGTATTAATACTGCAATTTTGAAAGCGTTTGTGCCTACTATGCTACTTTTTGTAGTGGTGGCAGTGCCAGTTTTAGCAGAACGCACTGCTCCTGGCGATGTGTTATATCCGGTCAAAGTTCGTTTTAATGAAGAAATTCGCAGCCAGCTCGCCAGCTCCCCGTATGAAGAAATTGAGTGGGAAGCGTCTCGAATTGAGCGTCGAATTGCTGAGGCACGTCTTTTAGCGAGTGAAGGGAAGTTGACAAAAGAGATGGAAGCCGAGGTAGCAGCTGCTGTTGAAGAGCAGACGAAGAAGACCAAAGAAAAAATAGCCGCCCTCAAGTCAACTGACGCGGATGAGGGGGCAATCGCAGAAATTACTCTCGCTTCGACCTTGGCAGTACAAAATGAAGTGCTCGAAGCCGATCAGCAAGAACGTGGTGACACAGACTCAGTGCTAGCAGCTGTGGTAGCCAAAGAGTCTGAGACCGCAGAAGCAGAGCAGGCAGCAGCTAAGCCATCGTACGAAAAGTTGTTGGCACGATTAGAGACTGAAAGTACCAATGCTCAAGAATTATTTGCTTCAATTCGCGAGGGAGCTAGTCCGGAAGAGGTGGCTGATATCGAACGTCGATTGGCTGACGTAGCGCGAAAAGTGGCTAGTGCGCAAGGTATGAAAGCAGAAGGACGTCATGTACAAACGGCGGAGAGCGACGTTGCTGAGCCTGCTCATCTCACTACAGGTAACGGTACCACTAGTAGCGACCTGACGAATGCATCGAGCACTGCAGTTGGTACAACCACCCATTCTTCAGGTACCGTTGTGTCAGCGGTTGAAGACATCAGTGCCAGTGATCTCGACAGTGAAGCAGCCACACTGCTTCGGGCTGCGCTAGTTGATGTGCGAAAGCTGATTAGCTTTATGACCAATATCGATGTCCGAGAGTCAGTCACGGTTGATGAGCTCGTACCGATGACACTCACTGACGACGAACGTAATTCACTGATTAAGGAGTCGGTGGCTCGGGCGCAAGAAACGCTAGCTACCTACAAAGCGGTACGTGATCAGGTGACCAATAACGAAAAACTGGTGGTTGGTATGGAAGCCTTAGCTGGTTTGCTTGAGCGCGTCGAGACCGATATAGCAGCCGGCGAGTTATTGCAAGCAGAAGCAGCACTAGCTGAGTTGGATGCAATACAGACTGATGTGGCAGCCATGCTACGTACCGAAACTGCCGATTTGCCAGAGCTGGTAGCAGACAGTGAAGAGAACTCTACCACTACACAAAACCAAGCTGCTACTACTTCAAGTGCATCGGCTGCAACCACGACGCCAGTATCTGAGCTACCGGCAGAAACGGTGTCAACCAGTAGTGAGTCAACAACAGATAACGAAATGTAGAACAAGTTTTTTAGTAAAAACATCCGCCTAACTATCCCTGGGCTAATGCCACGGGGCCTTACGCTGGCGGAATCAGAGTGTTTTTACTAGCTAAGGTTTTGGCTCCGCCAAGCTATGTAGTACGTCCATTCATCCCCGCCCTAACGGGACGGGACGTTCTGGACTGACTAGTAAAAAGACGGCCAGCACTGTTACGTGCTGGCCGTTGGGCTTAATCCCGCCAGACAGTGGAGTCTGTGCCAACAACACCTCCGCCGCTGGAGACTGTCGGACTTTGTGCCTTCAGGTTCGCATTGTTTCTGCGATCTGGGTACGGTGGGATTTGTGAACGGGTGAAGTGCAGTTGGGTGCCATCTTCCTTGGTGATGACTTCGACTGCAGATTGCGGGAAGGTGTAGGATTTGTCTGGCATTGGTTCCTCACTTTTCTGGTATTGTCGCTCTACATCTGCGACGCAGGCTACTGTAGCAACCATCATTCACTTGTCAACAAACACACAGGGTGTTAGTTTGACAAGGAAACTGAGAGGTGTATATTCAAAGTATGACAAGCGCATATACAGCAACCTTAGCTGCACCACAGACTGACCAGTCGATCCTCGTGGTAATCCTCCTGGTGCTCGCTCTCTTCAGCGGGCCGGTTGGTGTGTAGCGCAGAAAAACGTTTCCACTCAGCGGCCCGCTCATACAAGAGCGGGCCGCTTTCGTTCTCGGGTGTCGGTAGAGTGATGTAGTGCATCGTTCCCTCCGGCCTCTGAGGCAGGGGTCGGAATAGCGCCTGTCGAACAGTTCGACGGGGAGGCACAGTTCAAATCAGGAGGGACAATCTATGTCTGAAAAAAAACCTCAACCTTACCCGAGTTCGCGCACGCCTGCAGTTGAAGAGCCCACAGATCTATCTCGGCTACAGGCTTCGCGCGGGCAGTTGCAAGACGCGGATCACGTTCGTTTACCTGGGTTCCAGACACAAGGTCGACCAGGTGACTGCTACGACGATTGAGGTTGGTTGAGAGATTGCGTGGCGACGGTTGAACCGTCGCCACCCGAAATAGGAATTGGTCACGTAAGTGACGAGTCTCTATTCCGGGTAAACTGTATCGGTCTCGATACACCGGTGTAGTTGTAGAAGCAGCTACAACACGTCCACCAAGGAGGAGGCGATGGACGGAAGTTCTTTTACATTTACCGTGCAAGTCTGGGATGATCCACGTGATAAAAGCCACCCACACCAGCGTTGGTTAGCGGCTGCCGCTGATGATCGTACAGCCAATTTTGCGGCGTATCGGGCGGCGTACCCTGATCTTGCCGATGATGTGTGTGAGGAGGTATTTGCGCTGCATGACTCAGCTCAGTACGAGTTTATCAAGCTATTGCTGTGGCACGATGGTGGTCGCAAACCAATGATGAGTGTCACAGCTGCCCTCGCAGCGGCGAAACTGCACGACCAGAGCGTCAGGGCTTGATATGGTCACTTCAGATCAAGAAAGCCGGCAATTATGTCTGCAACAAGCCTGTATGAATGTTTGTGGTTGTGTGGTCGATACTTCATTGGGGGTGTGGCGTCAGCACATACCAAACGAAGCGGCTATGCTTCAGGTGCTGCAGCAGCTCACTTGCGGCGGTGTTCAATCGGAAACGTACCAGAGCGCGCGTAGTAAGCGTTTTGATGGGATCGCGGACTGGATTGACCAGTGGCTGGAGACTGGTGAGTTTTGGCCAGATGAGGCATTCAATTATGGGTGTCCATAAAAGGAGCGATATAATATTGCTCCTTTTCTTGT
>JAASSY010000035.1 GCA_021767645.1 Candidatus Parcubacteria bacterium | reverse complement strand
TAGCGTATGATTTGTACTACGTTAAGAACCGCTCAGTACTGCTCGATGTAGAGATTGCCCTCCGTACCATCAAGACGTTGTTATCGCGCTTTGGTGTACACATCAAACTACCGCAATAGCTAGAGGTGTAACCGTGCTACAATCTGAGGTGTTATATAACAAACTGTACACAAAGTGCGCCCATGGTGGGTATTAGCAAACAAGATTTATACGAGACATGGAACAAACAGGAAAAACAATTTTCATCGTTGGTGGGGCTGGCTACGTCGGAGAAATGTTGTGCGAACAAATGGGCAAGCGTGATGATGTGCAATCAATTATTGCGCTTGATAAAGAACCACAAAGTGAGTATGCACAGTCACTGCCGAAGGTGACATACATGCAGGCCAACATGGCTGACGAGGGTTGGGAAGCAGTGGTGGCTGCACATAACCCTGATGTCGTAATCCACACAGCTTGGCAAATCCGGGCGATGTATGGACAGGCTGGCGAGCAGTGGCGCTGGAACGTCGACGGTTCTGATCGAGTATTTGATTTTGCCTTCAGTACACCCTCGGTCGAAAAGCTGATCTATTTCTCCACTGCCTCTTCCTACTCCGCCCGTAAAGACAATCGCTTTAGTCATCTCTTCACTGAGGAAGAAGGTTTTCGGGACGACGACTATATTTACGCCAAGGAAAAAAAGGTGTCTGAAGAACATCTGCAGGCGAAGTACGAGGCTCTGAAAGAATTAGGGAAGACGGTGCCGCAGGTAACTATTGTTCGACCAGCGGCGATTACTGGTCCACGAGGTCGGTTTATGCGGATTCGGTTTGGCTTGCAGTCGGCGCTGCAAGGTAACCTCAAAGGTGGGTTTATCAATCGCCTTATTACACTCCTGACTTCATTCGTACCCGCAACGAAGGGTTGGGTGCGCCAGTTCATCCACGAGGATGATGTGAACGATATCGTCATGCAGTTTAGTTTTACTGATACAGACTGGGAGTACAATGTTTTTAATATCACACCAGTTTCTGAGCCAGTATATGCGCCCGATATGGCAGAAGCAGTCGGCAAAAAAGTGTTACCGATACAGCCGTGGATGGCACGCTTTGCGTTTTGGTTTTTCTGGCATACCACGCGCGGTCGCATACCTACGTGCCCCGGTTCGTGGCGTTTCTACTCCTACCCACTGCTGATGAGTGGTGAAAAATTGGCGCATGTGTACACCTGTCAGTATGGCAGCAAGGACGCGTTTCAATACACTGACGGTCGCTACGAAGACTGGGTGCCGGAAGCTAGCAAACGACCAAAACCAACCACCAGTACCTAACACAAACAGCGAGCCCATAGCTCGCTGTTTTTTTGGTACAATGCGCGGCATGATTATCGACGGCCGAACGCTCGCCCAAGAGTTGCAGCAAGAACTCAAGAATCAGGTCTCACACGAAACCGGACAGCCGCACTTGACGGTTATTACGTGTGCGCCTGATTTTGCTACCCAAAAGTACTTGGCGCTCAAGAAGAAGACTGCGGAGGCAGTTGGTATTGCGGTGAATTTAGTCGAGTTGCCGGCCGATGTAACAACCGACGACATCGTTACGACGATTGCTCACGCTGCTATACAGACTGACGGTCTAATCGTGCAGCTGCCGTTGCCGCCTCATATTGACCGTGCAGCAGTCATTGCTGCGATTCCACAACCAGTCGACGTCGATGGTATGCACTACGCTGCGACGGGAGAAGGAGTGTTGCCACCAGTGGTTGGTGCGATGGAGGTCATTGCTCGTCGGCACGGTCTGGTACTACAGGGTCAGCGCGTCGCGGTAGTGGGTGAGGGTGTGCTGGTTGGCAAACCAGCTGTCCGATGGGCGAAAGCACACGGAGCCAAAGTCTCGGTCATTACTGAGGAAACACCTCAGCCTCAACACATTTTAGCAGCGGCTGATGTGGTGATTACTGGCGTTGGTAAGCCTGGACTTATCACACCGGAGCAGGTGCGCGCCGGAGTTGTATTGTTTGACGCCGGAACAGCGGAAGCCAACGGGGAATTACGTGGTGATGCCGACGTCGCCTGTAGCCGGGTGGCGTCATTATTTACACCAGTTCCTGGTGGTATCGGACCGCTCACGGTCATTATGCTTTTAGAGAATGTACTGGCATCTTATAGACAAAGTGCTATGATGGAGCCACGTTAATGTAACTGAACTATGGCCGCCGATTCTGAACAGTCTGCACAAGAAACCACCTTCCTCCGTCGCTTTTATGCCGCTGCGACCATTGTTGTCCTCCTTACGGTGGGTTGGTTTGTGTGGAGTAACACAACGAGCGAAGACGCTGATCGTTCATTCAAACTCGGTCTCGATTTAGCCGGTGGTTCACACCTTATCTACGAGGCGGACACGAGTGGGATTGCTCCCACAGAAGTGCCAGAACTGATGAGTGTCTTGCGCAGTGTGATTGAGCGTCGGGTCAACATCTTTGGTGTGTCAGAGCCGGTGGTACAAGTGGAGCGAAGCAGCTTTGCGGCGGAAGAATCACGTGATCGTTTGGTGGTGGAGCTGCCAGGAGTCACCGACGTTTCGGAGGCGGTGGCTGAGATCGGCCGGACGCCACTGTTGGAGTTTAAGCTACTCGACCGAGCAGCGCTCATGGAACAAAATGAGCTCGAAGTTAGTGAGGTTGCCACGAGTTCGAGTGCAGCCTCAGGCACACTCGCGGTCTCGACAGAGGCCGGTACTGGTACCAGCTCAACCACGACGTCACCCTACGTTGATACCGGCTTAACCGGTCGATACTTACAGAGCGCCGCACTCGAGTTTGCTGGTGGCCAAGGAGGGCAGTTATCAAACGAGCCGATTGTGTCAATTGTGTTTAACGATGAAGGTGGACAGTTGTTCGAGCGCATTACAGCGAATAATGTCGGCGAGCAATTAGCCATCTTTCTCGATGGTGAACTCATCTCGGCTCCGACAATTAACCAAGCCATTAGTGGTGGTCGAGCCATCATCTCTGGTGGATTTACCCCTGACCAAGCACGCGACCTAGCCCAGAACCTTAACTTCGGCGCGCTACCGGTGCCAATTGAGCTCGTGAGTACGCAGACCATCGGTGCGTCACTCGGAGCTGAGTTAGTTGAGAAGGGTGTAATGGCTGGTGTGGTTGGTGTCTCACTGGTGATGTTGTTCATGGTGCTGTGGTACCGAGCGCTGGGCGTGGTGGCAGCTATCTCACTGAGCGGGTATGTGGTTATGATGCTGGCGCTGTTCCAGCTTATTCCGGTCACATTGACGGCAGCTGGTCTGGCTGGTTTTGTGCTCTCACTTGGTATGGCGGTTGACGCCAACGTACTCGTATTTGAACGTATTAAAGAAGAGTGGCGCGCTGGCAAGTCATTAGTAGACGCCACGCAGACTGGTTTTGCCCGAGCCTGGTCGGCCATTCGCGACGGCAACATCACCAGTTTGCTCTCAGCGATTATTCTATTTTGGTTTGGTACATCGATTGTCAAAGGTTTTGCTCTTGTGTTTGGTCTGGGCGTGATTGTTTCTATGCTCTCAGCTCTCCTGGTGACCCGCACGCTCGCACTCGCTCTGCCAGACGTTGAGCGCGTTCGTGGTGGTGTTGCTGCCTTTTTGTTCGGTTCAGGAATCCAGAAATAATATGTGGTGCATGCAATACAGAAAACAACTTCTCGCCGTAGCCGCCTTTACGGTACTTGGTTCACTGGCAATTATTCTCAAGTTTGGGATTCCGTTTGGTATTGACTTCACGGGTGGCGCTTTGACTGAAGTTGTGTATGAGACTGCGCCAACCCAGACTGAGGTGGAAACAGTGCTCAATCCGCTCGGATTAGGGGCGTACTCACTGCGCGAGACAGTGAGTGATACAGGACAAGCTGGGTACATCGTCCGTACGCGAGACTTGAGCGAAGCCGAACGGGTAGTAGTTGACGAAGCACTCGTGAGTGCTGGAGAGGGTGGTGACGTCGTACGCTTTACTTCAATCGGTCCGGTCATTGGGCAAGAGCTCGCGAGCAAAGCGGTTTGGGCAATTGCTGGAGTGAGTCTTATTATCATTCTGTACGTAGCGTTTGCCTTTGCGGGTGTCTCTTACCCCGTGGGATCGTGGGTGTACGGTGGTATTACGATTATCGCGCTGCTGCACGACGTGATTATTCCGGCAGCCGTCATGACCTTACTTGGTGTGCTTGTTGGGGTAGAAGCTGACGTACTATTTATAATGGCGCTCCTAGCAGTCTTGGGGTACTCCGTGAACGACACCATCGTCGTCTTCGACCGGGTGCGTGAGAACCTCAAGCGCAACCGAACCGAAAAAACAGTGCAGGTTGTATCGACTGATGGGTTTGAGCGAGAAGAAACAGAGTATGAACTCACGAAACCATTTGCTGATATTGTCGGTGAGTCAGTCAACCAAACGATTGTCCGTTCAATCAACACCTCTGTTACCACTGGTCTAGCGCTCCTAGCTCTCTATATCTTTGGTGGTGAGGTGACAAAGACCTTTACTTTAATTCTTTTGGCCGGTGTGATTGCGGGTACTTACTCTTCAATTTGCTTGGCTAACCCACTGTTGGTCGCCTACGCCGACTGGAAGCAACGTCGAGCTGTTACTACAACTAGTGAAACATAACTATAATCATCGGTGAGCAGTGCTGGGAGCACTGCGCAAGAGGTGGACTACTATTCTGACGTGAGGAAGAATAGTGACAACCTGAACAGTTTCTGTAAGAAAAGGGTGTGCCCTGGATTTACGGTACGAAGTATACTATCCTTACGAACATTATGATCATCGGCATCACTGGGACAGATGGGGCAGGGAAGGGCACAGTCGTCGAATACCTGAAAGAAAGCGGCTTCCGACACTATTCTTCCCGTGAGTTTATCGTAGCTGAAATTGAGCGGCAGGGACTGATAGTCACACGGAATCAAATGCGGCTGACGGCTAACGAATTACGAAAACAGCACGGCAATGAGTTTGTGGTGCAACAGGCGTATGAAAAAGCCCAGGCTGAAGGCGTGACTAACGCAGTTATTGAGTCGGTCCGAGCGCTGGCTGAGGCTAAGTACCTCAAAGCACAAGGCGGTGTGCTCCTAGCCGTTGACGCGGAGCAGAAGCTTCGGTACCAGCGAGTACAAGAACGTCGTTCTGTGAGTGATCAGGTCACCTTTGTCGATTTTTGTGAGCACGAAGCACTCGAAAAAAACGACCCCGACCCACACGGTATGCAAAAGGCTGCTGTCATAGAGATGGCTGACTACACGATTGATAATAGTGGTAGCCTAGCTGAGTTAGAAGACCAAGTGGACACTTTTTTGCAATCTCTGGGAGTTTCTACGTAGTGCCATAAGGCGACGTGCTAAACTAAAAGCATGAATCCTGAACAGAAAAGCATCGCTATTGTCATACTTATTACGGTGGCTGGCTTTGCTGCTATGGCTTTATTTGGCTATTTTATTTACATCAGTTCAGATGTGCAGGAAACCGGCAACGAAACTAAAGTAGCTGCTCAGCTCCAAACCTTTCAGCGTTTAGCAGAAAACTATTACAAACAGCTCGGTTTTTATGAGGGATTTTGTGGTGACGCTGCTTTACCAGAGCGCTACCAGTGTGATGCTGACGAAACAGGTGTGCGTGTCTACACAGCAATCAGTCAAGGGTACTATTGCACTGATACGACTGGGTTTACCGGTGTCGTGCGCACGACACCCC
>JAASSY010000034.1 GCA_021767645.1 Candidatus Parcubacteria bacterium | reverse complement strand
GGTGGTGGTGATCGATCACCACCAAAGCGCCGCACCGGATGTCGCAGGACGAGATGACTGGGTGTTTGACTTAGACCACTCCGGCGCAGTGCTCGCTTGGCAGTACTTTCATCCGGACACCGAGGTGCCAGAACTCCTCCGTCAGGTCGAAGACCATGACTTGTGGAAATTTGCAATGTTTGAAAACCGTGAGTTCAATGTCTCGCTCCATCAGTACCCCCGTGAATTTACCGTCTGGGACCAGCTCATTGAGGATCTCAAAGACGAGAATTTCCGGATAAATTTCATCGCTAAGGGTGCACTGGTCGCCAAGTTCGAAGATAAATTAGTCGCCGACTTACTCAGCTACCGTGAACGGGTTCTTTTTGCCAGCCACGAAGTCTGGGCGATCAACGCTTCCCGTATTTATCGCTCTATTTTAGGTAATCGCCTAGCCGAGCTTAACGAGGCAGACGGCAAGACCGCGCTTGGTATTGTGTACTACCGCTATGGTGGAAAAGTGCATGTCTCACTCAGGAGTAAGGGTGATGTTGACGTAGCAGCTCTGGCAGAGCAATACAGTGGTGGCGGGCACAAAAACGCTGCCTCTATCCGAGTTGATAGTTTCGAGGATCTGCCCTTTTCTTTTGTCTAGTCCTAAGCTAGAGTAGCCTCATGAAAATTTTATCAATTGAAACGTCGTGTGACGAAACTGCTATTAGTGTCGTTGAGGCAACTGGTGACTTCCCTGAGGCTCGTTACACCATCATGGGTGACGCTCTTAATTCGCAAACTGATATCCACGCCGAGTATGGTGGTGTATTTCCAGCGCTTGCCAAGCGGGAGCACGCTAAAACCATTGTTCCGCTCCTCATTAATGCGCTACAAGAAGCTGCCTTACTTGAACCTGGTAGTCATGACACCGAGCAAACAACTTTCGATGAACTCGCCACACTACTTGAGCGTGAACCAGACCTGTACGAACAACTGACCACGTTTACGCAGAAATTTGAGGCACCAGAGATTGACCTCATCGCAGTTACGACGGGCCCTGGTCTTGAGCCAGCACTATGGGTCGGGGTAAACTTTGCTAAAGCACTGGCGCAGCTTTGGAACGTCCACGTGGTACCAGTCAACCACATGGAGGGACACATTTTGGCTTCACTTTATGATGTCGTTGAAGATGACCAGCTAGCACCAGTCTCCTTTCCAGCGCTAGCACTACTGATCTCTGGCGGCCACACCGAGCTCGTTTTGATGCGGGGCTGGGGTCAGTACGAGAAAATCGGTCAAACACTCGATGACGCTGTCGGTGAAGCGTTTGATAAAGTGGCGCGCTTGATGGGCTTACCCTACCCCGGCGGACCAGCTGTCTCACAGCTAGCCGCTGCAGCGCGGAAGCAAGACCTACCACCGTTTCAAGACACCTTACCCCGGCCCATGCTCAAAAGTGGCGACTTCAATTTCTCCTTCTCCGGCCTCAAAACAGCTGTTCGGTACGCGGTAGCTAACAAAGAGCTGTCTGAGACCGACAAACAAGCCTTGGCGCGTGACTTTGAAGATGCGGTCACCGACGTCATCGTCACCAAGACCAGCCAGGCCGTTGCCGAACACGGCATACAGACACTTATCGTCGGTGGCGGTGTTAGTGCCAACAGTTATATTAAACGCTCACTTGAGACACACTTCCTCACTGAGCATCCCGACTGCGAACTCTACTTCCCCAAACCAGGCCTATCGACCGATAATTCAGTCATGATTGCGCTGGCTGGACACGCCCGCGCAAAGAGCGCCAGCAATCCAGCCGCTAGTAAACTTTTCCGGGCTGACGGCAATAAATCACTCGTGTAGTTGACAAACGTATTTCAGCCAGTACTGTAGCCCTAGTCACATGAAGCGGGAGAGAACGAGATGGATCACCCATACAAAACAGTACTCCAAAACCTCACTGGTGAAGAGGTGCACCTGTACCTATCCGAACCCGGTGGTATAGATGGTGTTGTACTACGTTGCAGAGAAGATTGTGTCGAACTGAGCACTCGAGTAAATCCAAACACCGTGTTTGCCTTCTTTAGGTATAGCGATATCAAAGGTGTGCGACACAATTTTTCACGACCCGGCAGTTCTTAACGACACCGACCAAAGGCCGATCTTCCTGAAGATCGGCCTTTTCTTTATAGGAATGTTATTTCATGCTACTATCGCTTAGTAAATAAGCGATAGTGTACGTATGGAGGACAAACAGCAACCAAACATCTCTGAAGCTTTCTTGAGCCCGTATAACCCAAGTGAAAACGAAGACCGCATCTACGCTATGTGGGAAGACAGTGGGTACTTCAACCCAGACGTCTGCATCGAAAAAGGTGTCACCAAACCTGACGCTGAACCATTTTCCATGGTCCTTCCACCTCCTAACGTCACTGGTACTCTCCATATGGGCCACGCCGCCATGCTCGCTGTAGAAGATATCCTAACTCGCTACCACCGCATGCTGGGGAAACGTACACTCTGGATTCCTGGTACAGACTCCGCCGCCCTCGCCACCCAAAGCAAAGTTGAGAGCATCGTCTACAAAAAAGAGAAAAAGCGTCGGCACGATATTGGTCGGGAGGAGCTCATGCGCCGGATTGATGAATTTGTGGAAGAGAGCAAGTCAACCATCATCAACCAAACCAAAAAAATGGGGTCGAGCCTCGACTGGTCACGCTACGCCTTCACAATGGACGACACTCGCAACAAAGCCGTAACAGAAGCCTTCATCCGTATGTACAACGACGGGCTTATCTACCGTGGTGCTCGAAGTGTGAACTGGGACCCCAACATGCAGACGACAGTATCAGACGATGAGGTGGAGTACGTCGAAAAGAACAGTCCGTTCTATTACTTCAAATATGGCCCTTTCACCATTGGTACTGTGCGTCCAGAGACGAAATTTGGCGATAAATATGTGGTGATGCACCCGGACGATGAGCGGTACGCTGCGTATGAACACGGTCAAACGATCGAAGTAGAATGGATTAACGGCCCGATTACTGCCACCATCATCAAAGACGAAGCAGCTGATCCAGAAATGGGGTCTGGCGTGATGACGATCACCCCGTGGCACTCCGCAGTTGATCTTGAGATCGCGAAACGACACGACCTCGATATCGAACAAGTTATTGACGAACGCGGTTGCCTCCTTGATATCGCTGGCGAATTTGCTGGTACCCATATCAAAAAAGCCCGGCCACTGATTATCGAAAAAATGCAAGCTAAAGGTCTGGTAGAAAAAGTTGACGAAGACTACACACACAATGTAGCTACCAACGAACGCGGTGGCGGTGTTATTGAACCACAAATCAAAGAACAGTGGTGGGTTGACGTCAATAAAGAGTTCACCATGGGGCCGTCCACTATTCCGGGTATCAGTGAAGGTGACGTGGTTACGCTCAAGAAACTTATGATAGCTGCGGTGGAAAACGGTGGCGTCAGTATTTTCCCTGATCGCTTCAATAAAACCTACTACCACTGGATTGAAAACCTGCACGACTGGTGTCTCTCCCGACAGATCTGGTACGGACATCGAATCCCTGCTTGGTTTAAGGATGGTGAAGTGAAGGTCCAGGTTGGGTCTCCGGGCGAAGGCTGGACGCAAGATCCTGACACCCTCGACACTTGGTTCTCCTCTGGTTTATGGACTATGTCAACCCTCGGTTGGCCGGAGATGACTGACGACTTTACCACCTACCACCCGACCACTGTCCTTGAAACTGGGTACGACATTCTCTTTTTCTGGGTAGCCCGCATGATCCTCATGACTACCTACCTCAACGGCTCAGTACCATTTCAAAACGTCTATCTCCATGGCCTCGTACGGGACGCCAATAATAAGAAAATGAGTAAGTCTCTCGGCAACATCATTGATCCAGTCGACATGATCGACAAGTTCGGTGCTGATGCAACTCGCCTATCACTCATCGTGGGAGCCGCTCCTGGTAACGATATGCCGCTCGGCGAAGACAAGATCCGCGCCTACAAAAAGTTCGCCAACAAACTATGGAACATCAGTCGTTTTGTACTCACTAGTATCGCTGACTTTGACCACAGCACCACCCCTACCCTGTCTGAGCGTGACCAAGCAATTCTTACCGACCTGCAAGTCAACGCAGAAGCAGTCACCAGTGAGCTGGAGAAGTTTAACCTCTACATAGCCGCCGAAAAGGCTTACCACTTTGTCTGGCACGAAATCGCCGACCGCATACTTGAAGAAGCAAAACCGGTTATCAACGGCGAAGATGCGTCAGCCAAAGCAGCGCGCCAATACGTACTTAAGGAAACACTCGTTACCTCACTTAAGCTGCTCCATCCGTTTATGCCGTACGTCACCGAAACCATCTGGCAAGAGCTGCCTGAAGCCTTGCGCGAAACAGACATGCTCTTGGTCGCTCAGTGGCCGACCAAGTAACATACATAGCTTGTGCTACAATAAAGCCAGACCACACACAAGGAGCGATGTCGTGCACTCATACCCCATCAGTTTCAGTGACCTGCAGGTTACCAAACGAGAACCAAACGGTGTTCACCATTTTGCAATAACCATTGCTGGTCGACGCTGTGTCGGACATTCGTTGGTTGAAGACATACCAAACAAAACATTTTTTATGGCACATATCGCCTTACCGGATCGTGTACAGGCTGTGACCATAATATGCAACATCTACACCCGCAGTGGAATAGCCATCTAGATGATACGCCCGCATACGCGGGCGTTTTTTCTCCCCACTCCTATCCTGTAGACCATGAGCAGCAGATTCTGCTTGCTACAATAGTGCTATGGAGTTCAATACTGACCTATTGTACGTGTTTATTGCTTTCATTGGTGGTTTGTTACCAGCGCTATTTTGGCTATGGTTTTGGCTGCGCGAAGACAAAGAAAAGCCAGAGCCGTACCTCCTTATCGCTGTTGCGTTCATCAGTGGTATGGCGGTAGTCCCTCTCGCCCTACCGCTCCAGCAGCTGGCAATCGATCTCTACACCGGCGACAACCTCATCTTGGTATGGGTAGTGATTGAAGAGGTACTTAAATACGCCATTGCCCTAGCAGTTGTCTTTTGGCACAAAGCCGTCGACGAGCCCATCGATTTGATCATCTATATGATTTGTGTCGCCCTGGGCTTTGCAGCGCTCGAAAACGCTCTCTTCATCTTTAACCCTTTGACGGCCGGTGATCTTACTAACACACTCCTCACGGGTAAATTCCGCTTTCTCGGCGCTACCCTACTCCATGTACTCGCCTCTGGCGCTCTCGGAGCCTGTCTAGCCCTCGCCTTCTACCGCTCCAAGACCGCTAAAATGCTGTATGGTGTCCTAGGGTTATGCATCGCAATTGTATTGCATGCCCTATTTAACTTTTCTATAATGGATGCAAGTGGGGAAGTCATTTTACTTGTCTTCCTCTTTGTCTGGCTGGGTATCACTGCCCTTCTTGTCATATTTGAAAAAGTTAAAATCTTAGAAGCCGAACACTATCGTCTATGAAAAAACCATCCTTCCTCGAACGTCTGACAGGCACCGTCGACACTGACGCCTACGATGATGTGTTGAGTGACGAGCACGAGTTTGGCAGTGACGACCAAGACGAGGTCGCAGTTAATCACTACGACGAAGAAAGTGAGTGGCACGGCGATACTGACCATGATGACGAGCCTCAGGAAGGTGAACTCCCGGTTGATATGTACCACACCGGCGATGCGATTGTTATCCGCGCGTTGGTGGCTGGTGTCTCGCCAGACGATCTCGATATTTCAATCACCCGCGACATGGTTGTCATTAAAGGTGTTCGTGAAGAATACCAAGAGTCAACTGACGACGACTACTACCACCGCGAACTCTTTTGGGGCTCTTTCTCTCGTACCCTACTATTGCCTGAAGAAGTCTTAATTGACGAAGCAGAAGCTCAAGAAAAACATGGTTTACTAGAAATCAAACTCCCGAAAGTCGACAAAGACCGGAGTACACGGCTCGAAGTAAAATCAAAATCACCAAAATAAACATGCGCTGGCCTATAGCCAGCGCATGTTATTACCTGTGACAGAATAGCTCTAAGCCAGTATTCGTGTTACATCCTGCAATACAACGAGC
>JAASSY010000009.1 GCA_021767645.1 Candidatus Parcubacteria bacterium | reverse complement strand
TAATGTGTAAGCCAAGTTTATACGTTATATATTTCTATGTATAAGTCAGTCGCAGTCACTCCCGCAAGGGTATAAACCGATTTTCTCTTGTACTACAAGTCTGTAATTTTAATTTATGCGACAAACACAACTATTTACGAAAACACTCCGCGAAGCACCAGCCAATGAGGTGGCGAAGAATGCGCAGTTACTGATTCGCGGCGGTTATATCTTCAAAAACATGGCTGGAGCGTATTCGTTTCTACCACTGGGTCTGCAGGTGGTAGAAAATATCAACGCGATTATCAGGGAGGAGATGGACGCGATTGGTGGCCAGGAGATGCATATGCCGTCGTTGCAAGACGCAGCCCTTTGGAAACAATCTGATCGTTGGAGTGATGAGGCGGTCGATGTCTGGTTTAAAACTGAACTTAAGGCTGGTGGTGAAATTGGTCTGGCGTGGACGCACGAGGAAGTCTTGACTGATATTATGACTCATTACGTGTCTTCCTATAAAGACTTGCCGAAGTTTCCGTACCAAATTCAGACCAAGTTTCGTAACGAGATGCGAGCCAAGAGCGGTATTATGCGCACTCGTGAGTTTTGGATGAAAGACCTGTACTCTTTTTGTGCTACCGAAGAGCAGCACAACGAGTTCTACGAAGCGTGTGCAGACGCCTACATGCGTATTTTTAAACGACTTGGTATTGGTCAGCAGACCTACAAAACGTTCGCATCAGGTGGTGCGTTCACCAAGTTCTCGCACGAATTCCAAACGCTGGCTGAGGCTGGTGAGGATGTGGTGTACGTATCAGAAGAAAAGAATGTTGCTGTCAACGAAGAGGTGTTGGCAGAAGCCGACCTCGCTGAGCTTGGTGTTAGTAAGGATGAGCTTGAGAAACGAAAGAGTATAGAGGTGGGCAATATATTCTCACTGGGGACAAAGTTCTCCGAAGCCTTAGGACTAACTTTCAAAAATGATGCTGGTGAGGATGTGCCAGTAATTATGGGTTCATACGGTATTGGTCCAGCTCGGGCAATGGGTACCGTCGTTGACCTACTCGCAGACGAGAAAGGGATTGTGTGGCCGGCAGCGATTGCGCCGTATCGAGTACACTTAGTTGGGCTGAATACTGATGATGCAGCTGTACGAGATTGGGCGGACGGTATTTACACAGCCCTTACGAAACGCGGTGTGACTGTGTTGTATGACGACCGTGACGCACGTCCGGGAGAGAAATTTGCTGATAGTGATCTATTAGGTATGCCGTACCGAGTGGTTGCTAGCCGCAAAGGCAAAGAAAGCGGTCGCTTCGAAGTTGTCGAGCGTGCAACCGGTGAGATGCATGAGCTCACTGAAGATGAGCTCTTTAATAAATTCAGTGAGTAATGAGAAAGGAGTGGCGTAAGAAAATTGATGCTTTACTGGGTTCCGTATCGACTGATATCGGGATTGATTTGGGTACTGCCAATACACTGGTGTACGTCAAAGGGAAGGGTGTGGTACTTAATGAACCCACCATTGTCGCTATCAATCACAAAACCGGCCAGTTGGTAGCGGTTGGTAATGATGCGAAAGCGATGCTGGGTCGTACACCAGCTCACATTGAAGTAGTACGACCGCTCGTGGAAGGGGTAATTTCTGATTTTGAGATTACCGAAGAAATGCTGGTATATCTCATTAATAAGGTGCGTGACGATTATCGAACGCTCATTGCTCCCCGCGTCTTAGTGGGGGTACCGTCTGGTATCACCAACGTCGAGATGCGAGCCGCTCGAGATGCTGCTAAAAATGCTGGAGCTCGAGACGTGTACTTGATTGAGGAACCAATGGCAGCAGCTATCGGCGCTAAGTTGCCGGTTAAGCAAGCAGTTGGCAATATGATTATTGATATTGGGGGTGGCAATACTGATATTGCTGTGATATCGCTCGATGGTATTGTGGTGGCTAAGAACCTTCGTGTGGCGGGTGATCATCTCAATAACTCTATAATCAGTTATATTAGAGACCAGTTTAAGGTGCTTGTCGGTGACAAGACCGCTGAAGAGGCGAAAATACTACTCACCAGCATTGACCGGAACCAAGAAGAGAAGGAGATGGTGGTCCGTGGTCGAGATGTGGTCACCGGTTTACCCAAAGAAGTGGTAATTACTGAAACCGATATCCGTCAGGCCGTATCACAGTCAGTTGATTCGGTAGTTGAGGCAGTTCGGGATGTGTTGGAAAAAACGCCGCCAGAGGTGCTGGCCGATGTGATGCAGCGAGGAATATATCTAGCCGGTGGTGGTGCGCTTATCCCGGGACTCGCACCGCTGATTGAAGAGCTTATGCAGGTACCAGTACACATTGTGCCCGACCCGCTACGAGCGGTGGTTCGCGGAACTGGTATTGTATTAGAGAACCTAGACGACTATGAAGAAATTCTCATCGACAATGAAGGGGAGCTCTCGCCGATCATCGGTGACTAAGCGGGTAAAGCTCACAATTATATTTGCAGTGTTTGGAGCGGCGCTGTTTTACCTGGTACCACGCTTGCTATTTGGTGTGGCGGCGCTCGTTATGTTGCCGATCGTCGCTGTACAGTCGTGGTTTTATGAATCGAGTGCCAGTTTGCCACAGTTTTTGCGAGATCGTAGTGCTTTGGTGGCAGAGATGCAGCAGCTCGAGCAGCAAGTCTTAGAGCATTCAGGTGATCAGCACTCGCTGACGCTGCTGAAGGAGGAAAACGCTGAACTCCGTTCGTTGCTCGCAGAAGATGGTAGTGAGCGTATTTTAGCCGGCGTGATTGCTCGCCCAAACCAGTTGCCGTATGACGTCTTGATGCTCGACCAAGGTCGGGTCGATGGGATTGTTGAAGGTGCACCAGTGTATATCGGCAACCAGACAGTGATCGGGTATGTACAATCGACCACTCGCCATACCGCATTGGTAACTCTGGTGACAACTCCCGGTTTCAGTTCGACAGTATTTGTGTTTGGTCCAGATATTTACACCACAGCCGTCGGTATGGGTGGTGGACAGCTGCGGATTGGGGTGCCACAAGGTATCGAATTAAACGAAGGCGATCTAGTGATTGTGCCAGCGGTCACGTCAGGGGTGTATGGAGCAGTAACTCACGTTGAATCATCACCAACCCAGCCTGAGCAGTTTGGTTTTGTTTCACCTGAGCTACCACTGCAAGGGATTCGACTAGTAGCGGTTGGTAATACGGCGCTTACTGGGAGTAGCTTTGAGACAGCACAGGCAAATGTAACGGCCGCTAACACAGATCTCTTCTCGGTGCCCGTACCGGACGATGTATTAGTAACAGTAGGTACTTCTACAGCAACCTCGACTGGTAGTACGAGTACCACAACAGCCACCACTACAACTGATCTATGATGTTGCGTATCGTGAGTATATTGTTAGTGCTTGTGACAGCAGCGACCGGTCCGTGGTGGCTGGCGGTAATATGTGGTCTGTTATATATCGTTTGGTTTCGTGGTGCGGAAATCGTACTGGTGGGTTTGCTGGCAGACGGTGTATACGGCACGGGTAGTGTACTGCCGTGGTACACGACCATCTTTACGCTTACCCTTTTGCTAGCTGAGTGGTTGCGTCCCCATGTATTCATATATAATAAATAGCAATGTCGTGGTCTCGTCGTAAACCAGATACTGGAGTGGCGTTTGAGGAGATTCTTCTCGACGCTTCTAATCTGCCTGAATTTAATCAGCAGCGCATGGAAGGGAAGCGTGAGTTACCGATTACTTCTCGCAATGTCGTCATCGTGGGCATCATGTTTGTGATGATTGCGTTGGGCTTTTTGTCACAGTTGTTCCGGTTACAGGTGATTGAGGGTGCTGAATACTATGCAACCAGCGAGCGAAATTCTATCGATGAGAGCGTACTCATCGCAGAACGTGGTGTTGTGTTCGATCGTCATGGTGAGTTGTTAGCTTGGAATGAGCCAGATAGTGACGGACAGTATAATTTTCCGGTTCGAGCTTATACTGACCGGTCGGGACTTGGTCAGTTGATCGGGTATGTGAGTTACCCATTGAAAGATAAGCAAGGATTCTATTACCGTACTGAGTATGTCGGGAGAAATGGTATCGAAGCAGCCTATAACAGCATCCTCTCCGGTACGAATGGTCGGCAGCTACTCGAGATTGATGCTCTAGGAGAGCTAATCGGTGAGCACGTGGTAGAGAACCCAGCTCCTGGTGATGAGCTGAAGCTGACTATTGATGCTGAGCTGTCAGAAGCAATGCATGACATTATTGCGACTTCGACAGTGCAGGCTGGTTTTCGCAGTGGAGCTGCCGCTATTATGGATGTTCGAACGGGAGAAATTATTGCTATGACCAGCTTCCCATCGTATGACCCTGAAGTGATGGCGGACGGTGATGATACTGAACTGATTGCACAGTATAACCAAGATGACCGTTTCCCGTTTTTGAATAAGGTGTTTGCCGGAGCGTATACACCCGGCTCTATCGTTAAGCCGTTTGTAGCCTATGCAGCTTTGGTAGAGGGGGTTATATCATCCGGTACCGAGATTTACAGTAATGGTGCGTTGGTGCTGCCTAATCCTTACAACCCGGGCAATCCCACTCGATTTGCGGACTGGCGAACACAGGGGTCAATGACTATTCGTGAAGCTATTGCGTTTTCTTCTAACGTTTTCTTTTACATCATTGGTGGTGGCTTGCCCGAGATAGCAATACCACAAGCCGGATTTGACCAGTCAGTACCTGGCTTGGGTATCACGAAACTAAATGAATACTTTGAGCTCTTTAATTTTGGTGAACGTACCGGAATCGAATTAGCAAATGAACAAGCCGGTACAGTACCATCACCCAGTTGGAAACAAGAGGTGTTTGCGGAAGATTGGACGCTAGGGAATACCTATCACACGTCAATTGGTCAGTTTGGGTGGCAGGTCACGCCATTGCAGATGTTGGTAGCGTACGGAGCTTTGGCAAATGGAGGTCGTCTCTACACACCAGTAGTGGTCGAAGGGCAAACCGCTGCCTATGAAGATATTGACCTTGACCCTGATATTTTACGAATTGTTCGTGAAGGCATGCGCATGACGGTTAACTACGAACGAGGTACAGCGCGTTCGCTGGAGCGAAACGATGTAGCAATCGCGGCCAAGTCAGGTACAGCAGAGATTGGTGCCGGCAACGCGTTTGTAAACTCATGGGCAGCTGGGTATTGGCCGTACGAAGAACCACAATACTCATTTATCTTGATGATGGATCAGGCGCCGCGTAGTAATGCACTGGGTGCGACTACTATTATGGGCGATGTAGTCGAATGGATAAGCCATCATCGACCGGGTTATTTAGGGATAAGTGAAGCAACAGAAGGTGAGTAGTTGTGCACAGATTGACCCGCTTGCGTTACTGCGTATAATGGTGCAAACACCTAAGTAACACACTATGAACGATACACAAACCTACCTCACGAAAGAAAAGTTTGAAGAACTTAAGAAAGAACTTGAGCACCTCAAGACCGTTCGTCGAAAAGAAGTCGCTGAGAGTCTCGAATACGCTCGTAGCCTCGGTGACTTGTCAGAAAACGCTGAGTATCAAGAAGCACGCGATATGCAGGCGGCAATCGAAGAACGGATTAACCACCTCGAAACAGTAATAAAGGAGGCAAAAATTGTCTCACACGATAAGAGTGACGTGGTAGGACTGGGTTCTGAGGTGTGTATCCAGAAGCCGGGAGAGAAGTCAAACATTTGCTATACCATTGTTGGTACAGAAGAGGCAAACATTCACGATAAAAAACTTTCTTACCTTTCACCGCTGGGAGAGGCACTTATGGGCCGAACTAAAAATGAAGAAATTGAGTTTGCGACACCCGCTGGTAAGCAAAAGTACAAAATCCTTAAAGTCACCTAGGCAGCCAGCAGCGACACCGATCGCTGCTTGTTTGTTTCTCCATTGCAAAAAACCTAATTCTCGCTAGTATAGGCCGTATGTCTGAATCTGAAGTACTGCGCGCTGATCGTGAGCGTAAGCGCGACCAACTCATTGCTGCCGGTCATAACCCGTACCCAGCAGATACCCACCAAACCCATACTGTGGCTGAAGTAGTAGAGCAGTTTGGTGCACTAGCAGAACAGTCACTGACATTGGTTGGGAGAATTATGGCGTTTCGTGAACACGGTGCTATTGCGTTTGTCGATCTGTACGACGGAACAGCCAAGCTACAGATTTTCCTCTCGAAAGAGTTCATGGCAGAAGCTGATTTCGATCGTTTTATTGAAACGATGAATGTCGGTGACTTTATTGAAGTGACAGGCACAACGTACGTTACGAAGCGAGGGCAAAATGCTTTGGCTCCTACGAGCTGGCGAGTACTCACCAAAGCGCTGGCTACTATTCCGACCGAACATTTTGGTCTCAAAGACGATGACGACCGACTACGTAAACGATATCTCGAAATACTGACCAATCAAGACGTGCGCAACATGTTTGATACAAAAGCGGCGTTTTGGCGAGCATCGCGTCGCTTCCTGGAGGACAAAGGCTTTATCGAGGTCCACACACCAACCCTAGAGACTACGACCGGAGGCGCAGAAGCGAATCCGTTTGTTACGCATCACGATGATTACGATATAGATGTCTACTTGCGCATTTCAGTAGGGGAGTTGTGGCAGAAGCGACTGATGGCGGCTGGTATTCCACGCACCTTCGAGGTGGGTCGAGTGTACCGTAACGAAGGCACCAGCCCTGATCACTTGCAAGAGTTTACCAACATTGAGTTCTATGCCGCCTACATGAACTTCGATGATGGCTTAGCGTTGCTGGAGGAGCACATCCACTACGTCCTTGATGAAGCATTTGCTGGTCAACGACAATTTTCTATTAAAGGCTTTGATGTCGATTTTGCTGGTCCATTTGTTCGGATTGATTACGTTGAGACAATCAGAGAGCAGACAGGTGTCGATGTTCTGGAAGCTTCATACGAAGAGCTGCTTGCAAAAGTGGTTGAGCTTGGTATTGAACATGAAGGGAGTAACCGCGAACGTTTGACTGATACACTCTGGAAATATTGTCGTAAACATATTGCCGGGCCGGTATGGTTGACTGGTCAACCAAAACTCGTGTCACCACTTTCAAAAGACAACCCTGAGAAAGAAGGTACGGTAATCAGAGCGCAGCTTATTGTGGCTGGTGCTGAGTTCAACAACTGTTTTGCTGAGCTCAATGACCCAGAGGAGCAAAAAGCACGGTTTGAAGCTCAAGCAGAACTATTAGCGGCAGGTGATGAGGAGGCAATGATGCCGGACTGGGAGTTTGTCGAAGCGCTTGAGTACGGTATTCCACCAACTTTTGGCGCCGCTACTCTCGGTGAGCGTTTCTTTGCCTACTTGGTAGATAAACCGATTCGTGAGACCCAGTACTTTCCATTGATGAGGCCAAAAGATCAGAAAGAATCATCTAATGAGGCGGATTTGTAAGAGTCAACTCCTGCAACTTTTGACAGTAAAGCGTGTTACAGTAATACAGATCAAATAAGTTCTTACAGATCTTAAGGAGAATGAAATGGAACGTACAACACCACGACACGTCGGAATCATTATGGACGGTAATGGTCGTTGGGCAGAGCACAAAGGGCAAGCACGTACCAATGGTCACGACAAAGGGGCCAAACAAGCTCGCGAAATTATCCGGCACGCTGCTGAAGAGCTTGGTGTAAATTACCTTACGGTGTATGCGTTTTCTACGGAAAACTACAAGCGCAAAAATTATGAGGTAAAAGCTATCATGCGCCAATTCCATAAATTTGCTACTGCACGCCGTGATATCAAAGAGCTACAACGGCTAGGTGTCGCAGTGAAAGTGATCGGTAATCGGAATCGCCTAAGCGAATCCCTGCAAAAAGCACTACGTCACCTGGAAACAGAAACACAGGATGGCAGCAATATGGTACTGCAGGTGGCGATTGCCTACGGTGGACATGATGAGCTGGTACGCGCTGTCAACAAACTGCTACGTGAGCATGATTACCGTCGTGCAGGCGAAGTTACTGAGCAGGACGTCGCCGATGCGCTTGATACACGAAATGTGCCAGATGTCGATCTCTTAATACGTACCGGTGGGGAACGTCGGTTGTCAAACTTTCTACCCTGGCAAACAGCGTATGCTGAATGTCGTTTTGTGGACGAGTTGTGGCCTGACTACACCACAGATTGTTTTGACCGAGATATTCGCTGGTTTACCGAGCGTAGCCGCAGATTTGGCGCTGTGCCACCAATCTCAGCCTGATAACTCCGTATAGCAGAAATAAAAAGCACGCGACTGATGTCGCGTGCTTTTTGCGTTCGGGTGCCTGTGGTGGGATGAAGTGTGGACAAGTGTGGTGGACGGTGGGGTGAAGTGGTATAGAATAGGGATGTGGTGGGAGATAGTGGTATACTTTCGATAAGAAGGTATACAGAGACACGTTAGCTTGGTGCCAGGCTGTGACCGCTCCACCGGTCGCCGCCTCACACCAGGCTGACGTGAAACTATCAAGATTATGTTAATTGGTGAATACAGGCATACGTTGGACCCAAAAAAACGGCTGTCCTTGCCCAGCAAATGGCGTAAGGAAATGGGTAAAAAGCTTGTTATCACTCGCGGTCTTGATAACTGTCTCTTTGTATATCCGCTGAAGGAGTGGCAGAAGATCACTGAAAAGATTGGTCAACTGCCACTCGGCCAAGCGGATACAAGAGGGTTTAATCGCTTCTTTCTCTCCGGAGCAGTAGAAGTGGAGGTAGATAGTGTTGGACGTATTCTCGTTCCAGATTTTTTGAAGGACTTTGCGGCACTCGATACAAAGACAGTGCTCGCAGGCGTCCATGATCGTGTAGAAATTTGGGATGAGAAGCAATGGGATGACTACAAGCACAAGGTAGAACAGCAGGCTGATGCCTTAGCTGAAAAACTTGGCGACGTAGGCGTCCTCTAAACTACCAGCCCGAAACCACAGTAATGACCTCGCTATGCGACACGTTACTGTACTTAAAGAAGCATCTGTTGACGCCCTGAACCTCGAGTCAGGTTCTGTTGTCGTTGACTGTACACTTGGCGCTGGGGGACACGGATGGGAAATAGTGTCACACCTCGGTCCGGACGGCATCTACATCGGTATCGATGCAGACCCAACGGCCATAACACAAAATGAAGAACGATTCGCTCAGGCTACACCAACCATTCATCTGGTTGAGCGTAACTTTAGCGAGCTGCAGTCCATACTAACTGAACTCAACATCGATAACGTCGACGCAATTTTAGCTGACTTAGGGTGGCGCATGGAGCAGTTTGATGGTTCGTCTGGTTTACCGCGAGGTTTTTCCTTTCAGAGTGATGAACCAATTCATATGACTTACGGTGACCCAGCTACCTACAGCTTTACTGCTGTCGATATCATAAATGATTGGGCTGAAGCAGATATCGCGAATGTCATATATGGATACGGTGAAGAACGAGCTGCGCGAAAAATTGCCAAGGCAATTGTGGCTGCTCGTACCACAACACCAATCACTACAGCACGAGAGCTGGCTACTCTGGTGGAAGGGGTGGTACGCACTTCACCGCGGGCAAAAACCCACCCAGCAACCCGCACATTCCAGGCGTTGCGGATTGCAGTGAACGATGAATTTGCTGTGTTGGAACAGCTCATTGCTGATGCCGTACTAGCTCTGCGACCAGGGGGCAGACTGGCAATCATTAGTTTTCACAGTCTAGAAGACAGGATAGTGAAACACACGTTTCGTGCTTTTGCACACGATCAAATCGCTGCGGTTATTACAAAAAAACCAATCACAGCGACACCAGAAGAATTACAGGTGAACCCTCGAGCGCGTAGTGCCAAACTACGTATTCTCGAAAAGAAGTAGATGGGAAATAGTATGATGGGAACAAAATTTACAACTGAATACTCTCCAGTGCTGTATGTGCGAATGCTGCTTGGTACGATCGTCCTTTTGAGTGTCGCGTATATGTATTTTCTCTCGGCGTCCGTCATGCACGTTGTGTTGCGAACCGAGGTCGAACAGTCAGTGCAGCAGTTACATTCAGAGATTGCACTACTTGAGAGTCAGTACATTCAGGCACAACATCGTGTGAGTGAGCGCATCTCTTCACTGCAAGGTTACAATGAGGTGACAAACAAGGTCTTTATTGATCGGCGCTCACCAAGCCTGGTGCTTAATGACTCCAACTAACGTGCTGTTATGATAAGCTCGCCATGAGTGTACGCCAAACAGCCATTATACGAATCAGAGTAATTACCGGTTTTATACTGTGTATTGCTCTGCTTTTGATTGCGCGTTTGTACTACCTGCAGATCATGCAGCATGATTACTATACCGAACGAGCAAATCGACAGTACACCCACACTGTGCGCTCGTTGTATGACCGAGGGAGTATTTACTTTACTACAAAACAGGATGAGAAAGTGTCGGCGGCTGCGATACAGGCTGGTTATGTAATGGCGGTAGACCCGACTAATATCACTGACGCGGAAGCTGCGTATCAGCAGTTGGCTGATGTGATGACGCTTGATAAGGAGATATTCTTAAACGCAGCTAATAAACCAAACCGTACATATGTTGAGGTTGATTCCACGGTCTCAACTCCAGTAGCAGAAGCTATTGCTGCGTTGGAGCTTGACGGGGTACTGCTCTATCGCAACCAATGGCGATACTATCCTGCAGAAGCAGTGGCTGCTCGTGTGGTTGGCTTTGTCGGGCATAGCAGTGATCAGTCTGAAGGTTTGGTTGGTCGATATGGGTTGGAGCGTTACTACGAAGATACACTTGAGCGTGGTAATAGTGAGTTGGCAGTAAATTTCTTTGCTGAAATTTTCACCGGGCTCGGTGACCTTATCTTTGCTAACGAAACCGTACAAGCGGGGGATTTAGTGACTACTATAGAGCCGACAGTGTCTCGTATGCTCGACCAAACCCTGGAAGAAACGCAGGCTACCTGGGAGAGTCGTCTAACGGGTGGAATTATTATGGATCCAGAGACGGGTGAGATCGTCGCTATGAATGTCGTACCAACATTTGATTTAAACGATCGTTCCGGTTATACCATTAGCGACTTTCGTAACCCACTCGTCGAAGACGTCTATGAGATGGGGTCTATCATCAAGCCGTTAACCGTTGCAGCTGGGATTGATAGTGGGGCAGTAACACCACAGACCACCTACTACGACAGCGGTGCACTTGACCTCGACACCTTTACTATACGAAACTATGACGGAAAAGCACGAGGGACAGTTTCTATGCAGGAAGTGCTCAACCAGTCATTGAACACTGGCGTAGCCTTTATTGTCGACCAAATGGGAAAAACATCATTTCGCAACTACTTTAAATCACTTAAACTCGGTAGCGAAACGGGGATTGATTTGCCAAATGAAGTGTATGGTTTGATTAGCAACCTCGATTCACCACGCGACGTAGAGTACGCGACTGCTTCATTCGGACAAGGTATTGCCTTGACGCCTGTAGCTACCGTACGTGCACTTGCTACACTTGGGAACGGTGGTCATCTTGTAACACCCCACCTGGTGGAAGCAATAGAGTATGAAGATGGGTCTAGAAAAGAAGTGTTGTACCCTGATGGCGATCAGGTCTTCACTGAAGAAACGAGTACGACCATTTCTCGTATGCTCACAACCGTGGTAGACGAGGCGTTGGGTGGCGGTGATGTAGCTCTACCTAACCATTCAATAGCAGCCAAAACCGGAACAGCACAAATTGCTGATAATGAAAACGGTGGTTACTACGAGGATCGCTTCCTGCACTCGTTCTTTGGCTACTTCCCATCGTATGATCCAGAATATCTCGTCTTTTTATATACTGTAGAGCCGCAAGGCGCCCGGTACGCTTCAGAGACATTGACGGAACCGTTCATGGATATTTCCAAATTCTTGATCAATTACTATAATGTACCTCCTGACCGTTAAGCAGCAATTCTATGAAACAGGTATTTAAACAAATCGTTATCGCTATCATTACCGCCGAGGCTAAACTACTCTTGAAGCGGGCTCGACCAACCATCATTGGTATTACGGGAAATGTCGGGAAGACGAGTACAAAAGATGCTATTTATACGGTGCTGAAGCAGCATGTCCATACGCGAAAAAGTCAAAAAAGCTTCAATTCAGATATTGGTGTACCACTTTCAATCTTAGGTCTGCAAAATGGTTGGGACAGCCCACTTTTATGGCTGCGTAATATTGTTGACGGCGCCATCAGCGCACTGTTTTCTCGCAACTATCCTGAGGTGCTGGTGTTGGAAATGGGCGTTGATCGACCGGGCGATATGAAGCGACTGTGTAGTTGGGTAAAGCCTGATATAGCTGTGCTGACTCGATTTCCTGATGTACCGTCACACGTTGAGTACTTCGGTGGACCAGACGAGGTGGCAGCCGAAAAGATGGAACTAGTTAACGGCCTGAAACCAGACGGAGTCGTGATCTACAATCATGACGATGAACGTATTCGTCGTTCATTACAAGAGGTGAGACAGCAAGCGATTGGCTATAGCCGCTACAGCCAGTCTCAGTTTACTGCGGGTGAGGATGTGATCCATTACGAGCAGGGGAGGCCAGTTGGTCTCCAGTTCGTTGTCAAACATATTGATGAGACAGTGCCGGTGACTGTCTACGGTGCGCTTGGTGTACCCCATGTCTATATCAGTGCAGCTGCGCTAGCGGTAGCTGCTCAGTTCGCGGTGCCGCTAACAGCAGCTGCCGAGGCACTTGGTCGTAACAAACAGACGCCGGGTCGCATGCGACTACTGCCAGGGAAGAACGACATTACCATCTTAGACGATACCTATAATTCATCACCAGCAGCAGCAGAACAAGCTCTCACCGCACTCAAAGAAATTACCACTGATGGACGCAAGATTGCTGTCTTAGGAGACATGCTTGAGCTAGGACAGTTTTCATCGCGAGCGCATGAACACATCGGTAAGCTGGTTCCAGAAGCAGCTGACATGTTGGTTACCGTGGGTATGCGTTCACGGAAGACGGCCGAAACAGCCCTTGAATTTGGCATGAGTGAAAAAGTTGTATGGCAGTATGATGATATCGACCGAGCGGCTGATGAAATCGCTCGTAAACTAGAACCTGGTGATGTGGTGCTGGTGAAAGCTTCGCAAGGTATCCGTGCTGAACGACTCGTCAAAACAATTCTTAAAGAGCCGGATCAGGCACCCGAACTTCTCGTCCGTCAGAGTGTGATGTGGGACAAGCGGTAACTTAAAATGAATTGACGCCCCAATTATGCGGGGCGTCTGCTGTGATTGCTTGCATGAAGTCTGCGGATGTTGTGACGAATTAGTCCAGGACCAGCACACGTACGTCGGTAAGCTGTGCCACTTATTACTAGTGTTTTTGTATCAACGTGTGCAGTTGCTTCACAATGTGCGCATGTAAGCGAGTACGCGAGGGCAGAAGTCGAGTTCCAGACCGAGCCAGAATCATGAGGAAGTGGCTCGTGACCATTTGTCTCATAGAGTTGCACTGCTGCCTCAAGTACCTGTTTGCGTTTCGGATTTGTAAACATTAAAGACCCTCCCTTTCTAATAGCAAAGTACAACTATCTATTGATCATTTCAAGCTTTTTGCTACTATTACCCGCACTAGATTTGGTCCCATCGTCTAACGGCCAGGACGCCAGGTATTCATCTGGGAAGCGGGGCTAGCTGATGTACCGAAGCGAAGCGAGGTACAAAACCAATAGTTTGGTTTTGGTACATCAGCTAGAGCCGGAACCATGTCGCACGGAGCAATCGCGAGTACGACAGGTGAGGCGGGGTCGCACGCAGAATCGCTGATTCTGACGTGTGACCGATTCCTTGGAATCGAACCGCCAGGCTATAGCTGCCATAACTGGTCCCATCGTCTAACGGCCAGGACGCCAGGTTCTCATCCTGGAAATCGGGGTTCGATTCCCCGTGGGATCACCATTGACAGCTAGCTGTTTATGGGTCGTAATTAGACTCAAAAGCACTAGCATAAATCAACACAAAAGCCACTCATTCTGAGTGGCTTTTGTGTTCAGGAAAGATATTGTGCACCTCGAAACTAGTGTGCGTTAGTTACCGATCGAGCTGTTCCAAAACGATACACTATGTACGCTGCCACAATTACCTCAAACTACACCAGTGGCAACTGCTACCATAAGCACAACTGGCGTAGCCAAGTTCATATTCAGCAATCCCAGCCAGAGCCGGAAAAAGACTGCAAACCACACCAGCGTTCCGCCACCAATACGCTACATTTCTCTTTCGTATGTAAAAATGGCGCACTGACAGGTTTGTATGTGTAATTGCTATGCTTCAAACTTGATTTCGCCGTGATACATATTGATTGATGCTCCATCCATCATCGACATCCAGGCTTGCCCTTCCTCAATTCCGCCAATAGTTTTCATGGCTGTTAGCGCTGCGTCGAGCGATTCCCAGGTGACCACATCCTTCCATACACCACCGTCACCACAGGTGGTGACTCTCTTCACAAAGCCAGGTTGCGTTGCTACCCAGTCAGTATGAAACTTTGTGTGCTCATGCAGGAATGCATCTACGTCTGTGCCATCTACTAATGTAAAACTTGCTACTTCTAGTACCATATTTATACTTTACTTTTTAAACTACTTTAGTATTGTAAGCGGTAATGAAAGTATTACAATTACTTACCAAAACGTAACTAGGCATATGACACAATACGCAATCAAAAGCTGGACCGACGACGACTGCATGGTGGTTGAACAGCTTTTCACAACACTGCAAGGACGGTACACCCTGCTCTTAGTGAGCATCTTGGCACTCGAAGGACGTCACTCGTTTGGCAGTTTAAAACGATCAATTAGTGGCATTAGTACCAAAACCCTTGCTGATCGACTGGCTCATCTGGTTGCAACCGGTGTGATTGCAAACGAAAAAGTAAAAGAAGGTAATATTGTGAAATCATACTATTTTATTGCGACAGGTGAGTCTGAATTTTTGCAGCTATTGAAAGCATTTCGAACCTATAGCAAAACTTTCAATATATAAAAATAAATAAGGACTACGACTATGAACATTGAGGACATCATTGCACGTATACAACATACATATCCTGGATTAGTAGAGATACAAAGCTGGGGAGAAACTGGATTGTTTTATAATCCTGAGGGAATACTAAAGCGTGGCATTTACTTTCTTACCCTTAAAGAGCACGACGGCGCTAACGACACCGCTTCGGCACTTAACCGAAATGGTGTGTACCGTCTCAATTTAGGTATCTCTAAGACAAGTTTTTATACATTGTTTGGCGAACAACCTAAGCGTCCGGCAGCGGGCGGTGTTGTTGCGATGGACTACGATTTTACTACGCTCGACACCATCTTGCCGCACCCAGTATATGGCTGGATGTCATGGATATCAGTACTTAATCCATCGCTCGAGACTTTTTCAAAACTCGAACCATTACTCGAAGAAGGATATCAACTGGCCATCAAAAAGTACAAGAAACGATTGCCGTAGCAGTAAGATTCTTTCAATCCTCATCATGACAAAATTATCTTTTTCTTGTTTAAGAAGATTGAATTTTTAAGACATCTGAGGAAATCTCTCTTTTCTTCCAAGTCACCCTCCTGAAGGATGAACTTGCAGTAGTTACGGATATCAATGTCTTTCACTGCTATTTTGGTCTCATTTCCTAGGAGCATCTGCTGAAACTGCTTGTATCGACGTACTTCGTTGGTGATTTTGTCACGCATTGGCACGACCTTGATATCAATATCATCTAGCAGAGATTGTAACTGCAAGATAAGGTCATTTTCATTTATAAACCCACAATCACAATTGGAGTCTCTGGTACGAGTGCATTTGTAATAGACGTAGCGGTGGACGTTGCCGTTCATTTGTTTCTTGAATTTCTCGTCGGCGGTAATACCCGAGCCACAGAGACCACAGGTCATAGTTTTGGTGAAAGCAAACTCTTTCTGAGCTGAACGTGGTTCTAGGATTTGGCTTTTGATTTGTTCTTGAACTATGTTGAATAATTCTCTGGTAATGATTGGCTCGTGGACGCCGTCGTACCAGTTGCCTGAGTTTTTAGGATACTCGAAACGGCCGTAATAGAAGTGGTTTTCGAGGATGCGATAGAGGTTGCCAAGACAGAGATGCTTGCCATTTTCAGTTCTAAAATCAATCTCGTCTCTAAGCCACAGATGCAGTTTTCTGCCTGTCCAACCATCGTAGCCAACTTTCTCAAACATCTGCTTGATGATGGGTGCTCGTGCAGGGTCTAGAATTGCTTCACACTTCTGATCTATCCGCTTGAACTTCGTATAACCAGTTGGTGGCTTGCACGGCCACAATCCCATTTCGACTCGTGCTCGCATTCCACGCTTTACGTTAATACTCTTATTGTCGTTCTCTAGCTTAGCCTGAGAACATAGAATCATCAGCAAGAACTTTTCATTTGGAGAGTTTGAGAATGTCTGGCCGTATGTCTGTATATGGATGAGTTTTTTAGCGTCCATGAGATCAACCACAGTACCAAGGTCGCCAGCATTACGACTTAATCTATCTGGTGCCCAAGTCAGTATGCCGTTGTATTTTTCATTGGCGATGTCATTCAACAATTCTTTGAAGACTGGCCGTTTCCCAGATTCTTTCGCAGAATGCGATTCACGCTTCACCTCAACCACATTCAGATTGTGTCGTTCGGCAATTGCTTGCATTTCTTTAATCTGTGAATCAATTGAAAGTGCCTGCTGTTCATCTGACTCGGTCGACTTACGAGCGTATAGACAGTACTTAACCCGTGCCTCTGATAACGATATATTTCCCTCCATATCAACCATTAATGCCAGACCAAGACATTCTGCATAGCTATGCAAATTGTTGATGTATTACATACTCGCCAAAATTTGTTAGACAAAGAGCATATTTATGGTATTTTTTCACAGCAACACGCTGTTGTGTTGTAGGAGAAAGACGCAATGTCGCTCCTCATTCTAAGAAAGGAGAGGTCGCTATGACCGCCAAAATCACCATGCTTGCACGTCTTGAGAAAGGTCGGGTTGGGCTGACAAACGGTCCTGACCGTATGGCACTCGCCACAGCTGTGTTTGAAGGGGTTCCCACTGAGTTTACGCTCGAAGGACACCGTACAGGCATTGCTGTGCGACTCTGGGGTGTTCGGTGCAACGACACAGGTCGTCGCAACTGGATGTTCTGGGGAAAAACCATCGACGGTGAATTCGATATCACCGGTTCCTACTGGATGCGTGACGGCAAGCGCGGAGGATACATGGAGATTGACTCATTCCTCCGTTGATTTCTTCAGAATGTGGCCTGTCCGAGCAGTCGGGCAGGCCTTTCTGTTTATATATTGTTGGTAATGAAGCTTAGCAAAACACTATTCCAGCGTTAGGATACGTGGCGTAGTAGCCATATTTGAGCTATTATGTTCATACACAACAAGTGACCTAACCCGACAGATTTCTGGCGGTATGGTACGAAAACGTAAGCCACAGAGAACCCGTTATCAGGGCGTGGCTTACGTTGCAAGGGGAAACTCTTGTAGGAGCTTCGGCTCTCCTGGTAGCGGGCTTTGTGTATCCGCTCCTTTTTAAAAACGTAAGCCACAATTTAATGTCAAACGAACAAACAAAGAAGTGTCGTGAATGTCAGATGGACATTCCAAAGAAAGCTCGACGCTGTCCGCACTGTCGAGCTAAACAAGGTATTGGTGTCGGAGGGTTAATCGTAGTGATTATTTTTATCGGTATTGTTACTTCACTGGTATTGTCTCCGTCTGAAGACAATACACCAAAACGACCTGGTGATATGGCAGCGATTCAAGCAGGTTTAGATGAATACGCCGAAGGTCGCTGGTTAGATACCCAGCTTGCTAATAATGAAGACGGTATATTAATTCGTATTACTGTAGATACTGAAGTGCCGATCAATGACGTAGCGGCTACTTCGTACTGTACTGTCATCGGAGATAATCTAAGACAAAACGCACCTGATCACGTCCGTGACGCAGATGTGTTTATCTACCAGTTTGGTGAACTAGTTAAAGCGTGTACATACTAACCGAATAAGATTCCTCGTTTCTTTGGCTTTCGGTTTACTAAAATCTCAAGTACAGCGAGTGAAAATGCATCGACAAGGTCATCGTGCTTCTCAACACCAAAGTTGATGAGTTCTTGTTCAAGCTCGTTTGATTTACCGTACGGAAAGAACACCTGTCCCACGCTTAGTGGTGTAGCGGTCAGACTTAGACGTTCTCGCTTGTCGCCTTGTGGGCGTACGCCCTCGACATTCACTCCATCGTCCTTTAGCTGTTGCACCACAGCTTCTTGATACGCCACGTTCTCAATAAAGAATAGCGGGTCTAGTAGGTATTCTGAACGTAGTTGATATTCGAGTAGCCTTATCTCTGCACACGTTTCAGGGAAACTCAGTCGCTTATGTACGATTTTAGGGAGGATGTAGAGATAAAGCTTCTTATCCTTCTCACAGACCAACATCGGTACCATGGAGGTATAGTCAGCGTAGGTGCTTTTTGAGATGGCTAAGTCGACACCAACATAGATACCGAGTGGATACATATCAGTCGGAATATCGTGGTAGTGCCTTATCCAGAGCGGATCAATAATCTGACCCTCATCTGGGATCATACGGAGCAAAAACTCACGCTCCCACGCTTTCTGACTCATCACTTCCTTCCGTAGTTCAGTGAGTGACTCAGGGGTGGTGAATTTTTCTTGCCACAGACACTCACCGTACTTGTCGATAAGCGGAAAAGCTTTAAACACGCCACTCACATCACCAAACTCAATCTTTTCCTTTAATCGCATGATTAAAGAGTCGTCATGCACCAAGTTACCGACCAAAATGATTTTGGTGCCGAGGTCACCAGCAGGGATGATTTCACCGGTAAACCAATTAAAGGTTTTATCTCGTCCTTCATGAGTTTTAGTCGAGGCAATGTCTTCGATGTCATCACAAATGATCAAGTCAGGACGGTGGCTCTTGTGGCGAAGTCCACGCATACTCTGGTCAGCAGATAGTACAGTGATGCGAGCATCGTATTTAGATAACACTATCGATGACGCTCGCCATTCATCTTGTGGCTCTTCAAATGGACCTAGGTCTTGTTTGAGGAGTTCATTTCGTTCCAACTCAGCTTTGATGTTCTGGAGTAGCTGTCTTGCCTGAGTCTGTGTGCGAGAGATAAGCAGTACGAACTTCTTTTGCTGTACGCCCAGTATCGACCAAATTGGATACGAAAGTGAAAAGATCGTAGATTTAGCTGAACCACGAAATGCCACAACTACACCGAGTTTAAGATCGGTCCGTTCAGTAATCTCAAGCATTTCAGAATGAAACTTAGCACTAGGGTGTTTAAGGTAATCACTAAAGTACACGGGCATAAAGTACCCGTGACTACGAGCTGTCACCTCACGCCGCACAAGTGGATCGGAGATAATGCGCTCTAATAATTCAGGAGGAAGATTAGTCATGATCAGGTTTGATTAAGTTGGCATATTGAAGTGCCTGTTTAATAGTGTCCTTTTGCTCATCGGTGAGGTCGTTGCTGTGAGCATGTTTTGCTTCAAGTGGTTTGGTTGCGAAGCGTTTGTGGTGGTTGGTGAGCCATAAGCGAATGGCTGGAAACTTTCGATCTTTAATGAGTTGGAGTAATTGGCTTTCACTCATATCGTTTACAAACTCAACACCAGCTTTTTCAGCTTCGGCAAAGTCCTTGGAAAATTCAGCATCTTCCTTAATCCAGCGATAGACAGTGTTGCGAGAAATACCGACCTTCTCACAAGCTACTTGAACGATCGGCACCTTTCGCATTTCTTCTAGAAACTTCGGGGCGTGGCTATTCTTTTTCATAGAAGTTCTTGATTATCTCTACTTTGTTTCCAGTCAGCTTTTCGTACCGCTTTCGGACAACCTCGCAAAAGATTGGATTTTGTTCAATTGAGTACACACGACGATGAAGCGACTCAGCGGCGATTAGGGTACTGCCTGAACCAGCAAATGAATCCAGAATGATGTCGTTTGGTTTGGTGCAACGTTTAATTGGTTTTTCATGAAGTGACGGATTCTTAGCAGTTGGGTGCTCATACTCAGACGCTTTAAGTCGCTTGGCTGACCAGACATTATTTACATCTTCAAGAAGTTGGTTGCCAGTACCTAGCTCAGGGTTTAAAATTTCTGTAGCATCTTTGACAGTTTCTGCTAGATAAGGAGACCCGAGCGTTCCGTATACACAAAACTCTGTGACTTTATTAAAGGCTACGGTAGGTGTCGGTGAGGCGTTGTTCTTCAACCAAATTGCTAGACGGCGGTTTTTTATACCAAGCTCGTTATAGAGTGTTTGTGCCACCCAGACCCACGCTTCATCTGTCCAGTAGAAGATGTGACTGTCCTTGGTTGATACTGACAACGCCGCCTCCATGGTCTGCTTGATAAACGCTTTGTATTGTTCTGGACTTTTGTTGTCGTCTACATTTCCCCCATAGTTACCCTTATTTCCGACACCTTTGTTATAGTCCAAATTTATATTGAACGGTGGATCGCTATAGATCATGCTCGTACGTTCTTCACCAAAGAGGGTCTGTATGGCTTTCGGGTCAGTGCAATCTGCACAAAGTACTTTGTGTTTGCCGAGGATGAGTAGGTCACCGAGTTGAATATCGGTAATCTTTGATTCTTCAATTGCTTTCTCCTCATCAAATACATCATCTTCTGCAATGAGGTCTTTATCCCAGAACTCTGCGAGTTCAAGGTCGTCAAAACCAGAGTCAGCAAGAAGGTCGAGGTCAAAACTCTTGAGGGCTTCAAAATCCCAATCACCGCCCAGCTTATTGGATGAGATGAGGTATTGATCAGCTTCTGCTTTGGTAAGCTTGCGGTTCGGAATGCGGACATCGATTTGCTCAGAACCTTTGCCGAGTAATTTAAGAGCCTTAACTCTTTGATGTCCAGCCAGGATGGTGCCATTGGTATCAATGGCTGGTATCTCAGCCAAACCAAACTTTTTAAGACTCTTCTTTAGGTCCGACATTTGCTTGTCGGTAATGGTGCGAGGGTTAATCGCTTGTGGGATGAGTTCATCCACGGTACGTACTTCAGTACGCCATTGTAGTTTCTTCATTTTATTTAGTACTTACTTAAATAAAATGTATGGATATAGAAAAAACCTACTCCACACATGAAATAAGTAGCGCTTGGCCTCTTATCTCTTGTGCGAAATAGGCATGGTCGTGAGACGATACACTACTTGCTTTTTACTACACAAGCAATCTATTCGATTGTTGCCATTATTATACCTTATTTTTCTTTTGTATACGTCGATGTTGTCGATTTCCTTTAATACCAGCCATGTATTCTTTTGCGTCATCTGCTAAAAATATTGGTATACCATCCTCTGGTAATCCTAGTATGACCGTAACACCTTTTGCTTGTTCATTTTTTACATAATCAGCAAAGTGAGGATCATTAAATAGAAAGCCCAAAATGTCACTTTTTGTTGTTAGGGTGTGCTCGTCTTTTTGTTCTACTTTTTCTAATTTATGAAATGTGCGGACAGGTTTAAGTTTCTCAATAGCCTTGACTATTTTACTGCCTTGATTTTGCGTCGGCCGCTTGTGTTTGCCGTGAAATTTGAGGTCGGTAATTTCCAATATGGTATATCT
>JAASSY010000033.1 GCA_021767645.1 Candidatus Parcubacteria bacterium | reverse complement strand
TTGTCTTGATGTGGATGTGCCGATCCAAAAACTTTCCCAAGATGAAATCGTGAGCATTATCTTAAAATCGATCGAAGACAAAGAAGTGAAGGCGGCCACCAAAGCACAATCTTCATCAGTAATGGGGATAGACGTTAGCAAAGGTCGGGTCAGCATTTTTTCTCCCGTGGTGGTTGGGCGCAAGGGTGAGTACTACCAGATGCTTTACGATCTGCTAAATAAAGGTTTTGAGACAGTTAAAATTGACGGTGAGATCAAGCAGCTGCGCGAGAAAATAGTCTTGTCTAAAAATAAACGCCACGACATTGATGTGTTGGTTGATGAAATATACATTAGTGAATTTCGTGATGATCCCAAGGGTTCGCACGAACGTCTGTCTGAAGCCATTGAAGTCGCACTACACGAAGCGGGTGGTTTGGTGAAAGTGGAGTCACCAGATGGCTCAGAGCGTACACTTTCGGCAAAATTTATTTGCCCAGTTGATGGCTCCTCATTTCCTGAGGTGGAGCCGCGACTTTTCTCATTTAATTCACCCTATGGCGCGTGCCAGGAGTGTAACGGGCTGGGGAAAGTCGGCATCTTTCAAGACGAGGATTGTCCAGCTTGTCACGGAGCACGATTACGACCAGAGGCCTTACGTGTCTATTTAGGTGGTGATGGTAAAAAGAACCTAGGTGTAAATATTGTGGGCTTCACGGAGATGACAGTGAAAGAGGCGCGTGATTTTGTGACGTCGTTGGAACTGTCTGATAAGGACTACGAGATTGCCTGGCCGGCTTTGCGTGAGATTATCGATCGCCTGAAGTTTATGAACGATGTTGGTATTGAATACCTCACACTGAATCGCCGAGCCAACACGCTGTCTGGCGGTGAAGCGCAGCGAATACGACTTGCTTCACAGCTCGGTTCTGGTCTCGTAGGTGCTTTATATGTACTCGATGAGCCGACGATAGGCCTACACCAACGTGATAATGACCGGCTTGTTAAAACTCTGACTGAACTCCGCAACCTCGGGAACACGATCATAGTCGTAGAGCACGACGAGGATACTATCTACGCTGCAGACTATCTCATAGACATCGGCCCAGGTGCTGGTGTGCATGGTGGAGAAGTGGTGGTGTCAGACTATATGGACAAGCTTCTCTCGGCAAAAAACAACACCAATAATTCGGCCACGCTAGCTTATCTACGCGGTGAAAAACGGATTGAACTACCCGAGCGACGAACAGCTGAAAAGGGCTCTATCAAAATTCGTGGTGGTAAAGCCTTCAATATCAAAAATTGCAATGTCGATATTCCTCTTGGTCGCCTCATTACCCTGACAGGTGTGTCTGGCTCCGGCAAGTCGACCTTTATGTATGAAATTCTGCACAAGAACCTACTGGCAAAACTAGAAAAACGTCATCGTACGGCTAAGGTCTTTAACATTAAGTCTATCACCGGCACGGAGTATCTTGGTCGAACGGTGCTAATTGATCAATCGCCCATTGGTCGTACGCCACGTTCTAACCCAGCTACGTACACTGGTGCCTTTACTCACATCAGAGATTTGTTTGCTGCTACCAGTGAAGCTCGCGCCCGTGGCTGGAAGCCTGGCCGATTTTCATTCAATGTAAAAGGTGGCCGCTGTGAAGCGTGTCAGGGTAACGGTGTGATTGCGGTGGAAATGCACTTTTTACCGACGGTGTTTGTGACGTGTGATGTGTGTGATGGCACTCGGTTTACCCGAGAGACGCTCGAAGTACGCTACAAGAAGAAAAATATTCACGAAGTGTTGCATATGACGGTTGAAGAAGCGACAGACTTCTTTCAGGATGTGCCGTCAGTCTACGAGCGCCTGAAAACACTGCTGGATGTTGGCTTGGGTTATCTAGAACTTGGTCAGAGCGCTACGACGCTTTCTGGCGGTGAAGCGCAACGAGTCAAAATAGCCTCCGAGCTCTACCGGCCACATACACAAAAAACTATCTACCTCCTCGACGAGCCAACCATTGGTTTGCACTACGACGACGTGGCACTGCTGATTGAAATCCTGCAAGAGTTGGTGAACCGGGGCAATACTGTTATGGTCATTGAACACAACCTCGACCTTATTAAGTGCGCCGATCATATAATAGACATTGGCCCCGAAGGTGGTTCTGGTGGTGGTCAGATAGTAGCCCAAGGTACCCCTGAGGAGGTGGCTCGTTGCAAAGACTCACACACCGGCCAGTATTTAGACAAAATGTTGAAAAAATCAAAATCCTAATCACTTAACAAAAGTAGACATGCAGTCAAACAAGTCGCCCGCAAAGGCGACTTCACTCTTTATGGCTGGTTTGCTACAGTTAGCGAGTGATTAAAGCAGACCTTACAGAGACAAATCTTCCAGCCTGTCCGGGTGTATATTTTTTTATTGGAGCTCGCAACGAAATCCTCTACATCGGTAAGGCCACCAATCTACGTACACGCGTACGTAGTTACTTTGCGGCTGATATTAAAGAAAAACGCTCTGAGCTTATAGACCAAATGGTGCAAAAAGCTCGACGCGTAGACTATACCGCCACAGACAGCACGCTTGAGGCGTTGATTCTAGAGACGAATCTCATTCGTACGCATAAGCCACATTACAATACACGTAGTAAAGACGACAAAAGCTATAACCATCTCGTCATAACAAACGAATATTTTCCGCGGGTGCTCGTGGTGCGAGGGAAAGACCTTACTGAGCAGTTCGCGGCCGAGGAAATCAAGTATCACTTTGGACCTTTTCCTAGCGGTCAGCTATTTCGCGAGGCACTGAAAATAGTACGAAAAATATTCAAATATTACGACACGAAACAACCAGTTGGAGAAGAGAAGAGTCGTGTGACAAAAGGAAAGATTGACTTCAACCGCCAGATTGGCCTCTACCCTAAAGAAGAAAATCGCGATGAGTATCTTAAGACAATTCGGCACATTACGTTGTTCTTTCAAGGCAAAAAAAAACAACTTGTGCGAGAACTAGAACGCGAGATGATGGCACTGGCTAAACAAGAAGCATTTGAGGCGGCTGCTCAAGTCAAGCGGCGCATTTTTGCCCTGGAACATATTCAGGACATAGCTTTAATTAGAGATGATACAAAAGTATACCGCGATGATAGACGGGTGCGGATAGAGGCTTATGACGTAGCACACTTGAGTGGCTCCGATATGGTGGGTGTGATGACGGTGGTTGAGGGTGATGAGCCACAGAAAAGTGAATACCGGAAGTTTAAAATTCAGAGCGTCAACGGCAGTAATGACCCAGCTGCACTGATTGAGATACTTGAACGACGTTTGCAGCACCCGGAGTGGCCTTATCCGCAGTTAATTGTGGTTGACGGTAGTACAGCACAAAAAAATGCCGCCGAGCATGTTTTACGTAAGCTTGGCTTAGTTATTCCAGTGGTGGCGGTAGTTAAAAACGAACAACACAAACCAGAGCGTCTCATCGCGGCGAAAAAAGTTCAAGAGCAATTCCACGATCAAATTTTACTCGCTAACGCTGAAGCTCATCGATTTGCTGTTTCCTATCATAGAGACAAGCGGCGCAAACGCTATACACAGTCGTAACAAAGAACCGAACTAGTTAGCAATGCTATGATGAATGCATGCAATCAATAACCGTAGCGGTACTTCGAGGTGGACCGAGTAGTGAGTATGCTGTCTCACTGGAAACAGGGAGGGGTGTCTTAACTGCTCTCGAGGAAGCCAATTTCCATACTAAAGATGTCACCATTACGCAAACAGGGGACTGGCTGGTTGATGGTTTTCACCGACAGCCGGAGCAGGTTTTGCAGGGCGTTGATGTTGCTTTTATTGCATTGCATGGTGCATACGGTGAAGACGGCCAAGTCCAACGTCTGTTAGAGCGCTTCGCGGTACCGTACACTGGTAGTCGGCCGTATCCTTCAGCCATTGCTATGAATAAACTGATGACGAAGCAACTCGTAGAACGAATTGGTATTAAAGTACCGAAGCATTTGCTCGTCAAACGGGAAAGTAATGGTAATCCACTCGATACGGCGCACGCGGTAACGCAATTGTTTGGCCCACAGTACGTACTGAAGCCACTCAGTGGTGGTTCCTCCATCGATACGATAACGGCTACCACAGTACCTGAATTAGCAAGAGCCATGAAAGAACTCTTGGAGCGCCATGATGAAGTGTTGATCGAAGAACGGATTATTGGTCGGGAGGCGACAGTAGGGGTGGTAGAGAACTACCGAGGTGAGCGACTGTACCGAATGCCGGTAGTGGAAATCGTACCACCAGCTGAAAAAGACTTTTTCGATAATGAGGCTAAATATAATGGAACTACAGAAGAGATTTGCCCAGGGCGTTTTACGCGAGCAGAACGTGAAGCGTTACACGAATTAACTGATCGGGTGCACACAGCGCTCGAGTTACGACATTACTCGCGGAGTGACTTCATTATCACGCCTGAAGGCCCAGTCTTTTTAGAAGTTAATACATTACCGGGACTTACTGGTGAGTCATTGTTTCCGAAGGCGCTTGAAGCCGTAGGGGGTACGTACCATGAGTTAATCGAACACTTAATTAAACTTGCTCGTTCATGAAAACACTAAGCTCAAAACAGATTGCTGCGCTACAAAAAAAATACCCAGACTGGAAGCTGAATAAACCAGAGACAAAGCTCACTGCTACGTTGAAGTTTCAAAAGCATGTCGAAGCGCTGGTATTCTTAGCTCGGTTAACGGTGCACGCAGAAGTGCTTAATCATCACCCTGATGTTTTATATTCGTACAAACAGCTTAAAATTACTACGACAACTCACGATGCTGAGGGCTTAACTAAGCTCGATAAAGAACTAACTGAACGCATCGAACACTTACGGAGTCAGGCTGGGGACTAATACACTTACAACTCCTGGCAGCGAGGTATACTAGAAACATGATTGAAGGAACACGTCACGAACGAGCGGCTATTGTAACCGCCTCATACATAATTGGTTTTATTACAGCATTTATAGCTTTTGGAGCCACAGTCGGTACTGACGAAGTGGTACCAGCCTTGCCCCAGTCAGCAACAGTGATCGAAAGTATTGATACCACAGTACCAACACAAGAACCTGATGAAGTTGCATCAGAGCAAGCTGTAATGTCCCTGCACTATACCGAAGCTGGTTTAGTATTGAAGACACCTGAGAACGAGCGCCTACTCTCAGCTGCGCAAGTTATCGGGGCTACATTATCACCGAATGAGCATTTTGTTTACTTCTGTGAAGTTGCCGATGCAGCTGGTGAGACGTGTCAGTCACTGATCTACGATATTCAAAACAACTCACTTGTACCTGTCACAGTTAATGCTACTGCACTCAGTCTACCAGCTACTGCGCATCGTGTGACGTGGAGTGAGGCAGGTTTAGCAACGGTTGCTGGACAGCGAGTGAACTAAGCATACGGTAGTTCTCCCAGATAGACGTTTGACTTTTTTAGCTAAAATCACTATGATAGTGGTCGCTTGGGTAGACACGTAAGCATCACATCCAATCGAGATAGAGTAGTGGGCCAGTAAGCAAAGCTTCCTGACCCGGCGCTCGCGAAACATAAAAGTAAACTTTTACGTTCTCACTCGCTTGGGCCAGTAGCTCAGTTGGCTAGAGCGCCTCATTTGCACTGAGGAGGCCGGGGGTTCGAGTCCTCTCTGGTCCACATAAGCTTAGACCGTAACACGAATGTGTTGCGGTCTTTGCGTTGTGTGACCAGAGAGGACTCGAAAGCCGCAGGTTCATGTGAATTTCGAAGTGAAGCAGTGAAAGAGAGAGCCGAGGCTGGGTCGCGAGCACTTACTAGAATTGAAGCGTCAGCAAATAATCATAGTTAGTGACTCGTGACCGAGTCCTCTAAATTGTAACCAACAACCTGTACTGCTCCTGTAAGGAGCGAATCCTCTCTGCCTCAGTTATTGATCAAGGATAGGTCAGGACTGAAATGAGTACTAGCTTGTGATATACAATTTTACTAAGACGTGCGCCGAGTCCTCTCAATCACCAATGAACATACCACAGTATGTTCATCCACAATTTGCGTTGAAGGATTTCTTATACTAGTGTGTAAAAACGCAACCAAGGGAGGGTGACAATGCGTGTTCTTTGGCAATGTGTAGTTGCGCTATTACTCGCAGCGGGTATGGCCTCTGCTCACTCGCAACTACAAACCTATGAATCGGTTCCAGAAGGCTTCTATCCATACACAGTACAGCC
>JAASSY010000008.1 GCA_021767645.1 Candidatus Parcubacteria bacterium | reverse complement strand
TGCTATACTGGCTGTATATGGAAAAAAAGATCTTCATTCTTCTGGGTCATCCAGATAAAGACACCTACAGTGGTGCGGTTGCAGACGCTTACCAAGAAGCGGCGATTGAAGCTGGACACCAAGTTGTACGCAGCAATCTCGGCGAATTACAGTTTGACCCTATTTTGCACAAAGGTTACAAGGAAATCCAGGCCTTAGAACCAGACCTTGTAGCAGCCCAGGAGGCAATCAAAGAAGCAGACCATGTAGTGGTTATTTATCCCAACTGGTGGGTGACTATGCCAGCTCTCCTCAAAGGTTTCTTTGACCGGACGTGGCTTCCCGGTTTTGCCTTCAACTTTAACAAAGAAACGAAGAAAATTGAGCAGCACCTCAAGGGCAAGACCGGACGTGTCATCGTTCTTTCCGGTACCCACACCTTTTTCCAAACGTGGTGGAAGTTTGGTGATTTCACCAACGAAATTCAACACGGCATTCTTGGTTTTGCTGGTATTAAAACTGCTATCTCCGTCTTTGGCCCGTGCGAGAAAGTGGATGACACGTGTCGCGATAAATGGCTAGAAAGCGTCCGTAAACTTGCCCGTAAAGCGCTCTAGTGCTATTGTCTTGAATGTCGCAAACCCCCAGCGACCGAGTCGAGGGTGCCGGTATTATTAGGTTTCCCCCAAGCCTCCAGGCACCCTCGACCACGACTCCCGCTTGTTCGGGAGTTTTTTTATGACAAACCAGCAGTTTAATGCTACACTCTCGGCCATATGTCACTTGCAGTCGGTATCGTCGGACTACCTAATGTCGGTAAGTCAACCTTATTTAACGCACTAACCAAAAAAGAAGTACTGATGGCCAACTATCCGTTTGCCACTATCGATCCTTCAGTGGGCGTTGTGCCAGTTCCAGACAACCGACTGGCCACGTTGAGTACGCTTTCAGGCAGTGCAGAAACTATTCCGGCGGTTATAGAGTTTGTCGATATTGCTGGTCTTGTGAAGGGGGCCTCAGCCGGTGAAGGGCTGGGTAATCAGTTCCTTTCGAATATCCGTGAAGTCGATATGATCGCTGAAGTTGTGCGTATTTTTGAAGACAGTGATGTTCATCACGTCTCAGGCGCGGTCGATCCAATGGCGGATATAGAGGTGATTAATCTCGAACTAATCATGGCTGACGCCGAAACAGTGGCTAAACGACTCAGCTCTGTCGAACGTGACGCAAAACGTGGTGATAAAGAAGCCGTGGCGCTACAATCACTATTGCAGCGAATGTTGCCACACTTAGAAGGTGGTCAGTTGGCCCACAAGCTCGACATGACTGACGAAGAGCAAAGCTTAATTAAAGGTCTACATTTGTTGACTATGAAGCCATTTTTATACATCTGTAACCGTAAAAACGGCGCTTTTAACCTCGACGAACAAAACGATGAACGCTGGCAGGAGCTACTTGATTTCTTTGCTGAGACCAATTCTGAGTACGTGGTAGTAGATGCTGGCGTTGAGCAAGAACTCAAAGATTTGAGCGATGACGAAAAAGCTGAGTTTCGCCGTGAGTACGGCAATCAAGACAGTGGTATAGATAACCTAATTCGCGCGGCCTACCACCGCCTCGGACTGATGAGCTTTTTCACTACCGGTGAGAAAGAAACCCGGGCTTGGACTATTAAGCAGGGGAGCACCGCACCAGAGGCCGGCGCAGCTATCCATACCGATTTTTTTGACAAATTTATCCGCGCCCAGATCGTGTCTTTTGCTGATCTGGTCGCGAGTGGTTCACGCGCTGCTGCCAAAGAAGCCGGTAAACTACGTACCGAAGGCAAAGACTACATTGTACAAGAAGGCGATGTTATTGAATTCCTTCATTCGTAACTCCTGATACACCTAAATTCCCGCCAAACCTAGGCCGTTTGGCGGGAATTCTTTGTTTACTAGTCAGTCCACAATACCCCGTCCAATTAGGGCGGGGATGAATGGATGTAACCATAGCTTGGCGGAGCCAAAACCATAGCTAGCAAAAACACCCTGATTCCGCTAGCGTAATGCCCTGTGGCGTTAGCCCGGGGATAGCTAGGCGGATGTTTTTACAAGCAGTCTAACTGGCGTCGGTTGGTGGATTAACTTTCTGTAGTGGGCTGACTACATTCGGATTCCATTCAGCGGTGATTTCACCGTGTTTGTCTTCAAAGTTTTTAATTTCGTGTTCTAAGTATTGTTGCAACCGCTTGGCGTGCGCTGGCGTAAGCGAAAACACGTGAGCTTGCGCGCCAGAGCTGATACCGAGCACAAAATATTCTGGGCTATAACCAACTTTAATATTTTCGGCCAGCAATTTGGGAGCTTTCTGTAAATCATCTGGTTTCATACGTGAATAGTATAACAGATACAGCGTTGACTTGTATTTTCACCAAATGAGCATATATTACTAATTAGATTAACAGTGTAATACAAACTACTATGAAACAAATACTTTATGTCGGTTTGCTGTTGGTGGCTGGATTTTTCCTCGCTGGTAGCACGACTACTCATGCGGCTTGTGCGTATCCCGGATTTCTCAACTCGGACGGGCAATGTGCAGTATCGTACTCAGCTAGTGTTGGTGCACCCTACCAATACAGCAACCAATTCCAATACCAATACACGGCACCTAGCTACCGTAGTGACGTGCTGGTGCAGAATTATATCAACCGACTGCTGGCCTTGCTCGAACGACTCTACGACCTCCAAGCACAACTTGACGGTGAGTATACACCGATAAGCGGCAGGAGTGCTGTAGACGTGACCACGCGCAGCGCCATCGATGTGCGCGATGACCAAGCACGTTTACGTGGTGAAGTCGACTTCAATCGTGAAGACGAAGCGACCGTATACTTTCAGTGGGGAGAAAGCCGTACCCGATTAAACGAAGAGACCACCCATATCGTACTCGATGAAGATGATGACGATGAAGACTTCTCGCAAGTTATCACCCGACTCGATGATAATGAAACGTACTACTTCCGCGCGGTAGCAGAAGACGAGCGAAACCGTCGTGACTACGGTGCCATTTTCAGGTTCCGGACTGACGATGATGATCATGACGATGATGACGATTACCCGGACGTCGAAACTGGTGACGCAGACGATATCACCGACGATTCAGCAGAGATCTATGGTGAAGTCGATATGAACGACTTCAATAACGGTTTGGCTTTCTTTGTCTGGGGTGAAGATGAAGACCAGGTAGCTGACATAGAAGATGACTACGACGAATATCGTGATATCGACGAAGATGGGGATGACCTACAGAAAACTCGAGTAGACACAGATGTCGGTGGTGAACTTGAGGCCTGGGCAACTATCTATGGGCTCGATGATGACACACGGATTTACTACAATTTCTGTGTTGAATTCGAAGATGAAGACGACGATGAAACTATCGAGTGTGGGGGAGTAGAGGACTTCCGCACTGACGACTAGTGTCGACAACCTATCCTATAAACAGCGGTGCTTTGGCACGGCTGTTTTTAGTGTCGATAGGGAGTATCGAGAAGCATACGTTTACAGTTTCATAATACGTTGTATAGTTAAGCTATATGCAATCACAAACACCAAAACATTTTGTTATTCAGCTTGGCTCACTAGCGGCCTTGTACACATCAATCACCGCACTCTTAGTTGTCGCGTTTAACCTTATCAACCTATCGTTCCCCGACCCAGCCGAAAGTTGGTACGCGGCTGAATCAGCACAGTCGGCAGTACGAACCGGCATCGCTGTTCTTATCGTCTTTTTTCCTACCTACCTAGTACTGACACGGATTGCCAACCAAACCAGGCGACGGGAAACGAACGGCGCTTATACCACGATTGCCCGTTGGCTCATCTACCTCTCACTCCTCGTAGCTGGCGGCGTGCTACTGGGTGACTTGGTGACCTTGCTAACCTATTTCCTCAACGGTGAAATCACCACTCGTTTTCTCCTTAAAGTAGCAGCCCTCTTTCTAGTGGTAGGAGCTGCCTTTGCTTATTACGTACTTGATATACGAGGCCATTTTATCAAGCGCGTGCGACACGCTGTGTACTTCGCTGCTGGCGCTTCAGTCGTGGTTATCACTACGATTATCTTAGGTTTTCTAAACATCGAAACACCTAGCGAAGTCCGAGAATCACGGATCGACGAGCAGCAAATAGCAGACTTACAGGCTATCCAACAACGCCTAGGTGAGTACTTACGGACGCACGACGCACTACCAGCAGATCTAGATAGCGTATACACCGTCACCGAGCCCCCACGTGCACCAAATGAACGGAGTGTGTATCGGTACACCCAAACAGATGGCGGTTTTGAGCTCTGTGCTGAGTTCGCTACCGCCAGCGAGCGATCAGACACCACACTAAGCCGACCTTACCCAACAGGTAATAACGCTGGTATGTATATTACTAATCCTGACAACTGGGAACACGAGGCTGGCGAGTGGTGCTTTGCCCGCACCGTAGCGTCTGCTACAGTAGCTGAATAGTTCTTTAGAGGGAGGTTGCTGTGGAGAAATGCCTACACATCTGCGCTGGATGTGGCCTTGAACAAGACATCTATGTTCCGGATGATACCTGTCCGTGGTGTGGGAAGTTCGATTGGATTGATGTCAGTAATGATTGCTTGTGCGTACTAATTGAACCATTTCCCGGTCAACGTGCACCGCTCACAATCCGGATACACCACCCAGACTGCCCCTTGCACACGAAGTCAGTCTGTCTACGGGAAATTTAGCAGGTGCGCCCCAGGGCGCACCTTTGACTATTTACACATTTTCGACATAATGACCAATACGCTTATTACGTAACGGGGATGTATGTATGCATAAAAAGTTTGATAGCAGCACCATGGAACAAAAGTGGCAGGAGCGTTGGGAACGTGACCGCATCTACGATGTAGGTGAACGTGATTCCGCACGAGACAAAGAGTACGTGTTGGTTGAACTACCGTACCCATCAGGGAATCTGCACATCGGCCACTGGCACGCTTTTGCGGTACCTGACATCTACGTCCGATACCGGCGCATGACTGGCGTGCAAGCTATCTACCCAATGGGCTTTGACGCCTTTGGTCTCCCAGCTGAGAATGCCGCTATCAAGCGCAACATCAACCCCCGAGAATGGACTGAAAGCAATATTGCGCACATGAAAACCCAACTCAAAAGCATGGGCAACGCTTTTTCCTGGGACAAAACTGCCTCTACCATCGACCCTGACTATTATCGCTGGACGCAATGGATGTTTACTCAATTCTTTGCGAATGATATCGCTTACCGGGGCAAAGGTACCGTCAACTGGTGCCCTGGTTGTAATACCGTCATAGCTAACGAACAAGTACAAAGCGATGGTACCTGCGAACGGTGTGACAGCACCGTCGAGCGAAAAGAGATGCCGCAATGGATGCTCCGTATCACGAACTACGCTGATCGGCTGATTGATGACCTTGAGGAACTCGATTGGCCCGAACATATCAAAGACGCGCAGCGAAACTGGATTGGCCGCTCGGAAGGCGCTGAAATAGATTTCACGCTCTCAACGGGTGATGCGGTGACCGTCTTTACTACTCGGCCGGATACACTCTTTGGGGCTACGTACCTCGTGCTGGCTCCCGAACACTCACTCTTACAAACAACCCACGTTCGAGACCTGGTCTCGAACTTGGAAGCGGTTGATGCGTACGCGGCAGCGGCAAAGCGAAAGGCTGAGCAAGACCGCCTGGACGGTAGCAAGGAGAAAACTGGTGTGCGACTCGAAGGAATCACTGCCACCAACCCAGCCAACGGAGAAGACATTCCGGTCTTTATCGCCGATTACGTTTTAGCTTCCTACGGTACTGGCGCCATCATGGCGGTACCGGCTCACGATGAGCGAGATTTTGCTTTTGCTCAGAAGTTTTCTATTCCGATTAAACCAGTCGTTGTTCGACATTATGATTTAGGAACCAAAGATGGCGTGGAGACACTGGAACGCGGTGATGTAGTCGACCTGATCATTGAACATCCGACAGATGGCACGTTTCTCCTGCAAAGAGAGAGTGCTGATGACGAACCAGATCATGTTCACTTTGTTGGAGGTGGCACGGATGGGGAAGCACACGATATTGCTATTCAGAGAGAACTGCTTGAGGAGACAGGCTTTTCGGATTATGAAATTATAGCTGGACCAGTCGACATCTGTACGGCACTAGCTTATCGCCATACGAAGAGTAAAAATCAAAAAACAAAAAGTCACTTTTACCACATCAAACTCAAAAACCTAACGCAAGGAACATCAGAGATTGACGATGGGAAGCACACAGTCGAATGGGTGCAAAAGGAAGAAGTGGGAAGCAAAATCACTTGGACTGCCCACAAAGACGCTTGGGAGTGCTTTATGCACGGTAAAGTGTATACTGGCAGCGGAATACTCAGTCACTCAGGTGAATTTAGTGGCATGGACTCTGAGGCAGCCAAGGAGGCTATCACCAAAAAGGTGGGTGGTCGGCTGACCAATACCTACCGCTTGCGCGACTGGTCAATTGGTCGGCAGCGTTACTGGGGTGTACCCATCCCGATTGTGTACGACCCGGACGGCAAAGCTCACCCGGTTCCCGAGGAGCATTTGCCGTGGACGCTGCCAGAAGATGTCGACTATACACCAACCGGTGAAGCACCACTGGCGAAGAGTCAGGAACTCAAAGAACGGACAGAGAAACTCTTTGGCGAAGGCTGGACACCGGAGGTGGAGACGATGGACACGTTCGTCGACTCGTCGTGGTACTTTCTGCGCTATATCGACAACCAGTGCGACACCGCTCCTGCTTCACTCACCGCACAAGCCGACTGGCTGCCAGTAGATCTCTACTTCGGTGGGGCAGAGCATACCACTATGCACGTTTTATACTCACGTTTTTGGCAAAAAGCCCTCTACGACCTTAATCTGGCCAGCGCTGCAGAACCCTACACGCGGCGGATTAACCGCGGACTTATTCTTGGTCCTGACGGGAATAAAATGAGTAAAAGCAAAGGCAATGTCATTGACCCAGACGAGCAAGTAGCGCATGTCGGTGCAGATAGCGTGAAGATGTACCTTGCCTTCATGGGGCCGTACGGCGAAGTAGCGAACTACCCGTGGGATATGGGCGGCCTGGCTGGTACACGTCGCTTCTTAGAGCGAGTCAACGGTCTTAGCGAGCACATTACTGAGTCAGAGGACGAGGACACGAAAAAGCTGCTCCATAAAACTATCACTAAGTTAAAGAGCGATATCGTAGAATTTAAGTTCAACACCGCTATCAGCGCGATGATGGAATTTGTAAACTACGCCGAAAAGCACAGCCTGTCACAAGCCAGCTACGAACAGTTGCTGCGGCTATTAGCACCGTTTGCACCCCACCTCACCGAAGAGCTGTGGGAACAGGCCGGCCACAAGACATCCATCCACCAAGAAACGTACCCGGAGGCAGACCCCGACCTGCTGGTTGAAACAGTTGTCACAATTGGCGTGCAAGTACAAGGGAAGCACCGGGGTAGCATCAGTATCGCTCCTGACGCTACCGAAGCTGATGCAGTAACTGCCGCACTAGCAGAGCCACAGGTACAAAAATGGGTTGAAGGTGAGCCGAAAAAAGTTATCTACGTGCCCGGAAAAATCTTAAACCTCATTGTATAGATGACCTGACCATTTTGTTGACACTTGTCAAACACTATGTTAAAAATACGACAACTTACTGGAGGAAACGGCTCGGCCGATTAGGAAATTATGATTTCGTTTAAACCAAAACAAGTAACCAAAAAACTACTGGCAACACTTCCGGAGCGGGCTCGTGATGTACTCACCAAGCGCTACGGTCTTGACGCCGACGGAGAGAAACATACCCTGGAGTCAATCGGACAAACCTACGGCATCACTCGTGAGCGCGTACGACAGATTGAGAACCATGGTATTGCGAGCATCCAAAAATCAGAACTGTACGAAGAATACGTACCGATTTTTGATGAATTGACACGAATTATTAACGAATTAGGCGGCGGTTTGATTGCAGAACAGGCACTCCTCGAAGAAATCACCAAAGATCAGAAGCTGCGAAATCACATTTACTTCCTCCTGGTGGTTGGTCAACCGTTCTACCGAGCCAAGGAAAACACTGGCTACGCGCACCGCTGGTACACTGAGCGAGAGGTAGCACAAACTGTCGAAAAAGCTCTGAAAAACCTCTATAAATCCATCAAGAAAGAAGACTTGGTATCTGAAGAAGAGATTCTTAATCGCTTCCGAGACGAGCTTATTGACATTGCTGATCGTCAGGATGAGCAAGTGCTCAAACGCTGGCTCACAATCTCGAAGCAAATTGACCGCAACCCGCTGGGTGAGTGGGGTGACGCTGGTAGTCCCAACGTACGGGTTAAAGGTATCCGTGACTACGCCTATCTCGTTGTTAAACGTCATGGCTCACCGATGCATTTTCGTGAAGTAGCTGAAGCTATCCACCAACTCTTTGGCAAAAAGGCGCACACCGCCACTACACACAACGAGCTCATTAAAGACGAACGGTTTGTTCTCGTTGGTCGCGGTCTGTATGCCCTGACCGAGTGGGGTTACAGCGCTGGAGTCGTGAAAGAAGTGCTGCAAGAAGTGCTGCAAAAATATGGTCCGATGACACGCGAGGAGATTATTGATCGAGTACGCAAAGAGCGCTACGTGAAAGACAACACCATCATTGTCAATCTACAAGACAATAACCTCTTCAAGCGACTCCCGAACGGAGCCTACATGGTTATCGAGTAGGTTGCTAGACTTATCCAAAACAAGCGGCCGTGACGATGTCACGGCCGCTTGTTTTACGGTACAATAGTGTTACTACCTATGAGTGAGGTAAAGATACCAATCATTAGTCCGTTCCTTGAGTTTATTGAAGGATTTGGTTTTAACTACGCACCGATTTTAGCAGTGCTGGGACTGCTCGGCTTTATCATCCTGCTTGACTCGATTAATGTCTCGCAATCACAAGTCATCAGCTGGCTTTTTTACACAGCGCCAATCTGGCTACCGTACATCACCTTTATTATTTTTTTCGACAAATGGGTGACGTGGGTCCGGAAGAAAAATGTCTGGGAAGGCGGTCGTAAGGTATTTAAAATTGTACTACCACCTGAGGTCCGCAAGTCTCCAGAAGCGATGGAGGTTTTCTTTACGCAAGCTTTCTTGTCTGGTGCTGCTGACAATCTCTGGCAAGTCTATATTGACGGCAAGCACGCTCCCATCGTCTCGTACGAAATTGTCTCTCGTGGTGGTGATATCAACTTCTACATCACTGTCCCCGAAAAGCCGGCTCAGCTACTGCTGGATAACCTTTACGCCCAATATCCTGGCTTAGCTATTGAAGAAGTGCCACTTGACTATACCGCAGAAGTTCCCAACGACCTCAACGGTTGGAATTTTGTCAGTTTCCACATGAACAAGAAGAAGGACGACCATTTACCGATAAAAACCTATATTGATATGGGGCTTGATAAACTCCCCAAAGAAGAAGAGAAAGTCGACCCGATTACACCAATGCTGGAAGTTATCAGTAGTATCAAACCAGGACAACAAATCTGGATCCAATTCTTGACCCGCGCTCATAGAGGCTATAACTGGAAAACTGGCAACTTATCGCTCGCCGAGAAGCCAGACGACTGGGGTGGTGCAGCCAAGGCGGCCATCGATCAGATTATGCAACGCAAAGACGGTAAAGCTAGTGGTACTGAGTCAGAAGATACACCCCGCCTCACGCCCGGGGAACGCAAAGGGGTTGAAACCATCGAACGCCACCAGTCGAAAATAGCTCACGAGGTAGCTATCCGGTGGTGCATAATGAGCGCACCCGATGCTAAATTTGAAGGATCGGACATCGGCAAAGTCCTGCGATCCTTTGGTCAGACCGAAGTGAAAGGTGGCAATGCTGTTGGCATTCGCTGGCGTACTGACTTTGACTACCACTGGTTTTCTGACCCCTTTGGTAAAAAACTACCAGTTTTGAAAAAAGCTGAACTCCGTGAATATAAGGAACGTGTCCTGCATAACAAAAATCAAGCCATGGGGTGGAAAGTGTACTCAGCGGAAGAGCTGGCTACGCTCTACCACTTCCCAGGCACCGTCGCCATGACGCCAACTCTCAACCGCGTTGGCTCCACGCAAGCTGAAGCACCGAAAAACCTACCAACTGGTACACTACCCCAATAATGGACACGCAAAATCACAAACAATCAGCCATAGACCAGTTAGACAAGACGACCGGGAACGAAACGCCATTGGCTTTACCGGCGCCCCACCGGCCTTGGACACGTCGACTGCTATGGTTTTTCGCCTGCATTGCAGCTGTTAGCTTGTTGGCAGCATTTATGCTTTGGCAACGTAACCAACCGACAGTGGAAGCATTTCCAGCTGAACTAGTAATTGAGCCCGGAGCTAGTGTTGCTTCGATTGCTAAACAGGCAGCCAATCGAAATATTGTATCGTCTGCGCTCCTCTTACAACTCATCTTACGCACCCAGTACGACCCGACAGACATACACGCTGGCCGCTACGTGTTCTCCCACCCAGCCACACTACTCGAAGTTGCACGTCGGATTGCCAGCAATGATACTGAGCTTGATCTCATCCGCATAACCTTACCTGAAGGCATCAGTAATCGTCAGGCGGCTCGGATAGTGGCCAGTACGAGTCCAACTATTTCCGCTGCCTCGTATGCGGCAGCCGCCGCTGGTCAAGAGGGTTATCTCTTTCCTGATACCTACCTTATATCTCCGGATATGACAGCCGAGGAACTCGTAGCACTGCAGCAAGAGACGCTCTCTGAGCAACTGCAACCACTGCAGACGGCAATTGCTAGCAGTTCGTATACTGAAGCTGAACTGTTGACACTAGCTTCGATTATTGAACGTGAAGCCAATGATGAAACCAGTATGCGTACTGTAGCTGGCATACTGCAGAACCGACTAGCACTCGGTATGCCACTGCAGGCCGACGCCACCATTGCTTACGCCCTTGATACACCACTTAACGAACTACCACCTGGACAACTCGCTACTGAGCTGCGCGAGCTTGATTCACCGTACAATAGTTATTTATACCGCGGCTTACCACCCACCCCAATCGGTAACCCGGGATTGCAAGCTATTACCGCTGTTCTGAATCCTATCCAGACTGATTACCTGTACTACATTACTGGTACCGATGGTAATTTCTACTACGCCGAAACCTTAGCCAGACATAACCAAAATATTGCGCAGTATTTACGCTAGTGGTAGCGTACAAACGACTATGACTAACCAACCAACAGTATTTGTCGGTCTTTCGGGCGGGGTGGACTCGTCGGTAGCAGCTTTACGACTGCAAAAGCAGGGCTACAACGTCGTGGGTGTGTTTATCAAAGTCTGGCACCCAGACTGGCTAGAGTGTAATTGGGAAGGAGAACGCCTTGATGCTATGCGGGTAGCCGCCAAGCTAGGAATCCCATTCCTTACCTGCGATGCTGAAGCTGCCTACCGTGATGATGTAGCCGAATACTTCATTAGCGAGTACCAAGCTGGACGAACGCCGAATCCTGACGTTATGTGTAACAAATACGTAAAATTTGGGCGGTTTTTAGACTTTGCTCGCTCACAAGGAGCTGACTTGATCGCCACTGGCCATTACGCACGCCGCATCGACACGACCCAAGGTGCCGAACTGCACCGAGGCGTTGATACCAACAAAGACCAGACCTACTTCCTCTGGACATTAACGCAAGCCGAGCTGCAACAAACACTTTTTCCGATAGGTGATACTCCCAAAGATGCCATTCGGGCTGAAGCAGCCGCAGCCGGTTTACCGACAGCTGTAAAAAAGGACAGTCAAGGTATCTGCTTTTTAGGACACATTGATATTAAAGAATTTTTGCGTCATTATGTCGATCTAAGCCCTGGGCCAGTTTATGACCAGGCTGGGGAAGTAATCGGAGAACACGACGGGGCACTGATCTACACGCTCGGACAGCGTCATGGTTTTACCATAACCAGCCAGAGCACGAAGCGAGAACCTCATTATGTGATTGCTCGTGATATCGCCACCAATAGTATTACTGTAGGAACGAAACGACCACACACACCAGCTGGGGAGACACAGTGCTTAGTCCACACCTCATACACCACACAGGAACCAACACCAGGACAAACCTTACAACTACAAAACCGTTACCGTCAAACACCAATTCCTGCTGTCGTGGAGGCAATTACTGGTGATACACTCAGGCTGACACTCAGTGAGCAGATCGACCAGCCTGCTCACGGTCAATCCTGTGTACTATACAACGGGTCACACTGCCTTGGCGGTGGTATCATTGCGGCATGTCCGTAACCGTCACTAAAGCTGATGGCACGCAAGAACCGTTCAAAGTCGGGAAGCTTCGTAGCTCTTTAAAGCGGGCTGGCGCAACCAACACTGAAATAACAACCATCATTACCCATATCGAAGGGATTCTCCATGATGGCATCCGCACGCAAGAAATATACCGACTCGCTTTTGAACTGCTCCGTGAAAGCGACGCACCAATTCGAGCCCGCTACTCATTGCGCCGTGCACTATTTGGCTTAGGGCCTACTGGCTTTCCGTTTGAGGACTTTTTAGCTCGTTTATTTGCTCGTGAAGGATATCAAACAAAGACACGAGTCAACCTGCAAGGCAGGTGTGTGGAACACGAGCTTGATGTTGCGGCCTATAAGGATGACGATAGCTTTGTCGCAGAAGCGAAATTTCATTCCCGGCCTGGTATTAAATCTGATTTGCAAGTAGTCATGTACTCCTTTGCACGCTTGCACGACTTAGCTGAAACGAAGATTTGCGCCGATGATATTTGTGGCATCAAACACCTTATGGTGGTTACCAACACTAAGTTCACGACCACAGCAGAACAGTACGCCGCCTGCGCTGGAATTGAACTGCTGAGCTGGGACCATCCAAAGCACAATAATCTGCACGATCGTATTCAACGAGCTGGCCTCTATCCGGTCACCGTACTCCAGTCGCTATCAAACAGCCACAAACGCACACTATTAAGCCGCGACATTATTACCTGTGGGGACTTACTAGAACGTCCGCGAGCACTCCGCCACTTACATATCAGTAAACAAAAAACTGAGCGCGTACTCGATGAAGCTCGCCGATTAACGCAAGAGGGCTTGTAAAGGCCTAGAAACAAGGTTTTGTCAATCTTTGCAGCCGAATACTGAACTGCTATAATCGGCACATATTACAAAATTCAGAAATTTACGTATGTCAACAGATGTAGAAAAGCAAGAAGGTCAGAAAACAGTCGTTTCATTTGCAGCCGGACTTTTAATCGGCGGACTCCTGGTGTGGGCTTTTAGTGGTTCACCAGAAACTGATGAGTCACGTACCGTAGACGTACAAACCAGTGACGACGCAACGGAGATGACCGACGGTGAGGAAGACAGCGCTAACACCAGCGAAGAATCAGCTGCTGATACAGATTCAGACACTGAATCAACTACTAATGAAACTCCAGCCATGACTGTTGGTGACGCTTCAGTCGAACTTGGTTCAGTCACCGCCGGATCTATGGTGACACTTGAAGGTGCAACATTCCCAACGGATGAAGGTTGGGTTGGTGTACGCAGCTATACCGACGGTGAGTTTGGCAACATTCTAGGCGTCTCTCGCTACAGTAATGAACAAGGGCTCGTACCAAGCCAAATTGAACTCCTCGCGCCAACTACAGCTGGCAACGAATACGCAGTCGTTTTCTTTGCTGAAGATGGTGATCGTGACTTTAACCCAGCACTTGATGCACAACTAGACACTGAAGTCATCACGTTCACGGCAGAATAGCTGTAACGACATTTAAAAAAACAGCGCACTGCGCTGTTTTTTTGTTGGCAGAATGCTGTCTGCTATACTGCAGAAATGGCTGAATACATCAAACGATACAATCCGCACCGACATGCAGACTGGAATTATGGCGGAAAAAAGTGGCGCTTATCACGCTCTAAAATTGACCTCTTCTTGGAATGCCCGCGGTGTTTTTACCTCGATAATAAATTAGGTACTAAACGTCCAGGTTTTCCTTCCTTCAACTTAAACATCGCTGTTGACGAATTATTTAAGAAAGAGTTTGATCACTATCGCGAACAACAAACCGCTCACCCCATCATGAATGAATACGGCATCGACGCTGTTCCATTCGCTCACGCTGAAATGGATACGTGGCGTGAAGTGTTTGAAGGTCTTGAATATACACACGCCGCAACTGGGCTGGTGGTGAGTGGGGCGGTTGACGATATCTGGCTGCACCAAAACGGAGAATTAATAGTGATCGACTACAAGTCAACAGCCAAGGATGGCAGCATTACAGCTCTCTCAGACAGCCCATGGGACCAGCAGTACACCCGTCAGCTCGGTGTTTACCGCTGGTTACTGGAACAACAGGGGTTTGCGGTGCAAGAAACCGCCTATTTGGTCTACGCTAACGCTAGTAAAACCGAGCCAGATTTCGCTAATAAGCTAGTCTTCGAAACTACACTGGTACCAGTCGAGACGGATGTGAGCTGGATAGAACCTACTCTTACTGCCATCAAGACCTGCTTAGAGGCAGACGACCTGCCGGAGATTGGCTTACAGTGCGAACACTGCCCGTATCGTGAAGCGGCTGGAAAAAAACTGCAGCAAATCTATAAACGCCAACGAGCTCGTGAGTAAGCCTGATATATGACGCAGTTTACCACCGATGTAGAAGAGGCCGTTCGCTCGATTCCCGCAGGAGAAGTGCGCTCATACCAAGCAGTTGCTCGAGCTATTGGTCGACCTGGAGCTGCCAGAGCAGTGGCAAACGTCATGGCCAGAAACATAGACCCAACAGTGCCGTGTCACCGGGTCATCCGCGCTGACGGTAAGCTCGGTGGTTACAACCGTGGCGGCGAAGAAGCGAAACGTGCTATATTGCTGAGCGAAGGGTATCAATGCTGAATTATGTCCATTACCAACTTAGAACGTGACATCAAACAAGAAGAGCTCAAACTGAGCGACACTGCCAAAACGCTACAACGCTTGCGACGTGACGCTGACGAGGCCGATCGTACCTTACACGCAATCAATAATGAAGCTCAAGCCAGAACCGACCAAGCACAGCGCACCCTCGACCGTGCCCACACGGAGCTGAACCAACTCGAGAAGGAATTTAATCGAGCTGAGACAGCTTATGCACAAGCTCGACACGAATTTGAGCGCGCAGAACAGCGCTACCGTGAAAAGCGAGACGATATCACGAAAGACATTAAACAAGCTGAAACTCGTGTGCATGAACTGGAAGAGCGTTTTGGCAGTAAGCAGCATGAACTAGAACAACAACTCAAGCAAATACGTGAACAGGAGAGTGTTGAACGACAAAATGAAGCTATAGGACGACAACAACTCGATCGACTCCAGCGAGAACTGCGTAATAAGCAAAAAACAGAACGAAACAATAAACTACAAACCTCACTTAAACAGTAACTATCATTGCCATGTATTCTTACCGAGTTGAACAAGCCCTCAAAGCAGCTACCGTACTACACAAAGATCAGGTGCGTAAAGGTAGTGTACCGATACCATATATCAGCCACTTAGTAGCAGTGTCATTCATCATCATGGATTACACTGACGAAGAAGACGTAGTCATCGCAGCACTACTACATGACACGCTCGAAGATACAGACTACACGACCGACGAGCTCCGTGAAGATTTCGGTGGCTACGTCCGAGACATTGTAGAAGGTGTCAGTGAACCGCAACATACAAAACAAAAAACCTATTCGTGGCGTGAGCAAAAAAAAGCTTACGCCAAGCAGCTCAAAGACGCTCCACAAGGGTCACTGATGGTTTCGGCTGCGGACAAGATTCACAACATGCGCTCTATTGTTGAGGAATACTTTGATAACCATGACCGCTTCGTGCAAGACTTCGGCGGTTCGTTACAAGAACGTATCGAAATGTACCAAGACATAGCCGATGTTCTCAATGAACGTCTTGAAAATGATATACTGCACGAATTCAACCACGTATTTACTGAATATAAAAACTTCATCAACGATGTCAAAGCAAGCAAAGAAGCCGAAGCAGCACTTTAATTACGAACCACGAACGACCCTATCACCCCTACGTAAAATACAGACGGAGTGGGATTTGGCGGGACTGTACTATAAAAATGAACGGGATCCACAAATCGAAAAAGACCTTACCACAGCCGAGGCCGCTTACCGTGCCTTTATTAAAAAGTGGAAAAAGAAAGACTTCACCAGCTCACCAAGCGTGCTCGCTCAGGCACTGACTGAAAAAGAAGCCCTCGCTGGCATGCCAGAGACATCGCGAGCTGGCCGCTACTACTCGTTCCGAACTGCTCGCAATACCAGTGATGACACAGCAAAGAAACAGCTAGCCTTACTCGAACGACGCTTCCGTCCGCTGCGGGATGATTTGCTGTTTTTTAATCTCACACTAGGCGCGCTACCGAAAAAGAAGCAACGTGAACTCTTGCGAGCACCCGAACTACAACACTTTACGTACCATCTCAAGCAACTGTTTGCACACGCTCGCTACCACCTGAGTGAAGAGCAAGAGAAAATTATCAACCTCAAGAGCAATCAGAGCTATGGCCGCTGGACGGATATGACTGAGGAGATTATCAGTAACCGCACTATCAAATGGCGGGGTACTGAATATGCCTTACCGGAAGCGCTGGCTATCATGGAGCAAGAGACTGCCAAACAAAAGCCCAAGCTATGGTCACTCATCATGACTGAAATGGAACAGATCGCAGAAGTAGCTGAGCATGAGTTTAACGCCATCATTACAGATGTGCGTACTGAAGATGAGCTGCGAGGCTATCAGAAACCTTACAGTGCTACAGTGCTCAGCTATGAAGACGACGAAACAGCGGTCGAAAATCTAGTAGATACTGTCAGTACGACTGGTTTTAAACTGAGCCGTAAGTTTTACAAACTGAAAGCCCAATATCACGGTGTCGAGCAAATATCGTACGCCAATAAGTACGACAGTATCGGCAGCGAGCCGATCATTCCGTTTGCAGAGGCAGTTGAAATATGTCGAGACGTCTTTTATAGCCTCAAACCAGTCTACGGCGAAATCTTCGACCACATGCTCCTCAATGGCCAAATTGACGTTTACCCGAAAAAGGGTAAACGCGGCGGTGCCTTTATGTCAGGTGAAACTGGTCACCCTACACACGTGTTTCTAAACCACACTGACACGTTCAAGTCGCTTGAGACCTTAGCCCACGAAATGGGGCACGCCATTCATCGTGAGCGAACAAAAGTCCAAAGTCCTTTCTACCAAGGCTTTTCAACCACCACTGCTGAAACAGTAAGTACACTCTTTGAAAATCTGGTCTTTGACGCTGTCTACAACCAGGTAAGCGAGAGTAAGCGGGCAGTTTTACTACACGATCGACTGACTCGTGATATCGCTACAATTCAACGACAAATTGCGTTTTTTAACGTTGAACTTGAAATTCATGAAACTGTCGACAAAAATGGTGGGATGAACCAGGAAGAGCTGCGTGCTTGCATGGAAAAACACCTTAAAGCCTACCTCGGACCCGCTGTGTCGATTGATCCTCGTGACGGCTACTCCTTCGTCTACGTACCGCATCTTCGCTTTGGCTTCTACGTATACACGTACTCGTTTGGTCTATTGATGAGTACAATCATGAGCGAACGCTATCAAGCGGACACAAACTACATCGACACTATTGATGACTTTCTTTGTGCTGGAAGCACAGCTCCAGTTAAAGACATTTTTCAGGCAGCCGGCATCGATACCACCAAATCTGACACATTTGCTGCTGCGCTACAAAACCAAGCAAAACATATCAACGCCTTCGCTAAAATGGTAAAAGCTAAGTCTGAGTAAGGCTGGTATACTATATTCACTATGAATTTATTATTTGTTGGTATGACACTGAGCGTGATCGGAAAAGGTCTCCTAGCCCTCGGTGTAGTCTGGGTGCACGTGGTTATGGCTAACGAACGACGGTTTGACGCATTGGTATTGCGCTCGTTTCGAACCGAATTGTTTGTTACCGTGTTTGGTTTCGCTCTTATTGTGGCGGGCTATATCTGCGAAGTGACCGCACTGGGAGGCTTCACCTCACTTTCCACCTGTGTTGGACCAGAGTGCACCGCGAGCATAATCAACGCACTACCAGAATAGCTACTTGCCCACACACCGTTGTTTGCTATAGTGCGTAGCATTAATTATGTCACCTATGTCTGGAAATGAAATTCGCCGTCGCTTTTTAGCCTTCTTTGCCAAACGTGGACACGCCATCGTGCCGTCAGCGCCACTGGTACCGGAAAATGATCCGACCGTACTCTTTAATACAGCTGGTATGCAACCGCTTGTACCGTACCTCATGGGACAACCGCACCCGACAGGCAGTCAACGGATTGCTGACAGCCAAAAATGCGTGCGTACTAATGACATTGAAGAGGTGGGGGATAACACGCACCTGACGTTTTTTGAAATGCTTGGGAACTGGTCACTCGGAGACTATTTTAAAGAGGAGGCTATCAAATGGAGTTTTGAGTTTCTCACTTCAAAGGAGGAGGGACTTGGCCTCGATCCGCGTCGTCTGTACGTCACCGTCTTTGCGGGTGATGAGAATGCTCCCAAAGATGAAGTTGCGTATCGTATCTGGGAAGACATTTTTACTGACCAGGGCATGGACCCGAGGAAGCGAATCTTCTTTATGGACGCCGAAGCGAACTGGTGGAGCCCAGGCGATAATGGACCATGCGGACCAGACAGTGAAATGTTTTACGATGTGACTGGCACTCTGACTGATGGCCTCACACACGAAGAATTTATAGCAGCAGATGACCGGCAAGATGTCGTTGAAGTCTGGAACGACGTCTTCATGGAGTACGAAAAACAAAATGGACAAGTGATCGGTAAACTAGCCGCTCAGAACGTCGATACTGGTTCTGGTCTTGAGCGTATTACTGCGATGGTGCAAGGGGTCGACAATGTGTTTGAAACTGACTTGTTTCAACCAATCATCGCTAAGATCACCGAGCTTGCTCGTGAGAAAAATTCTCGCTCCGTTCGCATTATTGCTGACCATATTCGGGCTGCCACGTTCCTCATGAGCGACGGAGTAAACGTTGCCAATACCGATCAGGGCTATATTTTACGTCGCCTACTACGACGCAGTATTCGCCAAGTTGATAAGCTTAAAATGGAACACGGTAGTCTCAGTCAAGTAGCCGCGGTAGTGATTGAACACTACGGCGCAGCCTACCCAAATCTGGTCAGCAAACGTACGGATATTCTGGACGCAATCGATGCTGAGGAAGCGCAATTCCGCAAGACCTTAGAAAAAGGACTTCGTGAGTTTGAGAAACTGGCTACAGACACAATTTCTGGCCATGATGCCTTCGTACTTTTTTCTACGTACGGATTCCCCCTTGAAATGACGAAAGAATTAGCCGCCGAGAAGGGAATCGCTGTCGATGAGGCAGGTTTCGCAGAGAAAATGAAAGAACACCAAGAAGCTTCCCGTACTGGTGCAGCTGGCAAATTCAAAGGTGGTTTAGCTGACCACTCCGATGAAGTGGTTAAGTACCACACAGCCACGCACTTACTCTTAGCGGCTCTGCAGCACTTCATCGGTAAACATGTACACCAAGCCGGTAGTAACATCACAGCTGAACGCCTGCGCTTTGACTTCACCCACGATGCCAAAGTGGAGCGGGAGACCTTGGATAAAATAGAAGACTGGGTCAATGACAAAATTACACGCGGAGGAAAAGTAACGAGCACCACAGTGCCTAAAAGTGAAGCCGAGGCAGACCCGAGTATCGAGGGCAGTTTCTGGGAAAAATACCCAGACACCGTTACTGTTTATACGATGCATACCGACGATGGAGAAGTGGTCTCACGTGAGCTTTGTGGTGGCCCGCATGTCGAACACCTCAGTGAACTGCCCCCCACCTTCACCATCAAGAAAGAAGAGTCTTCAGCAGCTGGCGTACGACGTATTAAGGCTGTTCTGGCGTAATACTCACTCTAAACTATCCCCGCTCCACGACATGAGCGGGGTTTTTTCAGTACTAAGCTTGTATAATACAAAGTAATGTTTTCCTGGGACACAACCGATACGCACGGCCGGTTTCAGTTGGTACTTGATATCGGCTCCGGCAGTGTCGGTGCGGCACTGCTAGATACTAAGTTTGCTACCGCCGATCATTCAGCCTGCATCTGGTCAAAGCGAGTCCACCTGGTTTTTAACGACAACAGTGGAGCTGATCGGATGGTACATGCTCTCAAAACAGCTCTTATGAATGCACTACTCATCACCAATAGTGAGGGGCGTAAGGAGCTAGAACAAATTGATGAAAAAGCTCGATTATCAGGAGTACATGTATATATTACTGCACCTTGGGTGCATACAGCACCGCGACGAATCACCTATAGCCAAGAACACCCTTTTACTGTTAACCAGACTCTGCTTAGTGATCTAGCCGACGAAGCTGACCAGTCTATTGTACAAACACTGACAGACGACCCGCTGTTCACCACTGGTGCCATAGAAGTGCTCTCGACCACGACTTCGCAGTTGGAGATAAACGGCTACGACGTTCCCGATAACCAAACTGCCGAAGCTAAAACACTTGCCTTTACCCATCACACCAGTTTTATCTCACACCCAGTAAAGCAAGCAGTGGTAGATTTGATTGTGGAAACGTTCGGTGAAATTAACACCAATCTACAAGCTTTTATGCCACACTTCGCCGCTGCCATGATTGCCATGCGGACAGAACGTTCTTTCTGTGTCTTTGATATAACGCACGAAAGTACTGAAGTCGGTATTGTGCGGGACAACATCCTTACCACTATTACGCAAATTCCTATTGGCATCTCTACCTTAGCCAAAGAAATTGCAGCCATTAAAAAAGCTCCAGTTGAAACTGGCTATCAATTACTGCGCAACGCCAATGTCGCCGACGCCAAACTTACTAATAAACAACGTGACCAAGTAACCGAACTTATTGGCTCCTACGAACAGGCGTTGAGCAAGCAACTCGCTGAACTAGAGGATGATCTACTGCCACCAGCACTGGTGTGCTTGCATACGGATCGAGATTTTGCTGATTTTTTTACGCAGCGCATAACTCACTCCCTCCATCACCTATACCCAAACGACGTTTCAATTACAACGGTACCGGCTGCAGACATAGTGAACCAATCGATGCCTGCTGCTGGAGATAGCGCGCTCAGTTTTGCCACCTACCTTACCTTACAATCACTCAATCACAATGAGCTTCTAAACGAATCCACCAATAGCTAGTTTACTACTGGTAGCGAGCAGGTATACTTAAAGTACTATGAGTCAAAAGTGGAACCTACAGGACATAAAACCAGTTTCCGGCCGCAAACCTCGCCGTGAAGCGCCGGATGAATTAACCGAACGACCTAAGAAAGAAATACCACGCGAAGAAGCAGAAGAAGCTGCTAGTATTGTTGTAGAAAACGGATCAGAAAAAAAGAAAGGTCGTTTACGGACAACGCTACTGATTTTTGTACTGCTCTTAGGTGCCGGTTTTGCCGTCAACTTGATGTTAGGTGGTGCCACACTGACTGTATTTCCGCGCTACCGCGAACCGAATGTAAATGCCACCTTTGTAGCTCACAAAGAAGCTACGGCTGATCAGTTGCCGTACGAAATCATGACGCTGGAAGCAGAAGGGGAACGTCAAGTACAAGCTTCTGGTGAAGAGCAGGTAACCGAACAGGCTGAAGGGACTATCATGATTTACAACAATCACCAAGAAGCACCGATTCGCTTGGTGACAAACACTCGGTTCGCATCGCCCGAGGGTCTCATATTCCGCATCAAAGACCCGGCGGTCGTCCCTGGTTATTCAATGGATGAAAACGGTGAGCGGGCCCCTGGCGTCGTTACCGCTGAAGTATTTGCGGACGAAGCCGGTGAAGACTACAACATAGCGCCGACTCGCTTTACCATTCCTGGTTTTGAAGGTTCT
>JAASSY010000007.1 GCA_021767645.1 Candidatus Parcubacteria bacterium | reverse complement strand
TGAAAAATTTATCTTTCCTCATCATCGCCGTTACGTTACTCATCGGTCTTGACTACGTCGGCGCGTGGACCGCACCGACAAATAACCCGCCAAACCAAAATGTAGCCGCTCCGGTGCATACTGGCACTGCCATGCAGTACAAATCAGGTATCTTATCAGCTGACACGTTCCAAGCCCCCAACGAAGTTTGGGCAGGGAGTAAAATGCGTTCACCGCTATACTGCGACATTGCTGGAGGGAATTGTTTAGGTTTTCAGCCAGGTAATATTGTCACTGTAAGCACCTTACGTGCCAGCTCATCAGTGAATGCGGATCAGTTCTGCGCAGCTGATGGCACAAACTGTATTACTCAAGGCAGTTTAGGTGGCGGCGGCGGAGCTGGCGCAACTGTCCCTCGGCCACCACGATGCAACGGCAACGATGCATTGCAGTGGAATGGTTCGAGTTGGAATTGTAAGACAAACGCATTTGCTAAAAACTACAAAGATTGTTCTGGTTATTCCCGAGTTATATCCCGGAATGTTAACAGAGAACATGGTGAAGCGTGGATAAGACCGTCACCAAATAACGCCACTGATGGTATCTATCAATGTTGGGATGGTCAGGTAACTGTGTTGCAGCAGTACCGTCCAGGACAACCATAAAGACATAGTTGCAAAAGCCACACACTCTGTTACTATACCGGTCACTGCACGTGGCCGGTTTCGCTTATAAAGCGGTCGCGACGGAGTATAGAAAATACCTGTTCTTTGTCATCCGAGCACCAAGAGGTGTCGAGCCGTTCTCGCGCCGATTCCTCTCGGTACTCGAACCGCTTTCTTTTTCAGGAAGCTAGTCGCGTGCGGGTTTACACATTTTTAGTATTAACGTTACAAAATATGTCAGATTTTGATCGTTCAAAGCCGCACGTAAACGTCGGTACCATTGGTCACGTAGACCACGGTAAAACGACGCTTACGGCTGCTATCCTCACTACCCTTAAAGCTAAGGAAGGTGATGGGTACGGTGCCAACGTCAAGGACGTTGCCGACATCGACAAGGCTCCGGAAGAGAAAGCTCGTGGTATTACTATCTCTCTTTCTCACTCAGAGTACGAAACACCGAAGCGACACTACGCGCACATCGATGCGCCCGGTCACGCCGACTACATTAAGAACATGATTACTGGTGCTGCCCAGATGGACGGTGCCGTACTCGTGGTAGCCGCTACTGATGGTGCCATGCCACAAACTAAGGAGCACATCTTGCTCGCGAAGCAGGTGGGGGTACCACAAATCCTCGTGTTCTTGAACAAGTGCGACATGGTTGACGACGAAGAGATGATCATGCTCGTTGAAGAAGAGCTACGTGAAGACCTTACCGCAGCTGGCTACGATGGAGCCAATGCACCAATCATCCAAGGTTCTGCTCTAAAGGCACTTGAAGGTGACGCCGACTACCAAGCGAAGATCATCGAGCTGGTAGATGCGATGGACGAATTCTTCCCAGAACCAGAACGTGACCTTGATAAGCCGTTCTTAATGCCAATTGAGGACATCTTCTCAATTGAAGGTCGCGGTACTGTAGTAACTGGTCGTGTAGAACGCGGTGCAGTGAAAACTGGTGAAGAAATCGAAATTGTTGGTATCAAAGACACCACTACGACTACCGTGACTGGTGTCGAGATGTTCAACAAGTCACTCGATGCTGCGCAAGCTGGTGACAACGCTGGTATTCTCCTGCGAGGTACCAAGAAAGAAGACGTCACTCGTGGTCAGGTATTGGCGGCGAAAGGTTCAGTAACACCTCACTCAGAGTTTGAAGCTGAAGTGTACGTACTCTCTAAGGAAGAGGGTGGTCGTCACACACCGTTCTTCTCAGGTTACAAGCCGCAGTTCTACATCCGCACCACTGACGTAACCGGTGACGTAACACTCGCCGAAGGTACGGAAATGGTGATGCCAGGTGATACCGCAACCTTCAAAGTGAAGCTGGTATCACCAGTAGCACTCGAAGAGCAGCAAAGCTTTGCTATCCGTGAGGGTGGTAAGACTGTAGGTGCTGGTGTGGTAACCAAAATCGTCGCTTAAGGCGCACGCCTGATAGCGCACCATCTGCTTCGTCACGCTTCGGCAACTATACGCTAATCGTACAAATCAGTACGCTTCGCCTATAGTTCCTTGCGTTCCTCGCAGCTAGCACACTCTCAGACGTGCGCTATGCAAGGTGAGGGTAAGCAGAGTAGCTACCATTACTATGGCTGAAGCAACTAACAAAGAAACCAAGAAAGCACCAGCGGGAGAGATCGCCAAGTTGCGCATTCGCGTTCGCGCGTATGAGCACAAGATCCTTGATACTTCTGTGAAGCAAATCATCGACACTGCGAATCGCTTCGATGCGACAGTTGTCGGTCCAATTCCGCTACCGACAGAAATCAAGAAATATACGGTGAACCGTTCGACCTTCGTGCACAAGGATGCGCGAGAACAGTTCGAGATGCGTATGCATAAGCGTGTTATCGACATCGAAAATCCAAGTGCGAAAGTCGTCGAAGCGCTCACCAATCTCTCGCTTCCTTCTGGTGTGAGTATTGATGTGAAGATGAAATGAGCAAACGAGGCGTAGCCGACTATTGCGAATTTCGTTCCCAATTTTGTCATTCCTAGGCAAAATTGCTGGAACACAAAGCTCAGACTCTACCTTTGACAGATGTCTCGATAGAAAAATCTCCTCAACTGAGGAGATTTTTCTTTGTATTTAGTCTGTGTATAAAACAACCGAAGCTTTAATCTTAAAGCGATATACTGAACAAGTATATGAAAAACCTATCCTTCCTCATTATCGCCGTTACATTTCGACTACGTCGGCGCCTGGACGGCACCAATTGCGACCCCACCGAGTGGCAACGTAGCGGCACCGGTACATACTGGTACCAGTACACAGTTCAAAATCGGTCTCCTCGGAGCTAATACACTGCAAGCAAATAACGAAGTCTGGGCTGGAACTAAGATGCGTTCACGCGAGTACTGTGACATTAGCGGAAATAATTGTTGGGATCCGACGACTGGTTCACTTAGTGGAGGCTTACCAGCTGGTGCAGTTATGGCCTTCAATTTAACCAGTTGTCCATCGGGCTGGGTAGCAGCAGACTGCAGTGGGGGGGGTAGTCCAGACCTCCGTGGTGCATTTGTACGAGGCATCAACGGTCATGAAAATGGTCGAGATATTAACCGGTTACTTGGTGATTACCAGAGTGATGAATTAGGTTCTCACCGACATAAAGTTACAACATTGGGTGGTTTGTTTTGGTATCAGGGAGGATCAGGTGGAAGCAATGCCGCATACAGAACCGCGAATACCTCATACACTGGTGGCTCGGAAACTCGACCGAAAAACGTAGCCTTACTTTACTGCGTGAAATCATAATATTTTCTTCTCCTCTAGCGTAATTCCAGCAGTCTAGGAAGAGTTGTGAATAAAAAGCGATTACAAATCGCAAAGCAAATAGTATACTCATAAGTATATGAAAAACCTATCCTTCCTCATCATCGCCGTTACCTTACTCATTGGCCTCGACTACGTCGGCGCCTGGACGGCACCAATTGCGACCCCACCGAGTGGCAACGTCGATGCACCGGTACACACCGGGTCCGCTAACCAATCCAAGTCGGGTAATTTATTTGCTTCTGAAGTCGGTGGCCTACGTGCCTCAGCTGATATTGAAATGCTTTCACCACGTTACTGTAACGAAGACGGTACCGTCTGTCTTGAACCAGGTGGTGACGCAGATGTAGCTAACCTCAACGCTAGTTCATCGGTTAACTCAGCCCAGTACTGTGATGAAAACGGCGCCAACTGTTCAACAGCTGTTGATATCCAAAGTGCGCTTGGGGGGAGTGGGGCAGGTGTCAGTACTCAAGAGGCCCGTTGTTACGGCCAAGGTGGCTCAGACTTTTCCGCAGCTGGGTACTTCGGTTCGGTTTGTCGCGATAATGCAAACTATGCCTGTGGCCGAATCAGTAACTGTTCACGAGCATGGCACAACGTCCGCTATGGTAATACCTGTATCTGGCGTTGTCAGTACTCTGGATAATGATTACGGTACAACCTCTCATTCGTTTGAGAGGTTTTTACTTGCAAAATGCATGAGAGTCAGTATACTAGCGGGCAGCTTATGAAGACCTATGTTCGCTGATTGCACGCTTCGTGCATGAGAACCAATGGGCAGAAATCGCGCCGTTTTGGTAGTGAGCTTCTGCTCGCGTCCAAACGGCGCGATTTCTTATAGTTAGTGGGTCTAGTAAGCAATTATTAGATAAGTTCAGAAATAAATGCAGTTTATTCTCGGAACGAAAGAAGGCATGACTCAAGTCTTTGCTGAGGACGGTACCTGTCACCCAGCTACCGTACTGCGCGTGTCTCCTTTGACGGTGACGCAGGTGCGCAACGCCGACACTGACGGCTACGCTGCGGTGCAGGTGGCTACGGGTGACCAGAAGGAGCACCGTAGTAACAAGGCAGAGAAAGGGCACTTCGGTGCTGCCTTCCAGAATGTCAAAGAGTTTCGACCGCGCAAAAACTACGACGAAACAGTCGATAGTTTCGAAAAAGGTCAGACACTCGACGCCTCGGTCTTTGCCCCTGGTGATAAGGTGGTGGTAGCCGCTACCTCAAAGGGTAAGGGCTTTCAGGGTGTGGTGAAGCGCCACGGTTTTGCCGGTGCGCCAGCTTCACACGGAACCAAGCACAATTTACGTGCTCCTGGTTCTATTGGTCAGACTGGTATCAACCGCGTACTCAAGGGTATGCGCATGGCCGGTCGGATGGGTAGTGATCGAGTATCGGTCAAAAACCTGCAGGTGCTGCAGGTAGACCCAGAACAAAACGTCCTTCTTGTGAAAGGGGCTGTACCAGGTCGAAAGGGAACATTAGTCGAAGTACGTAACGTCTAAGTATGAGTATGGAAACAACAATCTACAGCATGGACGGTAAGGCAAGTGGTAACCTATCACTACCGGAAACAGTCTTCGGCGTACAGTGGAACCCTGACTTGGTGCATGATGTTGTCGTGGCGATGCAAAGCAACGCTCGCGGCGGTAACGCACACGCCAAAGACCGCAGTGAAGTGAAGGCTACTACCCGTAAGCCATGGAAGCAGAAAGGTACGGGTCGAGCTCGGCACGGTTCACGTGTCAGCAACATCTGGACAGGTGGTGGTGTAGCACACGGTCCTCGCAACGAAAAAGACTACAGCAAAAAACTTAACAAAAAAGTCCGCGCCAAAGCGCTGGCGAGTACGCTATCGAAAAAACACGAAGATGGTGAAGTGGTGTTTGTTGATAGTCTGACATTTGCTGAACCAAAAACAGCCACTGCCAAAGCAGCCATGGCGGCTATCGCCAAAAGTGCCGATAAGGCAGCGCTGGCAACGAAGCGTCAGAACGCTGCGCTCGTCGTGCTCGCTGAGCGCAACGAAGCTACGGAAAAAAGCTTCCGTAACTTTGGTAACTACACCGTTAAAGCGGTGAAAGACATCAACCCAGTTGATCTCTTGACCTACAAGTACGTTGTGATTGCTGAGCCACAAGCTGCAGTTGCAACTCTTGAATCACGCGTAGCACCACGTGGTGCTGCCACTAAGTAATAGAAATTATTATGGCACTCTTTAGTCGAAAGAAAACACAAGACGAGGGCGCAGCTGTCGCTGAGGCACCAAAGGTGGTGAAGCAATCGCTTCCAACCGACCGTGACCTAGCGTCAGTTATCGTCAAGCCACGTATCACCGAAAAGGCGGTCCAGAAGAGCGAACAGAATGTGTACACGTTCATCGTTCGCCGTGACGCTACCAAGCGTGATGTGGCAACTGCGATAAACGCGCTCTACAACGTGACGCCGGTGAAGGTGAACATCGTCAATAAAACACCACGGCAGTATATGTCGCGACGAACGGGTCGACGTTTAACCGAGAAAGGTATGAAGAAGGCGTACGTCTACTTGAAACAAGGCGACACCATCAGCCTCGTCTAATTACGTACACATTATGGTGAAACTATATAAACCAACCTCTCCTGGTCGTCGTGACGGCTCAGTGATTGAGTACAAAACAAAACTGACGAGTACGAAGAACAACCCACGCAAGTCACTGGTGAAAGGGAAGCGTTCAACTGGTGGTCGTAACAGTCAAGGTCGGATTACTACGCACTACCGCGGAGCTGGTAACAAGCGCAAGTACCGTGAAATTGACTTCAAGTACGACAAGAAAGACGTACCTGCAAAAGTGGAGTCAGTTGAGTACGATCCGAACCGTTCAGCGTTCATCGCGCTGGTGTGTTACGCCGACGGTGAGCGACGGTACATCGTTGCCACTCGAAAAATGCAAGCTGGCGATACCTTTGTGGTCTCAGAGACGGCTAAGCCTAAGTCTGGCAACCGTCTGCCACTGGCAAAAATCCCTGTAGGTACCTTTGTCTACAATGTCGAGCTGAAGCCAAACGCTGGTTCTCGTCTCGTTCGTTCAGCTGGTAACTACGCGGAAGTGATTGCACAAGATGCTGGGTTTACCACGCTCAAAATGCCATCGACAGAAATCCGTAAGGTAATCAGTACCGCATGGGCTTCGATTGGTGAGGTGAGTAACGAGGAACACCGGCTCGTGACCATTGGTAAAGCTGGTCGTGCCCGCAAGATGGGACTTCGTCCAAAGACGCGCGGTAGCGCACGTAACGCCGTTGACCACCCACACGGTGGTGGTGAAGGACGTTCACCGCGTGGTCACCGACGACAGCGCACTAAGCAAGGTCGTCCAACCGGTAAAGGTCAGAAGACTCGATCACCGAAGAAATACAGCAATAAGTTTATCGTTCAGAAGCGAAAGCCAGGTAAGCTCATGCGAAATCGTCGGAAGTAGTGTTTTGGCTACAACAAAAAACGCGCCCTCGGGCGCGTTTTTTGTTTAGATACCTGGCTTACGTTCGCGTTCTTTAATTGTGAAACCTTGCAATTTTTTGTGATGAACCAATAGTTCGACGATAGCAGCCGCCTCTGGTGGAGTATCGACGTGTACCGCCACTTTCTGCACGCTCTGTCCAGAAATGATCATTTCAAAGCCAGCGGTGGTGTAGACAACAGTAATAAAACGAGCTCCGCCACGAGCACTGACATTAATTTCACCAGGAGCAATCATCTTCACGCCAGGAATCCGTTCTAGTACCCGCACGACCTCCCGAGCTGTTTCAGTGAGTGAGGTATGTTCTCGTCCGCGTGGTTTGGGCATAGTGCTAATGTAGCATATTGTGCATAGCACTGTGCTACAGTGGAGGAACTATGTTTGAAAAAGTGTGGCAATACATCAGTCCTAGCGGCAAGCCAGAACGTGTCGTTGAAACAGTCGGTTTAGAGGATGCTTGGGCGCAGTTAGTCGACCAGGATTTATTAGAAACCGCTATGGAGGAGGCGAAACGAATAGTCCCACAGTTAGCGCAGCTGCAGTCGTTACCTCCGGATGCTCGGGCATCAATTGCCGCCCTGCCGCACACATTTGCTGACTGGCTGGCTACAGAAGCCGGTATCGCTTTAGCCAGTGAGGGAGAGGTCAGTCAGTTGCTACACGCTCTCTATCAGCAAGCGCCCGATCCGGCGCAGGCTGCGTGAGCGATGAAATAGTGAAACCGGCACATACAGTGCCGGTTTGTCCGTTCGTTTCAGCCCTGGTCGCGAATTGCTGCCGCAATTTCCTCCAGTCTTGCAACGCGTTCGTCGTCATCTTCTTGGCAAGGGCTTGGTTGTTCGCTCGGGGAAGTGAAGTCGCTGGGGAGCTGCGTTTTACCTCCCACTCCAATTGGCTTCTCGGACTGTTTGTTGTTGCTATGCATACCTACCTCCTGTACATGGCCTGTCTTTGTTATACGCTGTTTCTTGATGTTCAGCAAATAGATTCTTGTTGACTTTTACCTACAATCGCGTACTATGCAGGCGTTCCAACCTCACGTAGCTGGTGCCTGGCAGCAGCGGCTACCAAGTAAGAACGAAGTCGCGTGTGCTACTGCAAGCTTGCCGTTATACAAGCTCGCTGTATAACACGAAGCCGCCACTGACGGTGCTCCTCCTTGTGAGGCACTAACTACAAGCGGTATTTATTCACAACGCATTAATAGAGCAATTGCAGCTATATTGGGATGGGTGTTCCAGGAATGTTCCCTAGGACGGGGAACATTCGGAACTAAGTTCTGTATAGTCGCTTGCGCTCCTTACATCACTTAATGTCACGATCACTCTACAAAGGACCGTACGTTGATGAGCGCATCTTGAAGAAAATTGACGGCAAAAAGCCGGAAGATGTTAAAGCGCCTATCAAAGTATGGAATCGCGCAGCGGTAATTTCACCAGAAATGGTTGGCTTTACCTTTGGCGTACATAACGGTCGCGACCACCTTGAAGTACTTTGTACAGAAGACATGGTTGGTCATCGACTCGGTGAGTTTTCACCAACGAAGAAATTCTACCGTCACGGCGGTAAGATGCAGAAAGAACTTGATCAGAAGAAAAAAGAAGCGGAAATTGCAGCTGCTAAGGCTGCTAAAGCTTCAGGCTAACCAATAGAGATATGAAAGCAGTACTCAAAAACTACCGACAATCTCCGCGCAAGGTTCGCCTCGTAGCTGATCTCGTTCGCGGAAAAAAGGTAAACGACGCACTTGCCACACTACAGTTTGTCGACAAGCGAGCAGCTGGTCCGTTTGCCAAAGTTATCGAGTCAGCCAAAGCTAACGCTGAACAAGCAGGGCACAGTGCTGACGGTCTGATTATCAAGAAAGTGTCAGTTGATAAAGGTATTACACTCAAGCGGTTTATGCCACGAGCACGTGGTGCCGCTTCACGTATTAACCGGCGCAACAGTCACATTACCGTAGAGCTCGGTACTAAGTAAGGAATCTATGACACACGTAGCACATCCATTCGTACAGCGTCTCGGTATCAACCGTGACTGGAAGAGTCGTTGGTTCACGAATGATAAAAAGAAGTACCGTGAGTACATCCGTACTGACGCAGCTATCCGAAAGCTTCTTGATAAGAAGCTACGCGGTATGGCTATCGATGCAGTGGAAATCGAACGAAACGAAACCACGCTCCGCATCCTGATTAAAACTGCTCGACCCGGTCTCGTGATCGGTCGTAGTGGAGAAGGAGCACAGCAGCTCAAGAAAGACGTTGATATGTTGCTCCGCACTCTCAAGCTCTCAGAAAAGCCTGAGTTGAAGATTGACATCGAAGAAGTTCGCTCAATTGAGTCATCAGCACCAATTGTGGCGCAGATGGTGGTAGAAGGTCTCGAGAAACGAATGCCGTTTCGTCGAGTCCTCAAGCAAACCGTCGAAAAAGTAATGGCTAACCGAGACGTGCAAGGTGTACGTATAATCGTTTCTGGCCGCCTCGGTGGCGCTGATATGGCTCGACGGGAAGAGCTCAAAAAAGGTCGAATCCCGCTGCAGACACTTCGCGCAGATATCGATTTTGCGCGTGAACGCGCCAACCTACCGTACGGTGTGATTGGTGTAAAAGTCTGGATTTACCGTGGGGAAGTCTTTGCTGACCGAGCCCAGGGCGAATCGACCGCTGGTCGCCGATCTACTAACGCATAAGTCACTCCGATATGTTATTCCCAAAAAAGACAAAGCACCGCAAGTGGCAAGTGATGCGGAAGAGTCCAGAAAAACTCATGTCACCAGACACACGCGGCATTAGCGTAGCGTTTGGTGAGTATGGCCTTAAGGCAACCACCAACGCTCGTGTTGATTCAAACCAAATTGAGGCCGCACGCCGGGTTATCTCACGAACACTCGGTAAAACAGGTCGCATTTGGATCCGGATTTTCCCAGACCGACCGGTGACTGAAAAAGCGGCTGAGGTACCGATGGGTAAAGGTAAAGGTGATCCAGACCACTTCATGTTTGAAGTACGACCCGGTCGAATCTTATTTGAAGTGGGCGGCGTCCCTGAGGCAGTAGCTCGTGAAGCGATGCGTAAAGCAGCGTGTAAGCTACCGCTGAAAGCAAAGTTTGTTCGCCGCGAAGAAACTCGAGTCTAGTATGAAATACACAGATATTGCCAAGAAAAGCGATCAAGAGCTCACCGAGCTCGTGCAAACCGAACGTGAAAATCTTCGTGAAGTACGTTTCGGTACAGCTGGTGCGGGTAGTCGTGACCTGAAAAAGGTGCGTACTGCTAAGCAAACCATCGCTTGGGCACTCACAGAATTATCAGCTCGCCGTCACGGTAACAGCAACGAGAACTAAGTATGGCAAACGAACAAACAACAACCGGTGGGCGTGTTCTTCGCGGTACGGTCGTAAAAGCAGCCATGCAAGACACTTGCACTGTGGCTGTCGAGCGTTACGTGAAGCATCCAAAGTACAAAAAGTACATGCGCCTCACTAAGAAGTATTTGGTACATGACGCTGGTAATACAGCTCATGTCGGTGATAAGGTCGAAATTAAAGAAATCCGCCCGATCTCAAAGCGCAAGCGCTTCGAATTGGTTCACAACAACTAGCGTATGATTCAACCAGAAACAGTGGTCAAAGTGACTGATAACTCAGGAGCTAAAATCGGAAAAGTGTTCAAAGTTCTTGGTGGTTCCAAGAAGCGCTACGCAGAACTTGGTGAACTCGTTATCTTGTCAGTCAAAACAGCTGAACCGCGTAAGGCAGTCAAAAAGAAAGATGTCGTATGTGGTGTGGTGGTTCGTCAACGTAAGCCGTTCCGACGGAAAGACGGTTCATATGTAGCGTTTGATGACAATGCGGTCGTACTTATCAACAAAGAGACAAAGGACCCACGGGCAAACCGTGTCTTTGGTCCAATCCCACGCGAGGTTGCTGAAGCTGGCTTCCAGCGTATCGTCTCTATGGCACCAGAGGTGGTATAACCCAATAGATTACGTATGAAAATCAAACAAGGAGATACCGTACAGGTGATTGCTGGTAAAGATAAAGGTAAGACTGGGACGGTTACCGAAACATTACCAAAGTCTGACCAGGTAGTGATCGAAGGTGTCAATGTCGTGACGCGTCACCAGAAAAATCGTCGCGCACGCTCACAAGGACAGATCGTTGAGATCAGTAAGCCAGTGCACGTTTCTAACGTAGCCCTTACTGAAGGTGATAAGCCAGTCCGGGTTGGCTATGAGGTCGAGGTACAAGATGGTAAGAAGACGAAGACTCGCGTAGCGCGTCCGTCTGGCAAGAAAATCTAGCGTATGGCAACAACAATGATGAAAGAAAAACTAGCAGGCGTGTTTGAAGCACTGAAGACTACCTTTGGTTACGCAAACACGATGCAGTCACCCCGCATTGATAAAGTGATTGTTTCAACCGGTACTGGCAAGATTGATGACAAGCGAAAGATTGAACTTATCCAAGATCGTCTGGCAAAAATTACTGGCCAAAAAGCATCACCACGACCGGCTCGACAGTCGATTGCTGCATTCAAGTTGCGTGAAGGAGATGTGATTGGTTACCAGGTGACATTGCGTGGTGGTCGAATGCGTAACTTCCTCGATAAACTCATCCATGTAGCGCTGCCACAGACACGAGACTTTCGTGGTCTCAAGGCAACTGCCATTGATGAAATGGGGAACATGACCATCGGTATCAAGGAGCACACTATCTTCCCAGAAACATCCGATGAAGAGCTTAACAATGTCTTTGGACTAGCGATTACTATCGTTACCACAGCTAAGACAAAAGAAGAAGCTGAAGCGCTACTGCGCCACATTGGCTTGCCGCTGAAGAAAAAAGAGGAAGCGGTGTCTGAATAGACACCCCTCTTTTTTCTCGAACGAGAAGAGTTTCTCGTTCGACAGCGGCAAGAGGCGGAGACATGTTTTTGCTATCCATAATGCAAAAACAGTTGAGCCCGGAGAGGAGGTTCTTATGAGCGAAGCGAATTAGAAACCTGACCTTGCCGCTGAAGAAGGCTGAAACAGAAACCGAGTAGGTTTTTTTCAGACTTCTAGGAAGCAAACTGCTTTGCTTCCGACATTAGGTAGCCTGGCTATCGTTGCAAAAAGCCGGACACGTTGTGTCTGGCTTTTTGCGTACTGTGTGGTATGGTGCAGAAAATTGATCATTGGGAGAGTAATAATGTATCGTATACAACTACCTCAGGAACTAACGGCAGCGCAAGAAGACATGGTTTTGCTTACCCGTATGGCAAGAGTGTTTTCTAATCTCAGTGCTGTAACTGGAGTCCGAGTCTTTGGTAGCTGCGCCCGTTGGTTAGCTGCACCACTGCAGCAGCCTCGACCCACCCGCAGGAGTGATGTGGACGTATTACTAGTGGCTCCATTAGCTTTGTGCTGGGACTATACAGAACGTCTTAACGTGCGCAAACAGTTTGGTGCTTGTCATCATAATCAATGGAAATTGGCTTTGGGCGATGTGTTTGGTGATGATGGAGCGAGTGTCTATGAAGAGGCTGGTCAGGTCATCAGTAATCGATTTTCTGGAATGGATGTAGTGCTCTATCCACAAGAAGTACTGGATTGTGAACGACCTCAAGGTGACGATCAGGAGGAACGTTGGATGCGGGAAGTCATTTACTCATCTGTGCAGCTAACTTAAAGCAAACGAGTTAGATGTAGCTAACCGCGTACCGATAGGTGCGCGGTTTTCTATTGCAATTTATACTATTTCACGTATAGTAGGCGCCATCGACGCGCTTCCTTGGTGGGAGACGTTGAAGGCTATCTTGCTTCGATGGTAAGTAGCCGGATTATAAGGCGGTGCAGTCATACATCCGGTATGAGACGGCCGCATCAGTAACAAAAAAATTTCGTGGCACGAAAAGCAATCATTGCGCGTTCTCAAAGAGCGCCAAAGTTTAAGTCACGTGTTGTCCGACGCTGCAGCCAATGTGGCCGTAAGCAAGGTTACATGCGTGATTTTGATCTGTGTCGTATCTGTTTCCGCGAAGCAGCGCACGAAGGTCATATACCAGGAGTAAAGAAATCATCATGGTAAGCGATACAGTAGGCGATTTCATCATCCAGCTCAAGAATGCTGGTATGGTAGGAAAAAAAGAAGTGTCGCTACCGTACTCAAAGCTTAAACACGCAATCGCGGACGTGTTGCAGCAAGAGGGGTACGTAGCAGAGGTGAGTGCAGCTGGTGAGAAGGCTGGCAAGCAACTTACCGTCACGCTCCAGTACGTTGATGGCGCACATCGTATCAATGACGTACAGCGTATGAGTAAACCAGGTCGACGTCTCTACGCTAAAGCAGCAGAGATTTATCCAGTTAAGTACGGCAAGGGCCGCATCATCCTTTCAACACCAGCTGGTATCCTCACTGGTGAAGAAGCTCGTAAGCAAAACGTTGGTGGTGAGCAGCTCTTCAAGATTTGGTAGCCTATGAGTCGATTAGGAAAAAACCCGGTAGCGATTCCGGCAGGAGTTGAGGTTTCGTTCACCGACGGAGTAATGACCGTAAAGGGTAGCAAAGGTACACTCACACAGCCTATGCGTGACGACGTCGTCGTGACCATAGCCGACGGTGAAGTAAAGCTCGACCCAGCCAATGACTCAAAAGAAGCCAACGCTCTCTGGGGAACGTACGCTGCACTCACTCGCAACCTCATCACGGGTGTGACTGATGGCTTCGAAAAGAAGCTTGAAATCGAAGGTGTTGGGTACCGGGCTGAAGTGGCTGGCAATAAGCTGGTGCTGAACGTCGGTTACTCACATCCAGTTGAACTGGAGCTCCCCGAAGGTCTGAGCGCTGCTGTCGAAAAAAACGTGATCACCATTAGTGGTATCGATAAAGAAGTGGTAGGACAGTTCGCGGCCAATATCCGGAAGGTGCGTCCACCAGAACCCTACAAAGGGAAAGGTATTCGGTACCAGGGTGAGTACATTATCCGTAAGCAAGGTAAGAAAGCTGTGTAGGCTTGCTCATAACTCGACTGAAGTATGCAAAAAACTATTCAGAAGCAACAAACACGCGCTCGTCGACACGCTCGTATTCGTGCCCGTGTCGTAGGAACGGCCACAAAACCTCGCTTAGCGGTCTACAAAAGCAACCAGGCTATCTACGCCCAGCTTATTGATGATACGCAAGCACATACGCTCACGGCTGTCGATTCACGCAAGGTGAATGGTGACGGTAAGCTTGAGCAAGCTAAGGCAGTTGGTACTGCTATTGCGGAAGCAGCCAAAAAGGCAGGTATTGAAGAAGCAGTATTTGATCGAGGCGGATTCCGGTACATTGGCGCAGTAGCAGCTGTCGCCGATGGTGCTCGTGAAGGTGGTCTCAAGGTGTAATTATTGAACAAATAACCAATACATATGGTGGAAGAACACAAGCAGGAAGCTACAACTGAGTCTTCAGCGGCAACTGGCACTGAAACTCCAGCAGCCAAGAACGCTGCTACCGATGCACCTGCTGCACCCGCAGCCCCACGACGGGGCGGACGCGGACGCGGCGGTGATCGACGAAATAATCAGCGCGGCGGACGCCGACCACGTCGAGGGCGACGCGGTGAACGACCTCGTCAAGAATTTGAACAAAAAATTGTCAGCATTCGCCGTGTGACACGTGTGATGGCTGGTGGTCGTCGGTTCTCATTCTCAGTCTCAATGGTAATTGGTGATAAAAAAGGCCGGGTTGGTGTTGGTGTTGGTAAGGCTGGTGACACCCAGCTTGCTATCGAAAAAGCGGTGCGTGATGCTAAGAAGCATATGATCACAATCCCAATGAATAAAGATAGTCATATACCACACGACGTACACGCCAAATACGCTTCAAGTGAAATTATGATCATGCCTGCACCAGGTCGTGGACTCGTGGCTGGTAGCTCGGTACGAACTGTGCTTGAGCTAGGTGGTGTGACAGACGTCACGGCAAAAATTTTCTCACGTTCGAAGAACAAACTTAACAATGCTCGCGCTGCTGTCGAAGCGCTTAAGCAACTTAAAGCCTAAGTATGCAGTTACACGAACTTCAACCAACTACTGCCCGCAAGAGTGCCAAGCGGATTGGCCGAGGTGGTAAGCGAGGCAAAACGTCTGGTCGCGGACACAAAGGTCAAAAAGCGCGAGCCGGAAATAGTACTCGACCAGAAATGCGCGAACAGATCAAGAAGTTGCCGAAGCTCCGCGGACATGGTGTTAACCGAGCACAAACAGTAAATGCTGATAAAGTTGCACCAGTGGTCATCAATGTTGCCGCACTTGAAACGCTCGAGAGTGGTGCAACCGTTTCGCCGAAGACACTCGTTGCAGCTGGTATTGTGGCCACTCGTCGCAAGAAAGCTCCAGCAGTTAAGATTCTTGGCAACGGTGATCTGACGAAAAAACTAACCGTGTCAGACTGTGCCGTTTCAAAAACTGCTCAAGCGAAGATCGAGCAGGCCGGTGGCTCAGTCGCCTAACACTCCTTTGAAATGAGCACCGGTGGTGCTCATTTCTGTGCTACACTCAATTGACTTAGTTAGATTAAGAAAACGTATGATTGGAACTTTTATTCACAAACTCAAGATAGCGTTTACGGACAAAACGATCCGTAACCGAATCTTGTTTGTGCTTGCTGCACTGGTTATCTTTCGCGCACTGGCTGCTATTCCAGTACCGGGTATTGACCGTGTCGTACTTGAACAATTCTTTAGCAACAACCAATTCCTCGGTCTGTTGAACATTTTCTCAGGTGGTGGACTGGCAAACCTGTCTATCGTGATGCTTGGTGTGGGGCCATATATTACTGCCTCCATTATCATGCAATTGATGACCGTCATGTCACCAAAGATGAAAGCGCTTTACTCCGAAGAAGGGGAAGCTGGACGAGCTAAGTTCCAGCAGTATAGTCGCCTACTGACGCTTCCGCTCGCAATTTTGCAAGCGTTTGGTTTTCTGACATTACTCAAAAACCAAGGCGTCATCGCGGGACTGTCACCGTTTGAATTTGCTGTGAACGTTGTGTTAGTGGTAGCTGGCTCAATGCTACTCATGTGGATTGGTGAGCTGGTGACAGAGTTTGGTATTGGAAATGGTGTCTCTATCATTATCTTTGCTGGTATTGTCGCTTCAATTCCACAAACACTCAGTCAGCTCGCTTTTGCATTTGCTGATCCATCGCAGTTACCACTTTACGTTGGTTTCGTATTCGTAGCGCTGCTAACTATCTACGCGGTAGTGTTTATGACCGAAGCCGAGCGTCCAGTACCAATTACCTACGCGAAGCAAAGCCGAGGCAGCAAAACCTACGGGCAGAGCCAGTCATTCCTGCCACTGCGCCTCAATCAAGCTGGTGTGATTCCGATCATCTTCGCGCTCTCGATTTTGCTCTTCCCACAGATGGTGCTCAATATCTTGGCCGCCTTTAACCTACCGTGGGTACCAACCGCTCTGCAGTACGTGGATGCGTTTATGAACAACTACGTGTACTACGGTATGGCGTACTTTGTGCTCGTATTTCTCTTCACGTTCTTCTACACTGCAGTCACGTTTGACCCCGACCAGATCGCCCGCAACTTGCAGCGAAACGGTGCCTTCATCCCTGGCATTCGACCTGGTGGACACACGTCACAATACCTCGGTAATGTGATCACCCGTTTGACACTAGTGGGTGCTATCTTCCTCGCTCTCGTGGCTGTCTTGCCGGTAGGGATGCAGGTTGCGACGGGTGTTGCGTCACTCGCGATTGGTGGTACTGCGCTCCTTATTGTAGTGAACGTTGTGCTCGACCTGATTCGTCGGGTAGATGCACAAGTATCACTTCGCGAGTACTAAATCGACACTACGCGACAAAAAATCCCCGGCCGGGGATTTTTTGGTTGTACGAGTAGTTTCGGTATATGTGGTATGATGCCTGCATATGCAACGATTTATATTTACTTTGAGTGCCGTAGTGCTTTTGCTCGGTGGAGTGCTGAACACAGCGTCAGCTGATGGTGGTCTACAATTGCAGACTACTGCCGAACCTGTGCTTACCAAAGCGGTAGCGGACGATCAGCTACAGCTGCTCCAAGAACTGGTGCGAGTTACTTCCTACCTCCAGGCACTGCAGCTTGGTATTCCTGAGCCAGCGTACGACGACGAAGGCCTGCTGACGGTGGCCGTCAGTGAGACAATGCGTTTCTCTTGTGATGGTAAAGGCGGACAGACTGGCGACTGGTGTGTGCGACATTTGGGAGACGTGGGTGAGAGTTACGTCGACTTGAACCTGATCACAGGATTTCCGTACGATGATCGCCTGGCGTATACCTTAACCGTCATGAAGACTCGATCCGCTACCTACGGTATAGCAGGACAGCCACAGTACGACTACGTGTTGGTACAAATTGATGATGTGAAGCAGCAGTAAGTACAGTACTGTAGTGCCAAAACAACTCACCGGACGGTGAGTTGTTTTTTATCTATTATTATACGAATAGCCCATCGGTACCTCGGTGTGTACCTGGCGCCATTCGTCACTCTTTTGCCATTGTTTGTAGTGGTCAAAAACAGTCAGCGCTACCGTCTGCGGAGAGTGACGGGCAGTATTGATGACTAGGTCAAAATTCTTTGTGTCGTAGGGGTTGACACCATACATAGAGCGAAAACGTCGACTTTCCGCGTTGAGGCGGGATTGTACTTGTCGTTGTACGTCGGTGATAGAGCTGCCGGCGGCAATTTCAGTACCACGACTAGCGTTGGCGACAGCGTCCTTGAAGATACGTGCTGTCGCGACGTCGATATCGAGGTCGAGGTAGACCTTAAACGACTCGGGTATCCAGTAGAAACCTAGTCGTGAGTCTACGACGATATCTTGGTGGTCACGCAGCTTGCGGAGCTCATTATCAATTTCTTCGTCAAGGCTGTGGTCGTTGGCTGCCCGTTGGTTAAACTGTGAGAGGGTTAGTTTGCGTTGGCGCAGTACAGTCCGCACGAAATCACCTGAGGAGTACCGCGTATAGCCGAGCATTTCGGCAACCTTGTCGGCGGTAGAGGACTTTCCGCTACCAGGTTTGCCGGAGATAGTGATGATGGTGGGTCGCCGCATTACTGGTAGCATACCATAGGCTCTGTGAGCCACTTGCCACCCGTGCGGAAACTGGTAGGCTATCTATCTATGGAAGCAGATAGTTATACGGGTCATGTGTTGCTTGTGATGGCCCCTATGGGGAGCGGTAAAGGAACACTCGAGCGCTACGCCTTCGCTCATTTCCCTGAACTATTGTTTGCTGTCTCGTGTACGACCCGACAACCGCGCCCGGGCGAAACGGACGGTCAAGAATACCACTTTATTACTCGAACAGCGTTTGAACAAAAGATTGAGAACGAAGAGTTTCTGGAATGGGCGGAGTTTGGAGGAAATCTTTATGGCACACTCAAATCCGAGCTCCTGACGCCACTTGTAAATGGGCAATTGATTCTCAATGAGATCGAATTACAGGGTATCGAACAAATTAAAGAACTCATCCCCGCCGCTAACCGAACAATTGTCTATATCGAAGCGGGTGAGTGGACCGATCTAGTTAACCGAGCGCTGGCCCGGGCACCGATGTCTCCGGCAGAACTGGAGAAGCGGCGAGAACGCTACGCTCATGAGGTGGCCGCGAAGCCGTACGCTGACATTGTGATTGATAACAGAGATGGTAAGCTAGAGAGCGCACAGGCAGCCTTTGTGGCCGTTATTGAAGATATTTATCGAACTATCAAACAAGCACAACGCTAGTATGCAACCAAAAACCGTTATTTTTATTGGTCCACAAGGGAGTGGTAAAGGGACGCAAATCGACCAGCTCGATGCTATCTTGACCGAGAAGGACCCCACCAGACAAGTTGTCGATATACAGACTGGTCGCCGGTTTCGTGCTTTAGCAGCCAAAGGGGAAGGGTATACAGAAGAGCATGTCGCAGCCACGCTCGACAGCGGCGTTCTTCAACCCCTATTTTTGTCGGTCAATCTCTGGGGTGATGCGATGCGTGAGCACGTTGACGATGAATGCCACTTATTAGTTGATGGTTTCCCACGTACGGTGCATGAAGCTAAAGTGCTGGAGAGCGCCCTATCGTTCTACCAGCGCGACGCTATCGATATCATCAATCTTGATACGCCTGAGTCAGTAGTGCGTGAGCGTATGCAAAGCCGCGGTCGCGCTGACGACACTGAGGATTCAATTGAGGCGCGCCTGAAATGGTATCGCGAAGAAGTGTTGCCAGTGATTGCCTACTACCGCAAGCGCGAAGGAGCTACCGTGCATGACATCGACGGTACACTTTCTATCGATGGCGTGCACGACGCTATTCTGACGGCTTTAGCTATTACATAATGAGTATTACCTACAAAACACCCGATGATATTGCGATACTGCGCGAAGGCGGAAAGATTTTGGCGACCATACTCGATGCATTAGAGAAAGAAGTGGTGCCAGGGAAGACAACCTTAGACGTTGATGATCGGGCGATGGAACTTATCGAGCGCTACGGTGTTGAGCCGATGACGCTTGGCTATCACGCTTCGTTCGCACCTCGTCCGTACCCAGCAGCTAGTTGTGTATCAATCAATGATGTTATCGTGCACGGTATTCCCAACGAAGAACCAACCGAATTTATTGCTGGTGACGTTGTTTCGATTGATGTGGTCATAGCGTATCAAGGGATGGTGGTAGACTCAGCTCGTACGGTACCGTGCGGACAGGTCAGTCAAGAAGCGGCCGAGCTTATTGCAGTTACCAAGCAGGCACTCTATGCAGCTATCGAAGCAGCGCAGCCGGGGAAGCATGTGGTCGCGATTGGTGAAGCGGTTGAGCGCGCAGTGCCGCACAAGTTCGGTATCATTGAAACATTTTGTGGCCATGGTGTTGGATATGATTTGCATGAGGAACCACACGTACCAAACTTTGTGACACGAGACAAAGGCGCGAAGCTCGAACCAGGTATGGTGTTGGCGATTGAGCCTATGATTACTACCGGCAGTAAGGAGGTGGAAGTGCTAGCAGATGGCTATACGGCGGTGACACAAGATGGTTCTTTGTCAGCGCACATGGAACATACCGTGTTGATCACACCAGACGGTCCAGAGATACTAACGCAAACATAGCTTGCAAAAACCGTTTGTCACGGTATACTCACTGCGCTAGATAGCTAATTATTTAAATCATTACTATGTCACGACAACCACACCAAGAGCGCTCACTTGTGCTCCTCAAAACCGACGCTGTACAACGTTCACTCGTTGGTGAAATTATTAAGCGTTTTGAAATGCGCGGCTTGAAGCTTGCTGGTATGAAAATGGTCATGCCAACCGAAGAGCAACTTCTCTCACACTACAACAAAGACGACGAATGGTACCTTCGTAAAGGTGAGGGAATCGTCGAGGACTTGAAAAAGCAAGGGCGCGAGGTAAGTAAAGAACCGATTGAGTACGGGAAAGATATTATTCGGACTATCGTGCGCTACATGACTGAATCACCAGTGGTCGCACTCGTTGTGGAAGGAAACGAAGCAGTTGAGGTGGTCACCCGTACTGTTGGTACAACCGAACCAACCTCAGCGGATATTGGTACGATTCGCGGCGACTACACCATCGATTCTTTCTCACACGCGACTCTGGAAGACCGAGCGGTAAAAAATCTTATCCATTGTTCAGAATCAGTCGAAGAAGCTGAGCGTGAGATGGCACTGTGGTTTACACCCGATGAGCTGCATGACTATGTGACAGCACAAGAACGAATAATGTACGAAGCTATCAAAAACTCGTAAATCTTCGAAGGATATAGTACGTTTGCTACATTACATAAACCAAAACCGACCGAAAAGCTTGCTTTTCGGTCGGTTTTGGTTCGTGGTATACTCGGTGTGGAGCCACATAAAACGTATGTTTTTCGTACATGTTGCTCCGGGCTGCCTGCAGTCGTGTTCAGTGCTGAGAACCGTTAGGATTTCAAATAGTCTGAACAGAAAGGGTGCCCACGTACCTTTGGGTATAGAGCATACGGTTGTGGTTCCATAAAAAACGTCAACTCCGGTTGGCGTTTTTTCTATGCTATGCTAGCCGGTATGATATCGACCCGTACCTACTTCCTGATTACGATAGGCGGTACTTGGGCAGGGCTGCATGCACTTGCTGTCGCCCAGGAACTGTACTGGCACCTGTGGTGGTTTGATCTACCGATGCACTTGGTTGGTGGTGTGGTAGTGGCTTTGGTGTGGTTGACGTTGTGTGACGTACGGTTGCCGTTGGTGCAGTGTGTAGCGACGTATTGGGCTACGTTACGGTTTGTGATCCTGGCAGTCGTGGTGTGGGAGCTGTTTGAAGTGTGGGCGGGTATTCCAATCGAGGCAGACTACGGCCTTGATACAGCTATTGATGTCGCACTTGGTTTGCTTGGTGGTCATGTGGGCTATTACCTCGGTGACCGTTTGAGTGCGCTATAATGCACATTATGACAACACTTGGTTTTTATGGAGGTGTCGGAAGTGTGACAGGTGCTAACTTTATGCTCGACACCGGCAAGGTGGCCATCTTGGTTGATTGTGGCTTAGTTCAAGGTGATAAATTTGCTGACGAGCAAAACGCTGAAGATTTTGTTTACGATCCACGTAATGTAGACGTGTTGCTTGTTACCCACGCCCATGCTGATCATATCGGCCGCATTCCGAAACTTGTTAAAGATGGTTTTCAGGGAGTGATATATTCTACGGCACCGACCCGTGACTTAGCCAACATTATGCTCCGTGACGCGGTGAAAGTAATGCGCTACGAGGAAGAGCGGTACGGCAAGCAGCTTCTGTATGAGGAAGGCGACATTGATGCAGCCTTATCGCTGTGGAAGACACATGACTACGATCAGACCTTTTCACTAGCCGATGATGTTTCTGCTACGTTTACTGATGCTGGACACATTATGGGTTCGGCGATGGTGCAGCTAGAGCGTAACGGGAAGCGTGTTGTCTTCACTGGTGATATAGGTAATGTCCCACAACCACTGATGAATGAACCGACCGTTCCACAAGGGTATGACTATTTGGTGATGGAGAGTGTGTATGGCGACCGGGTGCACGAGGAAGTAGAAGAACGCACCGAATTACTGCAATACTACATTGAAGAAACCCAGCGCAGAGAGGGGACGTTGATCATCCCGGCCTTTTCGCTCGAGCGCACCCAGGGTATGTTGCTGGAGATTAACAATCTCGTAGAAGAGCAGAAAATCAAACCGTTACCGGTCTTTCTTGATTCGCCACTCGCGATTAGTGTAACGGAGCTATATCGCAAATACGCCAAGTATATGCGGAGTGACGTGCAAGAGCAGATTAAAGCAGGCGACGACATTTTTGATTTTGCCGGGCTGTCGTTCACCCGTACCGTGCGCGACTCACACGAAATCGACGCGGAACGAGGCCCAAAAATCATCATTGCTGGTTCCGGCATGAGTCACGGCGGACGGATTCGTCGCCACGAGAAACTCTATCTGGACGAACCAAATACCACGTTACTGCTGGTGGGGTATCAAGCAGTGGGTAGTTTAGGACGACGATTACACGACGGAGCGACGAAGGTAAAAATTGACGATGATTGGGTGCAGGTGCGCGCCCAAGTAGCTCGCATTCGGGGCTACTCCGGTCACGCAGATCGGGAGCAGCTACTTGATCTAG
>JAASSY010000032.1 GCA_021767645.1 Candidatus Parcubacteria bacterium | reverse complement strand
GCCGGCAGCTGCCGGCGTTTCGTGTCCGCCCACCAGGCGCAGCTTTTCGGAGAAAAGCGTTGCGCGACTCGAAAAGGTTGCCTGATATTTTCGGGAGCGAAGCGAACAAAAATATCGACAACCTGTACTGATCGTGTAGCGATCGAGTTTCTGATATACGTATCATGCATGATACATATATTAGCTGCGTGATGAACATACCATGGTATGTTCATCGTTACACAGAAATGACATGCTTCACAAAATATCTAAATTAACGTATAACAAGTAATGGACTGTACAAAGGAGGTGCACCATGTCCTTTCTAAGCGAAATTGCAGCACGACAAACACAAGACGATCTGCACCCCATCGATATCGTTGAGTGCATTGCTGAGCACCACGAATGGGATTTTGAACGGATGGATGACGATCAGATTGCGCTCGCTATCGAAGGTCAGTGGCGAACCTACTCCATCTCACTGGCCTGGTCTGCATTTGATGATACGCTGCGGATGGTGCTCACCTTTGAGATGGAACCGCCGACAGAGACACGCGCCGCGCTGTTCGAAATGCTGAACAACATCAACGACCAATGCTGGTCTGGGGCCTTCACGTTTTGGTGTGAGCAGCAATTGATGGTCTATCGGTACGGACTGATCTGCTCTGGTTGTAACGATATAGCGCCAGAGCAAGTTCACACTATGATCAAGGCGGCGGTAGGCAGTGCGGAACGTTTTTACCCCGCCCTGCAGCTGGTCGTCTGGGGTGGCAAAACTCCCAACGAAGCTATGCAAATAGCCATTAGCCACGCCTACGGCACAGCGTAAAAAAAAACGCCCCGAGCATATCTGCTCGGGGCGACTTTTATAGAGTCAAAACCCACTGTTCTAAGGCATCATCGATGTCTCGCCTGCCGGCATGCCCGGCATGATACAACTCCAGTAGTGTATGGGAGAGCTGCGTTAGTTCACCGGCCTGAAAGTTTGGTAAGGCACGCTTAGCTTTGTTGTACGGGAAGTCTTTCACTCCAGCTGCAGCGGCGTTGTCGGTAAGCTCAGCTAAACGCAAACTCTTCAGCTGCCACCAAAGCACACCGATAATCGCCTCCGCTGACTGACCAGCTTGTCGTGCCTCTTGCAGCAGTAGCCAAAGTTGTTTTTTTTGTTTACCAGCCAGAGCGTCCGCAAGGGCAAAGGTATTAAACCGTTCGGTGGCTTGAGCTTTGTACTCCTCCATTATGGCGGCATGTTGCGTGTACACCTTCTTCTTCGCTGCCAAAAGTGGTCCTTCGAGCACTACAAAAACATTAGGTGAACTGGCCATGGCCTCTACCTGTTCTTGAGCTTCTGCCATGAACGCTTCGTCCTCCGCCGGACTATCGAGCACAAAACCTAACTCACCACCAAAGAGCGACGTCGACCCCACAGCGTCACGTAAACTGCCCGGTGTATAGGTATCTTTATCGAGCGTCGTGAGCTCCACTCCTGCCTGGCGCAGCGATGCAGCGCGTGTCTGAACAGCTTGGCGCACAGCGCTTGTATCATTGCCAAAAAAAACTTCTAACATATACTACTCAACTGATCGTAACTCAGCCCAATTATCACCCACTTCAACGTCGACCTCAATCGGTACCCCGTGCATGTCGTGCTCACCAAACACATCAGTCATCAAGGTCGTAAGTTGACGAACTTCCCGCTCAACTTGTTCGCTATCGATTTCAAATAATAGTTCGTCGTGCACCTGCAACAACATACGTACACGGTCGTCTCCCCGTCGCTCAATATAAGCATACACCTGGTTCATAGCCACCCGCATAATATCTGCTGCCGTACCCTGCACCGGAGCATTAATGGCCATGCGCTCCGCTTGCGCTCGAACAAACGGTGCTCCCGAAGAGATACCCGGGAAGTGTCGCCGGCGACCAAACATGGTGACCGTATAGCCGTGCAGTCGAGCGTAGTCTTTCGTTTCTTCGAGGTACTCAGCGAGCCGAGTGAACGTATTGAAGTAGGCGTTAAGAAACTCTTGCGCCTCTTCACGAGTCGTGTCATCCCCTAAATTTTGTCGCAGTGCATTCACCCCCATGCCGTAGAGAATACCGAAATTGATCACCTTCGCCTTCCGGCGCATTTCACTCGTCACCTCAGCTTCCGCCACACCAAACACACGCGACGCGACCCCAGCGTGCACATCTTCCCCGTTTTGAAAAATTTCTATCAGCTGTGGATCCTCGGATAAAATGGCAGCAATCCGTAGCTCAATCTGTGAGTAGTCAATCGAAACAATCGACTTACCAGTCGCCGCCACAAAACCTTTACGAATCGCCTTACTCTCTTCCGTTCGAACGGGGATGTTCTGCAGGTTCGGATCACGTGAGGCTAAACGACCGGTCGTGGTCCCTGTTTGCAAGAAGGTTGTCCGTAGTCGTCCATCATCACTCACGAGACCAGGTAAGTTATCAATGTAGGTGGAGACGAGTTTCTGTAGTTCTCGGTAGCGCAAAATCTTCCCGATAATAGGATGATCATCACGCATTTTTTCAAGTTCACTCTCCCGGGTCGAGCGTTGTCCGCTGGCAGTCTTTTTCTGGTTCTTGGGTTTGAGTTCGAGCGTGTCGTAGAGGACATCAGCCATCTGTTTCGGTGAGTTAATATTGAATTCCGTCCCTGCCTGCTCATGGATAGTTGCCTGCAGCGCGTCCAACTCTTTATGCATTGTTTTTGAGAGACGTTGCAGGTATGCCACGTCAAGCTCAACCCCCACACTATTGAGATACGTCACTGTATCAATTAGAGGCAGTTCAATGTCTTGGTAGACAGAGAGGAGTGACTGGTCACGCAGCTGTGCTTCTAACTTCGTTTTAATCGTCGCAAAACTATTACTGTCGAAATAATTTCGTCCGTAATCAATAATGTCGTCATACGAAGCATTTGTACGGTCACTCTCCAGGAGCCATAGCATGACACTGGCCTCTTGCACATCGCGATCTGATACCCCACTAGCTGCCTGGTCGGGCGTGACGTCTTCAGCCAACTCAAACACGTGCCGAATACGTGCCGCCAACGTACGGAAGCCCAGCTCGTTGAAGAGTGTAAGCACCGCCTCGGGGTCAACCGCTTGTTTCCAGTGTTGCTCAGGTAAGGTAAAGGTGATGGGTGCATCGGTGCGAATCGTCGCTAGCATTTTCGAGAATTGCGCTTCTTCCTCACCTTCCTTGAGCAGGTTGACAATCCGTGGCGTAAGGCCGGCGTCGAGGAACTGTTGTTCATCTTGCTTCAGTTTTTTATACAAGCTATCCACCGAACCAAAATGGGTGATAAGGGTGGTGGCAGTTTTTTCTCCCACACCAGCAATACCCGGGATATTATCAGACGGATCGCCCCGCAGCCCTTTATAGTCTGGTACCAACTTTGGCGGGAAGCCAAAACGCTCTTTCACCGCCGCCTCGTCGTACAACACTGTATCTTTGATCCCCTTTTTCAACGTATACACTTGCACGCGCTTCTTATCAACGCACTGCAGTGTGTCCATATCGCCCGAAGCGATAATAACCCGGACGTCCTTTCGGTCTTTCAGTTCATGCGCGATAGTGCCAAGCACGTCATCTGCTTCAAAACCGGCCTGTTCGTAAATAGGAATGTTAAACGCTTTGAAAATATCGCGTGAGCGAACAATTTGCTCTTTTAAACCATCATCAGTTTTTGCCCGACCTGACTTGTAGTCTTTATAGGCGTCGTGCCGGTAGGTGGGTTTCGGGAGATCGTAACAAGCCACAATGTAGTCTGGCTGTAGCTCTTCAGCCGTCTTGAGAAGCATGGTCACCACACCGTACAGCGCTCCAGTCGGTTCACCTGTTGGTGAGGAAAAATCCGGCAACGCGTGATACGCCCGGTGCAAAATAGCGTGTGCGTCTAGCAAGACAATGGTTTTTTGGTCAGTTTGTTTCACCATAAGCAATCGTTATCATACGGGACTCATCCATCGACATAAAGCGAACATGCAGCGTGTCAGCCGGCAGTAATGTTTCCACCTTCTCGGCCCATTCCACACACACCAGCGTGCGCGGCTGCTGGAGCACCTCCTTAAACCGCAACACTGATAATTCATGCGGGTCGTCAATCCGGTACGCGTCGATATGCACGAGATGATCGTAGTGTTCGTGTGTCGCCTCATACCCCTTCATGATGACGAACGTCGGACTGGTCACCGGTTCTACCACCTCCAAGGTAGTCGCTAGATATTGCACAAACGTGGTCTTACCCGCTCCTAAGTCACCATGGAGTGCTACCACCTGAGCGCGATCGCCCTGGTGCTCAGCCAGAGTGTCCAGTACCGCAGTTACCACACCGGCCAGTTCTGACTCGTCTCTAATTTGGAGTGACGTCATAAAGGCATTGTAGCAAAACTACGTAAAAAGGCCCGCGCGTAAAGCGCGGGCCTTTGTTCTTTATGTACAATCAATCAGTAACCCCGGTGGCGACTGCGGTGCTGTGATTTACCACGATACCGCTTATTGTACGTCACCCTGCCGTCAAAGGCCGTGCAACGCAGTGGTCCTACCGCATACACCGCTCCCCGCAGACCACAGTGTCCAAACGGGCGCTTGGTAGCCTGGAGCCGCTGGTGCACCGGTTTCGGATCCAGGTACCGGCGCGAAGTGCAGATATACACCACTGAATTTTGTGGATCGCGCCGCTGCTCGAAACACATCACACCAGCGTAGTTATACCGGTAGCGAAATCGACCAGTGACATATGGGCCAGCGGGTATGCCAGCCGTGATCTGCCGCCGGTTCAGAAACATCACGTCGGGCTGCGCCGCCCAGCGGTCTTGGGGCGAGATGAAATTTTCCGAGACCGGGATGCGATGGGTTACCTCAACAGTGGTCACACATCCTGATAGAAACACAGCGCTTGTAACGAGCAATAACAGAAATCGCATAGCGACCTCCTTTCATGGATTGAACTAGAGCTTACCCTCACAATACAACATTTTTATAAAAAAGCAATATACACCAGAGTTGGGTATGGCCTAGTCTGATCTGGGCGGTTTCTTGCTACAATACTGTCATACGTTCTATGCCCAAGTTCCAAGACCACGAAAATAAACACATCGCTGAGCTACGTCGCGAAGAAGAGGAAAACCTCATCAAAATACTGGCCGCCCAAAACGGTTATGCGTACGTCGATCTGCACGGTGTCACCATCAACCCCGAGGCCTTACAGCTAGTCGACGAAGACACTGCCCGCAACAGCAACCTCGTGGTGTTCGAACAACACCGCAAACGATTATCAGTTGCTATTCGTAACCCCAACAACACCGCCACCCAAGCGGTACTGAAAGACCTCCAAACCCAAGGCTACGAACCATCTATTTTTATGACCTCAAGCAACAGCCTTGAGCACGGCTGGGAACGCTACAACGACCAGAAACACACCGTCGCTGTGAAGCGAGGCGTGCTCGATATCGACACCGACAACATCGCCTCACTCACCCACAACCTCACCAACCCCGAGCAGGTCAACACCCACCTGAAAGAAATCCGGACACTCAACACCGCCCGGCGCATCTCTGAAACTATGGAAACGATTTTTGCTGGCGCACTTGGTCTAGGTGCATCTGATATACACATAGAACCGGAGGCTGACGACATTCGCCTGCGTTACCGACTCGACGGCGTCTTGCACGACGTGGTTGATTTAGAACGTGGGATTTACGACCGCCTTATCTCCCGCCTCAAGCTCTTATCCGGCATGATTCTGAATATTAAAAATGAAGCCCAAGACGGCCGCTTCACCTTTACGGTTGGTGACAAGCAGATTGAAGTTCGTTCCTCAGTCATACCAGGAGCCTCTGGCGAATCGATGGTCATGCGTCTTCTGGACCCAACTGTTGCTAGTTTCTCGATGGACTCTTTAGGGCTAAACGAAAAACTACACGCGGTGCTAAGCGAGCAACTCCAGCGACCAAACGGACTGATTATTACTACCGGGCCAACTGGCTCGGGTAAGACAACTGCCCTCTACGCCTTTTTACGCGAAACCCATAAACCGGGCGTCAAAATAATTACTATCGAAAACCCGGTTGAATACAAGCTCGACGATATCGTGCAAACGCAAGTCGACGCTGACTACACCTTCGCCTCTGGTTTACGAGCGGTCTTGCGTCAAGACCCAGACATCATTATGGTAGGTGAGATCCGCGACCGGGAAGTGGCTGAAACAGCCCTGCACGCCTCACAAACCGGACACTTGGTGTTCTCCACCCTACACACCAACAGCGCAGTGGGTGCCTTTCCCCGCCTAATCGACCTTGGCGTCGACAGTCGTGTGATGGGGTCTTCCATCAACGTCATCCTTGGTCAGCGACTCGTACGCATACTGTGCCCCGACTGCAAACAAGCGTACACTGCCAGCGAAGAAGAAGAGCGGCTCATTGACACCATTCTTGCCAAACACCCAGCTCCACCAGCAGTGAGCAAACCCTACCAATTGCACCAAGCCAGCGGCTGTGCGAGCTGTAACCACACCGGTTTTGCGGGACGCCAAGCTGTGTTTGAAGCCATCATCATGGACCCGCAAGTAGAAGAGGCGGTGATCCGTGATCCGCGCGAACACATCATCCTGGAAGCAGCTCGCGCACAAGGTATCCCTAGTATGGCAGAAGATGGTATTAGTC
>JAASSY010000001.1 GCA_021767645.1 Candidatus Parcubacteria bacterium | reverse complement strand
GTACATATCGGAGTCAGCTTTTTCAACACCAATCCGGTCCTGTAACAAATCATTTGTCTCGGTAAAAGACTCCGGAGCATCAATCTCAAGGATGTTTCTGCACGCTTTACTGGTGAGATCAGTGTGTAGCTGTGTTAGCTCCTTAAGTGCAGTGGCTTCGGTAACTTTAGCATCCACTTCCCACTGCCGGTTGTCGAGTATATTACTCAGGTTCGACGAGCCTAGTAGAGCGGATACAGGACCTCCGTTTCGGCTAAAAAGATAGGTCTTCCCGTGATATCTAAAAGCCGTACAGACAAATACAGCACCAAGATTTTTATCCTTCAAAAAATTACCCAGCTCAACTGCTGCTTCATATTGCGGGCGAGTAAAACCTTCTCTTCCGTGCATTCCTATTACCAGGCTACAGCTTTTTGACTGATTATTGTCCGAGTAAAAGGATAAAATTGCCTTTAGCTCCAGTAGAGATTCTTCTGAGACATATCCTGTGGCAATGCTAATTTCATCGGCATCAACCACACCGAGTTCAAATGCCTCACTAAAAGATGAGTTGTTATACTCGCATGGTTTGACATTGGAAAAGAGTAGTTCCATGCGGTATTGGTTATTTTCTTATAATTCAGCCAGGTACTTTTTTACAGCTTTAGCTATTGGGTAGATACCGGCAGGGGGAACTGAGTTTCCGATTTGTCTGCGTACTTCAGCGATTGAACCCACAAACTCGAAATTATCAGGGTATCCAAATAATCGAGCTCTTTCGCGATTGGTCAACGGACGCGGATCCTTGTAGTGATAGCCCCATGTGCCACCACCACCTCCAGCAATGATAGTAGTGGAAGGTTTGTTTGGATGCAAGCGACGATACACGTGAGATATCATCCCTTTGACGTAATGGGGTGAGTCTTTTGGTATGTCAGTAAAATTACCACCTGGCGGGATTAGTCTTAGTTTTGCTACAGTTGAAGGCGCAATATTTTGATGTTCATTGTTGTATTTCACCCGCTCGACTTCCTTCAAAGCCTCCTTTGCCGATACGTAATTTTCTGGCGTATGAGTTGGGTTTGGTAGCGAAAAATCTTTATTCAAATCATCGCGGGTACCTACAATTAACACCCGTTCGCGTAGTTGGGGCGCGCCATAGTCGGCAAAATTAATCTTGTTTACCGAAACAGTGTAGCCAGCGCTTGCGAAGTCTTTAACTATCTGCTCAACAGCTTTTCCTTTGTTGGCACTAATCAGCCCTTTGACGTTCTCTGCCACAAACATTTTAGGACGTTTGTCAGTAACGATCCGCACAAAATGACGGTACAGATTTCCTCGTTCAGACTTGATACCCATCCTTTTCCATATCATTGAAAAGTCCTGGCACGGAAAGCCACCAAGAATGATGTCACAGTCCGGCACCTCCTGACTTTTGATGTCACAGATACTACCTTCGACGATGTGGTCACCAAAATTTTTCTTAAAAGTCTGGCAAGCCCAGTGGTCTACGTCGTTAGCCCAAAGGATATCAAATCCAGCTTTTTTAAATCCAAGGTCCATACCTCCCGAACCAGAAAACAACGAGACGACTCGTGGTTTTGTCTTCTTTGTACTACGACCACCAACTGAGCCTTTTAGGGCTTTGGTCTTGGGTATTTTTGGTGTCTCGACAGCTTGCATGTAGTCATTATACATCGAGTATACGCTGTTGATTATAGCCAAATACGTGCAACGTGATTTCGCGGCTTTGTTTAGCCGCGATTTTAGCAATCGAAGTGTGGATAAGGCTATCTGGTCCAATAAACTGGTGTCCCGGACACACTGTTCTGTTCGATGAGATCTACAATTTTTCTGTGCCAATGAAGGTTACACTCGTTCGACTCAAGGAATAAACGCCAGTCGTTGAGCTGGGTATATATGTCCACTCCAGGGCGCATTGTTAGGTAGTCAAAGCTCCAGGTATTCCAGTAGTCACTAAAAGTTTCTTCTGTTGGACACACAAACTTCTTGATTGATGCTGGTGGCACGGTTTCAGGGGGTCGCTCAACCAGGACCAAGTGATACACCAGTAGTCCGGCAGTGAACGACAGAAGACCTGTAAGTAACTCTTTTCTCATGACTAAGTTAGTTCTGCGACAGCTGCTAACCATATAAAGGCGAATACAAGTATTGCCATTTCAATCCAGTCACGTGCCTTCATGGACGATGTACCAGAGTAGACAGCGTCGACTTCCTCTGGACTTGAGCCTCCCTTAATAAGCTCGTAGATAGTCCAAGCAAAAGCGAAGATAGTGATTAAAATTATTGCCGGCTCGTCGTAACCCTTCTTAAATGACAGGAAGAGTCCAACGATGAATAGTGCTAATGGTCCAAACATAGTGTTTTACGTTATGGTAGGAGCAAATACACAAAGCCCGCTACCAGGAAGGCCGAAGCCTCTACATGAGTTTCCCCATGCAACGTGGAAGACGCCCTGATAACGGGTTTTCTGTCTTCCACGGTTTTGGACCATAGCCTGAACGACCTTAGGTCACGTGTGTATTTAATTGTTTTGTAATAAAACCCTCCTTCACCACAAAAGCCCAGACTGCACGGTGACAGCCAGGGCTTTGTGATTAGTTCTTCAGTTGTCCAATAAGCTCAGAAGCACGCTCCTTGCTCATAGTGCCTAGCTCACTCATTAGCTCCTCTCGTTCGCTCTCGTCAGAGAGGTTACCAATCAATTCAGTTAGGTATGATTTCTGGCGGTCAGTAGCCATAAACTCAGAAGCTATGTCTTGGTTCATGCCGAAGTCAGAGGTTGGAGAGCCACTTAAATCCGGGAACTTCACTGCATTGGTAACAGCGGCTATCAAGGCTCCTGAGTGCGCCCACTTTACTGATTTACTAATGTAACGGTTTTGTTGACTCAACACATTCAAGCCGTGACCAATGCCGAGTGTGCGTCCATCAGGGGTAGAGAGCACACATCTGTAAGCGATAAGGCCGCCGTGATTGAAGGCTTGCTTTGCTTCATTGTCCTCTTCGAATCGGGCAACGAATGTGAAGCTACCAATGTTCTTCTCAATCTCAGCCTTGATTGGATGCACCTCTGGCTGGGATGGTTGCATTGATGCGTAGTTGCCTTGGAGTCGAGGCTTCGTGGTTGTGGTGTTATTCATGATTTAGTTTGTTTAGTCGTTTGATAATTACAGTTTTGGGTTTGATGGTGACGGAAATAATGTCTCCCAAAGAAAAACCAGCAGTAGCCAGTCTGCTATCACTGATTCGTATACATGGTTCATCCTTGGCTCTACGCTCGGACACTACGGTCATTTGGCGAGTCATGCTGGTTGCTCAGTTATTGGTTCGGCTAACTCAACCTGTACCCGATGAAAGAGATTAACCACTCGGCGAATCTTTTCTACCTCACCGGTCTCATCGTTTTCACGCTCTACAAAAGTCACTGATTTAAGTGCCTTCTCACCCTTCTTTACTCGATAACCTGCTTTAGCCCACACGCTGAACGGGGCGCAATTGGTAGCTGGGTTATAGCTATCTGCTACCTTCTTCCCAAAGCGTTCTTGCAGTTGTTGCTTGACGTCTTCGTAGGTAGCCTCGGACCCCTGATAGTTAGTCGTTATCTGGGGTTCCAATACCTCACTTACTTTTTTCATAGTGATTGTTATGGCAAGTGCCGGATGCCTCACAGCACGAAGAGTAGTTGCCTGAATGATTAAGACTCTTCATTCCATAAGTAATAAGACCTAAGAGATGGAAATGGGTACGGGGACCAGTTCAGTGTGTGACTCCGGGGTCAAGGAAACTGTTATGAATAGTAGTCGCTCGGGCTCACACCTACCTTCAAAGTGTATGTTGATGACGATTCTTACACGCATGGTGTAATTTTAGGACTTGTCACACCCAGTGGGACTCAAGTAAAGTAGTGCCTAGATAGTTCTCCTCGACGAAATCCTATATTCAAATCCCAATTTAATACTTTGCAATGAAGCTTCCTCGGTAAGAGGGGCAGCCACCGAAAGTGCTAATAAAGCCTCGGTGTGTTGTGGCCATTGAGCTAGCTAATACTGGGAGGGTGTAGGACGCGAACCGAAGGACCTGCCTCCTGGACGCGGTGAAACCTTCGGATTCTAAGCCCTGATGCGGTCCCGACAGCACTCGGGACTCCTGGGAGTCAGCTCGTGATATGTTCGTTGGCTGACTCTGGGACAGGTGACTCTAGAAGCCTCTGGAACTGTTGCGCCGAGACCTTACTGGCGGTTCCAAGCACGCGGCACGTCAGGAGACTACCCCTTGTTTGGATTGAGTTATGGATACAAGGAGATGCTGGCGACAAGAAACACAGAGAGTGTGATGCCGACAGCGGTGAGGTACGTGTATTCCGGGAGACAACGGACTCAATACATAGGTGAAAGTGGTACATGGCAACCCCCCAGACCGCTTTAGCCCTCTCTTGTCCTAGAAGTCAGGTTTGGGATATACACTTAACCAAACAAATAAACTGGAGACACCTTAATAACAAGCCAAACAAAACTAGCAAACTTACCCAGTAACAGGGATTGGTTATCGGGAAGAGTCACAAACAAACGTATCACCAAGGGTAACAGGGTTGGGTATACGGGAATCATGGTGTGTAAATTGGCGATATTTGTGTCTGGTCATTTAGTGCTACATTCGGTAGTATTTTTAAATGCCCACTACCCCCGTAAATAAAGAAGCCTTAAATGCCCTCACGGATTTGTATTACTTATACGGGGATCTGGTGCAACACTCTTTGGAATCCCGTGTCTCACCTCAGGAATTGGACATATTCTATTTACGGGGTGGTTTGCGGGAAAAGCTGGAGCAGTACTACGCCCTAGCCTCCTTGGACCCCATCGAGGCAGGGAGTCAGACTAACCCTCTCACATTGGAATACTTGTTACCTCATAAAACCATTTCACAGGTAACCGAGGATTCATGGCGTCAGATATTGGATGCTCGGGGTGATTTGAAGACGTATAACGATGCACAAGAAGCCTATGGGACTGCAACGCCTCAGGAGGTCCAGGAGGTAGTGCGTCAGGGGAAGGAATTAATTGCGTCACGGGAGAGTCGAAGTCGGTCAGGAGCCGATGTCGCACTGGCTGATATTGCTTCATCTGTAACCTCATACGAGAATCACATATTGCATATAGACTCCATTCAAATACCTATAGAGAGTGGCACAATCATGGATGCAGTTTCTGATTACATGTTCAACCAGAAGTCCCGGGGTGAACAGGCAGATGTAGATGTGATGCTTGGCTATTTTGAAGACGATCCTATGGCACCAAGGGTTTCAGGGCGTCGTAACATAAAAGACGCCTGCCGAGCAGTAAATGACTTAGTGAAAGAGAGGCTGCACATTACCCAAGACCTTTTTAATACAGCCATAGACAATCAAATCATTCGTAACTATTAGGGTGAGTCACCTTACCTGGTCTTGAGTCACCGGGTAGAAGGGAAAATGAAAGTACAGGGATGCAGTCGAATCTCTGTTTAATGGAATTTTCACCCAAACCGTGACTCTCACAGACGAAAATATAAAACAGTTCCAAGCTATCTATAAAGCGCATTATGGAACCAATATATCTGCAAAGGAAGCAGCTGAGCAGGGACTCAAGTTGGTTAATTTGCTGTCTGTAATCTACAAGCCAATGACACGGGAGCAGGAAGATGAGATTGAAGCTCATCGCTTGGCCAGTAAGGGAGACCTAGAGAAGTGTTTGGGCGAAGACGAGTAAATTAAAGTACAATGAATAAAATGCAAAACAAGAAGTTAAAAGTATTCCTCTATGCACGACGATCTTCGGATGAATCGTCTGATAAGCAGTTGCAGTCTATTCCAGACCAGATTGCTTACTACAAATCTCGTGCTGCACAAATGGGGTATCAAATTGTGGATGTGCTGCAGGAATCAAAGTCTGCCAAACAACCCCAAGTGAGAACAATCTTTTATGAAATGCTGTCTCGCATTGAAGCGGGTGAAGCAGACGGTATTTTGACATGGCACCTTAACCGTTTATTCCGCAATCCGGTTGACCAGGGAACTGTTGCCTGGATGTTGCAGACAGAAGTAATTAAAGTCATTCAAACCTATGACCGTGCATACTACCCAGAAGACAATGTATTGCTGTTTCATGTAGAGGGAGCAATGGCGAACCAATTTGTACGTGATCTAGCCAAGACTTCGCGGCGTGGCATGGAAAGCAAAGCAAATAGTGGGTGGTTACCTTCACGGGCTCCGCTTGGGTATTACAACGATAAAATTGTGAATGAAATCTACCCGGACGAAGAACGCTGGGATATGGTTCGTAAAATGTGGGACATGCTGCTATCTGGTAACTATACCGTCCCTAAAATCCGTAAGATAGCGAATGAAGAATGGGGTTTCAGGACGCCTAAGTTTAAGAAGTCTGGAGGAGGACCAATTGCAGAAAGTTCGTTATATCGCATCTTTACCAACATCTTTTACACGGGGATGTTTGAATGGTCAGGTACCGTATACGAAAACGGTAACCATAAACCGATGATTACTGTGGAAGAATATGACAAAGCCCAGGTCATACTTGGTCGCAAAGGGAAGCCTCGAAATCAAGTCCATGAATCTGCCTTTACAGGTATGGTTATTTGTGGTGAATGCGGTGGTATGTGCACATATTCAGCCAAGCAAAAGATTGTTAAGAAAACTGGAGAATTAAAAACCTACGCATACTATCACTGCACAAAAAAGAAGAAGGATGCTTCTGGTAAATGTAGCTGTGGGCAGAAGCCAGTTACTCTGGAAGAGTTTGAGCGTCAGGTAGATGTTGAACTCGAACGTTACACCATTCTCCCGAAGTTTCAGGAGTGGGCCTTGGAGATTATTAACAAGGAAAACGACAAGGAGATTGATGCACGGACCAAGGTCTACGAACAACAGCAGAGGGCATACAACCAAACACAAAATGAATTAGACACACTAACAAAGATGCGCTACCGGAATCTAATTGATGACGAAGAGTTCAAGACACAGCGTAGTGACTTGAAGAAGAAGCTCGGTAAACTGAAGCTGCAACTCAACTCTACTGAGAATAGGGCAGCCACGTGGTTAGAACTCAGCGAGCGGACCTTCAACTTTGCTCGGCACGCACGGGCAACATTCGTGCACGGAAGCATTCAAGAAAAACGAGAGATATTTTCAGCACTTGGTCAGAACTTTACGTTGAAAGACAAAAAAGTCCTTATAACACCTAACGATTGGTTTGTTCCAATAGAAAAAGCGTATCCAGAGCTAGAAGCCGAATACAATCGGCTCGAACTGGACAAAAACCTAGACACTGCAACGCGAAATGCACGTTTTGCAGAGCTGATTCTCACTTGGGGCGGCTACCGGGAATTGAACCCGAGATTCAAGTGCCACAAACTTGCGTGTTACCTCTACACCATAGCCGCCATACTTCGCTATGAAGTGGCCATATTTATACTAGTTTTTCACGTAAAAGTCGAGTCTTTTGTTTCAGTGCGGTATACTGCAACCAATGGATGATGAGGGACTCAAGGTAACATTGTTCTTCGTATTTCTCTTTGGTGCTGGCCTAGGCTTCTTTATCGCGCATCTGATTTGGTAGTTGACGACCTGTGCTGGGTATTACGTAATACGAAAGCGCCGCAAAAAGCGCTATACTACAACTACGTTATCCATAACACATTATATATATGAGTAATTTTATTGCTGAGTTTAAAGCCTTCGCTATGAAAGGCAATGTCATCGATCTCGCGGTTGCAGTAGTGATCGGTGCAGCGTTTGGCAAGATTGTGTCAGCGCTCGTAACGAATATCATCACTCCATTGATTGGTTTGGCGATGGGTGGGGTGAGTTTTGCCGGCTTGTCATACACCGTTGGTGACGCGGTTGTAACATATGGAGCGTTTCTCCAAGCAATTATCGACTTCCTGATCGTGGCCCTCGTGATCTTTATGGTTATCAAGGGTATTAACCGAGCACAAGGTCTCGTGGCTAAGGAAGAAGAGGAGGCGCCAGAGACTCCACCAGAACCAAGCGAAGAAGTGAAGTTGTTGCGGGAAATCCGAGACAATCTGCGTCGTTAGGTAACAGGTTGTAACGTAAGAGCCGCCGGACATATAGTCCGGCGGCTTTTCGCTACTGCTGTTTGAGAGCCTCAAGTACTGCTGTGGCAGCCTGTTCAAGCTCTTTATTTTTCCGCTGTGCTGCCGCTTGGCGTACTCGATCAGAGCTGGTGTACTCCAGCATATCAAAACGACTTTTAGGCCAGACGATACGCTGTCCAGTTGCTTCAGCCAGTTCCCGAGCAGCTTCAGGGGGAGAGATGCCTCGACTGAGAGCCACTTCTCCGAGTAGTCGGCGCAGTGCCTGACGCAATAGGGCATTTGACTCCGGTACATTGCTGGGGAGCATGTCCCGGACAGCTTTCGCAATTTCTTCAAGTTTCCCGGTACGTAGTCTGTCGTGAGTATCTCGTTGTATTTCGTGCCACTTTTTCCCGACCGGTCGATCGCTATTTTTCAAGATATTTACCAGCCGACGGTATACGTCATTGTTGACGGCTGGTTGCCGCAGTACCTCGGCCGCTTTAGCTGCCGGGATTCTGATGGTACTACTGTCGAGTAACTGAAGGTGCAGATACGTTTCAGTAGTGCCGTTGATGGTAAGCGATTCGGTTTGGATGACGTAGCCGGCACCGTGGTAGTAGTGCACGAGCGGTGTGCCGGCAGCCCACGATAGTGTTGCATCGTCTGCCATGAGAGGAATTTCCTTTCTGATGAGCTAAGTCTGGCACCACTATAAACGGTTATGCTGTAACCGCAAGTCTTACCAGCTGTACTCCGCATAGGGAAGGGCGGGTTGTAAAGACTTGCGCTGGAGTATTTTCATTTTCTACTAGTACGCTCGGGTGACGAAAAAGACCGTAAACAGGGCTTATATTGTATCCACTTTCTATCCACAGGAGTTGTACCCGCTCTAACTGGGGATAAGGTACTCCACAAATCCACTGAGCGTTTTATGATGAAACTACCACTCGGAGCAATCTTCTCCACGCGAGTGTGTCGGAGGTAAGACACGCGCTTAATCAAGCGCCATGCGTAACTGCATGGTTGTGTATCTTACGCTCTTAAAATCCGTATCGTACCCATACCTGATTGCGCTTCGTCACTCTACACGACGCAGCGAACAGCCCACCACCACTCACGTATGACTGCGATGACGGTCTTAGTAAATTAAATTGTGATGAACCCTTATTATGGAAATCAACCGAGTTCGTAAGCGCGATGGTTCGATCCAAGAGTTCGACCTCTCAAAGATCACCAACGCGGTTTATAAAGCCTTCCAGGAAACTGGTGAAGGTAGTCTGGAAGCAGCGGAGGACGTTGCGGCCAAGGTTCACGAACAGACAGTCGCGATGTGTGTTCAAGCAAACACTGCTGAGTCTGGTAGCGAATTGGCGCAAAAATGCGTCGACGGACACCCAACAGTGGAAGAGATGCAAGATATTGTGGAGAAGGTGCTCATGGAGCTCGACTTCTTTACGACTGCCAAGGCGTACATCTTGTACCGTAACGAGCGTAAGAAGATGCGGGAGCGCGACCTCTTTAAAAAGCGCACCAACCTCAAGCCATACGAGTATCCAGAGCTCGCCCAATACGTAGACGCTGTTCGGCACTCCTACTGGATTCATACTGAATTCAATTTCACCAGTGACGTCAATGACTTTAAGGTCAACATCTCAGACCACGAGCGAGACGCTATCAAAAAGACGATGCTCGCGATTGCTCAGATTGAGGTAGCAGTCAAAACCTTCTGGGGCAACCTCTACAACAAAATGCCAAAACCGGAGATCGGTGCGGTGGGCTTTACCTTCGCCGATAGTGAAGTGCGGCACATGGACGCGTACTCACACCTCTTAGAAATCCTTGGTCTCAATGAAGAGTTTGAACACCTGACAGAAGTACCCGTTATCGCCAAGCGTATCGAGTACTTAAATGAAGTTATTTCGCTCTCACGTACTGAAGAGAACCGTGAGTTTACTGAGTCAGTCCTCTTGTTCTCACTCTTTGTTGAGCACGTGTCGCTTTTCTCACAGTTCCTCATTATGATGAGCTTCAACAAGCACAAGAACTTGTTTAAGGGTATTAGTAACGCGGTTGAAGCGACGTCAAAGGAAGAGCAGATCCACGGTCTGTTTGGTATCGACCTCATCAACATCATCCGTAAAGAGCACCCAGAGTGGTTTGACGAAGCACAGCAAGAAAAAGTCGAAGAATTGTGCCGCAAGGCCTACGAAGCCGAAGAGGGAATCATCGACTGGATCTTCGAAGCGGGTGAACTTGATTTCATGCCAGCTGCTACAGTCAAAGAGTTTGTGAAGAGTCGTATGAACAACTCACTCAAGAGCATTGGTTACCAGCCAATCTTCGAGGTTGACGAAGCACTGGTTGAAGAAACCGACTGGTTTGACGAAGAGGTGATTGCTACCAAGCATGTCGACTTCTTCCAAAAGCGCTCTATCAACTACAATAAGCGCAGCAGTAGTGTGACAAGTGCTGACCTCTTCTAAACATCAGTACGACGCACAAACCGACACACAACCTTACTTACCACCTCTCCACACCTAACGACAGACACCTACTATGACGAATCGACAAGAACCATGGTTTTGGTTGAACGAAAACAGCCAAGCCTTCCTCGCCCGAGGCTACTTGACCGAAGGACAGACAGCAGAAGACCGTATTCGCGTTATCGGTGAGACTGCGGAAAAGATTCTGCAAAAAGACGGCTTTGCCGACAAGTTTGTTGATTACATGAGTAAAGGCTGGATCTCATTGGCATCGCCGGTGTGGGCCAACTTCGGTACCGACCGCGGATTGCCGATCAGCTGCTTTGGTTCGTATTTAGCTGACGACATGGGGAGCATTCTCCATACACACGCTGAAGCCAGTATGATGAGTAAGTACGGTGGCGGCACCTCTGGTTACTTTGGGGCTTTGCGTGAACGAGGGGCGCCGATTGGTGATAATGGCACCAGCAACGGCCCGGTTACATTTATGCAGCTGTTTGAAACGATGGTTGACGTCGTCTCACAAGGGAAGGTGCGTCGTGGTAGCTTCAGTCCGTACTTGCCGATTGAGCACCCAGACATTCTCGAGTTTCTCGATATTGGTACTGAGGGTAATCCGATCCAGACCATGACCCACGGCGTGACGGTGACCAGTGAGTGGCTCGAGTCGATGAAGGCAGGCGATGAAGAAAAGCGCGCTATCTGGGCGCGGGTTATCCAGCGACGGGGGGAAATGGGGTACCCGTACATCATCTTCATCGATAACGCGAACGAGCAAAAGCCACAAGTCTACAAAGACAAAGGGCTCGACATTGTCGCCTCGAACCTGTGTAGTGAGATTATGCTGCCGAGTAACGAAGAGTGGTCGTTCGTATGCTGTCTGTCGTCACTTAACGTACTCTTCTACGACGACTGGAAAGATACTGACCTCGTAGAGACGATGACGTATTTCCTTGACGCTGTGATGAGTGAGTTTTGTACGAAGCTTGAAGCTCTGCGGGACTCTGATGACAAAGAAGAACAGCTCGCGTTTCGGTTTATGGAGCGGGCGTATAACTTTGCGAATGAAAACCGTGCGCTTGGTCTCGGTGTCCTCGGGTGGCACTCACTCCTACAGTCGAAGATGTTGCCGTTTGCCAGCGAGGAAGCCAAGCAGCTAAACAAAGACGTCTTTAAAACCATGCAAGAGAAGTCACACGCCGCGAGTCAGGCGATGGCAAAAGAGTACGGTGAACCAAAAGTACTCGAGGGGTACGGCATGCGTAACACCACCACTATGGCGGTAGCGCCGACGACTTCATCTGCCTTCATTCTCGGCCAGGTGTCGCAGGGGATCGAGCCGGTGTGGAGTAACTGTTACGTGAAAGATGTGGCGAAGCTGAAGGTGACGATCAAGAACCCGTTCCTGCTAGAACTGCTCGAGGAGAAAGGAAAAAACGAAAAAGATGTCTGGCGTGATATTCGCGACAACGACGGCTCGGTGCAACACCTTGACTTCTTGACCGATGAAGAGAAGGATGTCTTCCGGACGTTTGCAGAAGTTGATCAGAGTGTGGTGATCGAACAAGCTGCGGACCGGCAGCAGTACATCGACCAAGGTCAGTCACTAAACGTCATGGTGCCGCCGAGCACACCGATTAAAGATATCAACCAGCTCTACCTGCAAGCGTGGGAGAGTGGTGTGAAAGCGCTCTACTACCAACACAGCATGAACGCAGCCCAAGAGCTGACCCGGCAGAAGTTGATTAAGAAAGAGGAAGACTAGCAGCGGTATAAGTATGACACTCACGTGTATATGCGCAGGGGTGTTGTAATCATAAATAAGAGTATGTTGAACCAGGCAATCGCGGATAGTATTACTGGCGCTGAAGCTCGGGCTTTGGCGACCACCGGACCGCATGGGGTGAATTGTGTACCAGTATCAGTTGTGGAGGTGACGGATGAAGCGATATATCTCTACGACTTCTTCATGGGAAAAACAGTAGAAAATGTGAGGGCTACACCCGAAGTGGCGCTAACGTGCTGGACTGGTCTGGCGGGTGTGCAGGTGAAAGCGACGGCTGAATACGTGACCAAAGGTGAGTTATATACCCAGGCTAAGACGAAAATGCTCGAGCGGTTTCCTGAACGGACGTTGTCTGGTGTACTAGTTCTATCACCAACGAACGTCTACGATATTTCGGCCGGTGAAGAGGCTGGCCAAGAGATTGTTGCGTAAGCGCAGCCTTTATAGCAGTTACAGCGCAGCCCTGTGGGCTGCGCTGTTTTTACCAACAGTTTGTTGGTGTGGTTGATTCGTCTAGTTCAACTTCCACATGACACCGAAAATCACGAGGACCAGGATTGTGACGTGTCGGTATTGCCCGGATAAAAAAGAAGACAGTGCCGCCGCGAGTGTGTATGCGTAATGGTAATTCGACTGGCGGTAACTGGTTCGCAAATTTATCCAGACAGTCTCGTAGTGAAGGGTCACCAATGCTCCATAACTGGTTAGAGCCAAAGTCAATCGTCACTATCATTCCCGGTGGAAAGTGACTACGTATGGCTGCTGCAAACCAGCGACGGTGAGCTTCAATGTGTCTATCATCATGCCAGTTTTGGCTGGTGTAAAAAAGATCATCAGGTTTCATTATGGGTACCTCCCAAACTTGATGCTACTATAACTTTTCATAAATACCACCAGTGCTGCACAGTGTGGGTAGTGGATAATGTTCCTTTGGCAATGTACTACGTGCTATATTGTATGTATTGGAAGCGGCGGTGAGCCGGGACGACGTGACGCGACACGGAGTCCCCGCTCACCGCCGCTTTACTTATAGTAAAAGCCCCGCCTTGAGACGGGGCTTTTTGGTCGAGTAGAGCGCTAGTAGTTAAACCACAGCTGCGGTGAAGTGGTAGGTGCTCGGTCTGCTGTGGCGCTCGCCAACGTTTGTTCACAAAACAGACTGCCGAAGCAACCACCCGCTGCACCGGGGCAGTTGAGGGCGTGCTGCTCTTTGGAGACGAAGTTTGCGCAATCAGTCAGTCCCAGGTCGTGAGCGGTTTCTGTGGCACCACAGTGGTAACAACGTTCTCCATTCATCGTGTATCTTCTCCTTGTCTTTACATAAGCTAGCATAAAAATAGTCGTGCTGGGTAGCAAGAGTAATCTTTCCAAGCCCATCACTCCTTGCTACCATAGACTTACTATGTTGCGACTCCGCTTCATCGTCAGTCTATTGCTTACCATAGCGATCACGCTCGGGTATTTTTACTACGTGGCGCAGGCTATCTGTCCAGTGCCGATTACTTATGAGGTAGGAGAGCTCGATGAACGGTTTGGTCTGACGTTGGACGATGCAAAACTAGCTATCGCTGAAGCTGAGAGTGTTTGGGAGGATGCGACTGGACAAAACCTCTTCACTTACGAAGAGAACGCAGATCTCACCATTAATTTTCTCTACGATGAACGTCAAGCACTGACAGACGCAGAGATGGCAGAACGTAATCGCCTTAATACAACAGCAAACGTTAATGATCAGCTACAGTCGCGGTACGATGAATTGATTGCTAGGTACAACGATCGTCAGGTAGCGCACGAGCGGACAGTGGCAGCCTACGAAGCTGACCTGGCGGCGTTTAACGAGCAGGTCGCTGAGTACAACGAAACCGGTGGGGCACCACCGGAGGTGTTTGAGGAGCTAGAAACCAAGCGAGAAGCGCTGGACGCTACTCGCGCGGCCATCAATCAGGAGGCCGAAGCGCTCAATGAGCTGGTAGCTGAAATCAACCGCTTGAGCGAAGAAGGGAATGAGTTAATTACGTCCTATAACCAGCAGGTGGAGCAGTATAACGACACCTTCAGTACTCACCGCGAATTCACTCAAGGTACCTACCGCAGCACCGGCAACATCGACATTTATACGTTTGCCGATCGTGAAGAGTTGGTGTTGGTCTTGGCGCATGAACTGGGCCATGCTCTATCAATTGAGCACGTAGCTGGCACGGAGTCGGTGATGTACTTTATGATTGGTGAGCAGCCAGCGAATCTGGAGTTAAGCGAATCTGATATAGCTGCTTTCGCTGATGTTTGCGGTGCGCGTACGTTTTGGGATACAATTAATCTTGGTTTTACTACATCATTTAACTAAACACTATGGAAATGCAATCTTTTTGGCAGAAGCCACACGTGCAGTTTTTGCTGACACTGATACTCGTTGGTGTGTTGGCCGGCACTGCTGCTTATACCTACCACACGCTAAAGCTCGCACAGGGTGCCTATACCGGTGAAGCAACGGTCAATGTGACCGGCGAGGGAGAGGTAACCGCAATTCCTGATATCGGGACCTTTACCTTTGGTGTGCGCGCTGAAGGGGAAGATGCTGCGACAGCACAGGCCAACGCCACCGAGGCTATGGGTAATATCGTGGCGTATCTAGAAGAGCAAGACGTTGCGGAGGCTGATATTGAAACAGCGAACTACAACCTACAGCCCAAGTATCGCTACGAGGAGCGTCTCTGCGCTGGTAATGGCTACTGTCCACCGGGTGAACGTGTGATTGATGGGTATGAGGTGTACCAAAACGTTACGGTGAAAGTGCGAGACCTCGACCAAGCCGGTGCACTTATCTCAGGTGTGGGTGAGCGAGGTGCTACGAACATTTCGCAGCTATCGTTTACCGTTGATGAAGACGCGGAACTAATGGCTGAGGCGAGAGCGGCAGCGATTGCTGATGCGCAAGCTAAAGCAGAAGTGTTAGCTAAAAATCTTGGCATGAAATTGGGGCCAGTAGTGGGCTTTAATGAGCAGGGTAACAACCCGGTGCCATACGGTTTTGGCGGCGCGATGGAAGAGCGAGCTATGGCTATGGATGCGGCGGCTCCGGCCGTGGTGCCAACTGGCGAAAATGAGTTCACCAGTACGGTGACGATTACCTACCGTTTGAAGTAACCAAAGAGTGCAGAAAGGAAAGGCAAGCGCGATGACAGTAAGTCATCGCGCTTGCCTTTAAGGGGTTGATGCGCTATGTTTCTAGCGGATACACACTACAGAAAGAGAGGGTAGTATGCCAAAAGGTTTGTCCGAGCTTCAGGGTCTGAGTGAAGCAGACGCAATGAAACAAGCCGAGCAGCTTGGCTTCAAGCTATTTCGAGTTGTAGAGCGCGATGGTCAGCCATACGCATGTACGACAGATGTGCGAGATGATCGACTGAGCGTGAAGCTTCAGGACGACCGAGTTGTTCACGCTGTGGTGAGATGAAGTATAGCGCGGCTACTTGTAGCCGCGCTTGCGTTTTTTGGAAACAAGCGTATGATATGAGAAATCGCCGCCACCGGCGTTTTTTTATAGGAAACAACAATATTCTCTATGAGTCGAATTGGAAACTACTTACGTGACACAAAGGCCGAAATGAAGCATGTGTCATGGCCGACCCAGACACAAGCCATTGTCTACACCGTTTTGGTCATTGTTATTTCTGGTGTCACTGCCGCCTTTTTAGGTGCGTTTGACTACGTCTTTACTAACCTCCTCGATATAGTTATCAGTCTGTAAGTAGCAGTTTTGTAACTGAGAACACATTATGGCAAAACAAGTAAGCACAGGTGAGCGACATTGGTACGCTATTCACACGTATTCAGGCTATGAAAACGCGGTGGCGCGCAATCTTCGGCAGCGGATTGATTCGCTCGGTATGCAAGACCAAATTTTTGCAGTAGTTGTACCCACTGAGAAGAAGGTGCGTGTTAAAGGTGGCAAGCGAGTGACCGAAGAGGAGAAGTTGTATCCGGGCTATGTACTGGTTGATATGATCGTGAACGACGAATCGTGGTACGTGGTACGAAACACACCACGGGTGACGGGCTTTGTTGGTGCCGGTACGCAGCCAGTACCGTTATCGGAAGAAGAGTACAACAAGCTCATGAACATCATGGACAGTGAAGAAGTGAAGCACAAAGTCGATCTGCAGGTTGATGACCTGGTGTCTATTAATGATGGTCCTTTCAAAGACTTGGAAGGTAAAGTGGGCGAAGTCGATGAAGCGACTGGTAAGGTGAAAGTGCTGGTGAGTATGTTTGGGCGAGAGACTCCTGTCGAACTTGATTTCCTCCAAGTGAAGAAGGTGTAATATCGCGCCAACTACTTTGTTGCTTCAACGATTTTGTCAGTCATCGTACCTTTAAGTACGCCTCCTTCCAAAATCGCCTTGCGCCTCGTATTTGGCACAATCTTCCACTTCTTTGGATATGTGAATGCTGCGTTGGTGCCTTGTTCACCAAGCAGCATTACAACAACCAACCCCGCGACTTCGTCGCGGGGTTGGTTGTACCTCGTGTGTAATACCGCTATGTAAAATTGCTCCGCGCTCGAGGCGCGGAGTTTTGCAAAGTTTTGCAATAAGGTCTGCTTTATAACCGAGTGTCACAGGCGTAACGGCGACGTAGCATTTCCTGAGTTATATGCGAGGCAAATCTGTCTTGCTGAATAAGATCGATTGCTTCGCAGACTTCCTGTACCGAGTAGTTTCGTTTTAGTGCCTGTATCGCAAAAGCTTGTTCATCAAACCAGTGTTCTCCAGTTCTACAAGCAAAACAGATGTCAAAGACGATCCCATCTGTTGTGGTGACACCAAAATTATCCTCATGCACAAGTTCGTCTACGCGGTAAAGACTGTTGCAGCTGGGGCATTTGATGTTACCGTTTCGCCACCAGAATAGTAGTTCGTCTATAATATCTCGGATCATTTTACCCTCCCTTGTCTTAGTAAAAAGTGTCATACGTAGCACTTCGTGTCAAACAAATTCATTATTGGCTTGCCAAAGCTAATAAAACCTAGTACGATTGCGCTGCTTCTACCGAGTAGTAGTTGCTATGGACTGCTCCTACTCAAGCCGAGGTTATCGGCACATTTATAACCAATAACAACAACACTGTGGCTAAAAAACTACTCAAACAAGTTAAAGTACAAGCTGTCGGTGGTAAGGCGACACCAGCGCCACCACTTGGTCCGGTATTGGGTCAGGCTGGTATTAACATCGGTGAGTTCGTTAACCAGTTTAACGAAAAGACACAAGATCGGATCGGCGAAGTGGTACCAACCGTGATTAATGTCTACGACGACCGGTCATTTGACTTCATCGTCAAAACCACGCCAGCGTCACGACTTATCCTCAAGGCGATCGGTAAAGACAAAGGCTCACAAAAGCCTGGTATTTCCAAAGGAGGTGAAATCACCAAGGCACAAATCCGCGAGATCGCGGAAGCCAAGATGGCTGACCTCAATGCTTCATCACTCGAGCAGGCTGATAAAATCATCGAAGGTACAGCCCGGAGTATGGGTGTACAGGTGAAAGAATAGATGAATGCACACACCAACGGTATGTGCCAACAAAACCGCTATTGCAGCGGTTTTGTTGGTGGTGAGGAAGAGTATGGTATAACCATAAGAGACTAGCACAATACCAATCATTGTCATGGGAGGAAACAAATGACTGCTTTAGTTAAACATGCTATCAATCCTCGATTTCGGTTTCCTCGTCGACTTATCCAGTCAGGAGGCTTTCGTGAGACGGTGGCAGTAATCATCGTAGACCGTGTACGAAATGCAGTACCGTTTATTCACCCAGTCAAAGCTGACGAGGAGACATTCATACCACCACAAGGAGGTGTTCGACTACCGAAAGAACCGCTGCAAAAAGCGGCGCGGAGGGAGTCACGCGAGGAACTGCCATCTATACGCCGTCTTCATCGCCACGCTCAGCCATTAGTGAACTGGTCACGACCACTCTATCTCGGTTCATTTATCAATGAACAGGCGCGGAGTGGGTGGTGTAAGCGGATTCATTTTGTTGCTTTTGCGAGCAACCAGCGATTGCGTTTACAGCCAGATGGTGCTGAGTGTGATCGTGCCGAATGGGTGGCAGGTGTAGACCAGTTACACTGGTGCTTGCGCTCAACACTCCGGACTAACCCGGCCAAAGCCCACGCTATTGAGCAGGCGCTGCGCAGAGTCGTTGATTACGGTTGGTTACAATAAATTTACTAGGCGGACCGTATAGGTCCGCCTTGTTTTAGTTCAACCGCTCAAAGTCGACCCATTGGTAGGGGAGGCCGTTGTGTTCAGTGATGGGGTAAATTTTGCTGATGGTGAACTCGTCGCTAAAGTCAGGGAAATGCGTGTCGGCTTCCACTCCTGGGTCGTCAAAGAGGGTGAGGTGGAGTCGCGATACGTGCGGCAGTGCCTGTTTATAGAGATCAGCACCACCACCGATATGAATCTCGCTTGGCGATGAAGCATCAGCGGCTGCTAGCGCGTCAGTCAGTGATGTATGGGTGTGTACATGGTCAGCTTCATGGTGGTAGTCAGCATTACGAGTGACAACGTGGTTTGGGCGTCCGGGAAGCGGCTTGCCCAAAATAGCGAGAATAGATTCAAACGTTTTCCGCCCCATGATGACAGGGTGACCGTGTGTGAGCTGTTTAAAGCGTTTCAGATCATCAGGTACGTGCCAGAGCAGCTGGTTGTTACGACCAATCGCGCGGCTACGTTTTTCGATGCCTGCTACTATCACAACGGGAGCGTTTGGTGTGTAACTCATGGTGGGATTATGACATAAACTAAGCGGCCTGTCTTTTGGTCTCCATTTCCACGTACCGTATAATGCAGCCATAGCAGATAACGACTACACACCATGGCCCACTACGAAATTGAGATTAAAAGCTTACTAGGTGACGAAGAAACGGCTCAGATACTGAAAGATAAAATGTGTGAGCTCGATCCGGAGACTTGTAAAACGGCTGAAAATAAACAGCTCAACCACTACTTCTCCGGAGGTAACATGCGTGAATTGTACGACTTGACCGACGAACACTTCAGTCCCGCTGATCGGGAAAAACTAGCGAAGGTGGTAGAGCGAGGGACTGACTTTTCGGTGCGTACCCGCCAGAAAGACGCCGAGGTACTCCTTGTGGTGAAAGCCTCAGTCGATGAGGGAACGAGCGAGAACACTATTTCTCGACTTGAGTTTGAAGAGCCGGTCGATATTACGCTTGATGAACTGGATGCGTTGGTGATGCAGGCGGGGTTTGACTACCAAGCCAAGTGGTCACGACAGCGTGAGGAATACAGCTATAAGGGAGCGACTGTCTGTATAGATTACAACGCGGGCTACGGCTACCTGGCTGAGTTTGAGAAATTGACCGACGATGAAGACCAGGTGAGTACGGTACGAGGTGAGCTCGAGGCCATGATGGCTGAGCTCGGTGTCGAGGAGTTGCCCCAAGACCGCTTGGCCCGGATGTTTGAGTTTTATAACCAAAACTGGCGTGATTACTACGGCACGACGAAGACCTTTACGGTAGAATAAGGAGACTATGTTTCTATCTGACAAAGACATTCACGCGGCGGTGAAAAAAGGTGAAATTACCCTTGAGCCATTTGAAGCGAAGCGGTTGCAACCAGCGACGTATGATATTCGCCTGGGCAATACGTTTATCGTCAACGACGCCCATTCAACAAAAGCGATTGATCCAGCCAAAGGCATCTACCCCCAAACACAAACCATCGAGGTAGCTGATGGGGATGAGTTTGTATTACACCCGGGGGTGTCCATTTTAGGCTACTCGAAAGAAAAGTTCGGGAGCGATAATTACCTCATCGAAGTCAATGGCAAGTCGAGTTTAGCGCGGATTGGGCTCATCGTGCACAACTCGGCCAGTATTGTGAACCCCGGTCACGTACTCAACATCGCTCTGGAGCTTTGCAACCTCAACAACGTCCCAATTGTGTTGCGACCCGGTATGGAGATCGCCCAGCTATCGTTCTCGACGCTCTCCTCGGGCACAAAAAAAAGCTACAAGCAAACCGGCCGGTATCACCACAATAACTTTTTGGGCTACGTCCCGCCTAAGACGGGTCCGCTAGCTCGCAAACGTACAACCAAGAAGACAGTTACAAAATCAGTAAAAAAGAAATAAGTATGAGTGAACGACACCCCGAATATCAATACCTAGATCTGTGTCAGGACATTCTTGATAACGGAGCTGATAAGGAACTTTTCTTCAATGAGGTTGTTTTGGAGGAGTATAAACAAAAAGGCGAAGAACCGCCGTTCATCCGTTCCGTGTTTGGGCGACAAATTCGTTTTGATCTAAGTGAAGGTTTTCCACTCCTAACAACCAAAAAGACGTTTTGGCGCGGTATTACTACTGAGTTGCTCTGGTTTCTCTCGGGTAGTTCTAACCTCAAACCACTCGTCGATCAGAATAATCACATTTGGGATGAATGGGCTTGGAAGATGTACCACATGTGGGCGCTTGAAAACGCACCCGAGGAAGACATGACGCAAGAGGAGTTTATCGAGAAAATCGCCTCACTACCGGCTGATGATCCATTTGTAGAAAAGTGGGGTGACTTGATTACCATTTACGGCCGGATGTGGCGTCGTTGGCCCGCTAAAGATGGTCGTGAAATCGATCAGTTGGGTTGGGTCATCGATGGACTTAAGACAAAACCCGACCGCAAGTCATACGTAGTGAACTCTTGGAACCCAGATTTTATCTATGCTATGGCGAGTGAAGGGCAGCAGTCACAGGTGCCCCCGTTTTGTCACACCATGTTTCAATTTCAGGTGGCGAACGGGAAGTTAAATCTTGGTCTCTACCAACGCTCCGCTGATGTCTTCTTGGGTGTACCGTTTAACATCGCGAGTTACGCACTCCTCTTGGAGATGGTAGCGCAAGTGGTCGATATACCAGCTGGCGAGTTTGTGCACACGTTTGGTGACGCGCACATCTACAGCAACCACTTTGAGCAAATTAAAGAGCAGATGACTCGCGAGCCGTATCCGTTCCCGACCTTGAAACTCAACCCAGCGGTGAAAGATATCGATAGCTTTACACTGGAGGATATTGAACTGCAGGATTATCAGTCACACCCGAGCCTCAAAGCAGAGATCGCCAACATCGGCGGGTTTGAGACCAATAAAAAATAAAACCAGATGCCGGTAAAATGATCGTAGTTAGTTGCTGGCCGGTATATATACACCCCACACCAATCGTCAGTGTTAAATGAATTATTTTGACATCCCATTAATGTAATGTAACAGGGGAACTGTAAGGGTATAAAACATACTTCTGGAACTCCGATCTTGTGATTAGTTGTGATATACTCACGATACATAACACTTGTGCCTATGATTTAAGTCTTTTCGTTCACCTGCAGTAGAGCTGATTAACCACTGATTTTATTTTGCCTATGAACGATTATACTTTCATCCAACAACAAGATCCTGAACTATACGCCACGTTAGTGGGGGAAGAAGAACGCGAACGCACTGGTGTCGAACTCATCCCTAGCGAAAACTACGTCAGCAAAGCGGTGCGAGAAGCGGCCGGTTCGGTGTTCACCAACAAGTACTCAGAGGGGTACCCCGGTAAACGTTACTACGGCGGACAAGAGTTCACCGACGCCATGGAACGGATTACCATTGATCGAGCGTGCCAACTGTTTAAAGCCAAGTACGCCAATGTACAACCACTGGGCGGAGCAGCCGCCAACGTCGCGATGTACTTCGCTCTTATGGAGCCGGGTGACACCGTGCTGGGAATGGACTTAAGTCACGGTGGTCACCTGACGCATGGTCATCCGACTACAGAGATCAATAAAGTCTTCAACTTTGTTCGCTACAAAATGAAGGACGTTGCTACGGGTGAGATCGACTATGACGAACTACGCACGGTAGCCTTAGAGCACAAGCCAAAAATCATTCTGGCTGGTTTCTCTGCCTATAGTCGTGAGCTCGACTACGAGAAAATGAAAGCCATCGCTGATGAAGTGGGGGCGTACACAGTGGCAGACGTGGCACACATCACAGGCCTGATTGCGGCTGGGGTACTGAAGAACCCGTTTGATTATGGCTTTGACGTTATGACCATGACGACGCATAAGTCATTACGGGGCCCTCGAGGTGGAATGATTGTTGTGCGCGAAAGTGAAGAGCTGGCAAAGCGTATCAACAAAGCAGTTTTTCCGGGTATGCAGGGTGGTCCACACATGCATATTGTTGCTGCTAAGGGGGTGGCGTTTAAGGAGGCGCTCGATCCGTCTTTTAGAACGTACGCTGAGCAGATCGTAAAAAATGCTAAGGCTATGGAAGCGGTCTTTAAAGAACACGACATTCGTCTACTTGCTGGCGGAACTGACAACCACCTGCTTTTAGCTGATGTTTACGGCTCACTGGGAGTAACTGGCCAAGAAGCTGAAAGTGTGCTCGATGAAATTGGCATCACCCTTAATAAGAACATGATTGCTGATGATCCGCGCACAGCCATGGATCCGTCGGGTATTCGCTTTGGTACCCCAGCTATGACGACTCGCGGTATGCAAGAAGCGGAAGCTACGAAGTTGGCGGAGCTGATGGTTACGGTGATGAAAGATAAAGATAACGCTGAGTTGAAGACCAAATTGCGAGCTGAAGTGAAGGAGCTGTGTGAGGCGTTTCCGGTGCCTGATAGCTTCGTCTCTTAAGGTAAGTGATACTCAGCTCGTAATAGCTACCTACTACATGGATTATTGCTAAGTGTATTTTTATGTAGTACAGTAGTGGTGGAAGTGCGTCCGGAACACTGCTTCCTTCACTGTCCCTCGTTCCGCGACTGGCGCCCGGTTTTTATACCGGGCGCTTTTTTTGTTATGATGATTATGGCGTTGTACAGACGACGTCCATTTATCTCTCTGCTGCACTAGCGCTTGGCTTAGCCAAGTGCATTTTTTACGCTTCTTGAAAAGCGGGGTACAATGGCCACTATGAACAGTGCGTTGCAAAAAGTCGCTCCTTCCCAAAAAACCATTGCGGGTGTACGTCGCTACTGGATGACGATCGCGTTTATCCTCGGGTTTGTGGTCGACAACCTAACACTGAATCGAGTTGATCAAGTATTTGATAACGTCATTTTAGCCACTTACGTTGTGTTGGCGATGGGGAGTATTTTATTTCTCTACGCGGGTGCAGCAGAAAAGTTGCCCGAACAGTACAACCGCTACGCACGCCAGTACGCACCGCTGGTGATGCAGTACGCGTTTGGTGGTTTGCTGTCGGGGATGCTGATATTTTACGGACGCTCCGGTGCGTGGGCAGCTAGTTGGCCGTTTTTGGCGGTTATCATTGGCGCCATTTTTGGTAACGAATTAGTGAAAGACCGTTCTTCACGCCTGATTTACAACATCACTATTTTATTCATCGGACTCTTCTCGTACGTGGTACTCGTCGTTCCGGTGGTAACTGGTTGGATGGGGCCGTGGGTGTTTATCGGCAGCGGTCTTTTAGCGGTAGTTATTATGTACTGGTTTGTGCGGCTGCTATACCGGATCATCCCGCGCTTTTTAGAGCTTCATATGAAAGCAGTAGTGTTTTCGGTCGGCGCTATTTTTGCTGGATTCAATTTCCTCTACTTCGCGAATATCATTCCACCAATCCCGTTGTCGCTGAAGGACGTTGGTATTTATCACTCGGTGGTACGGTTTGAAAATGGTGACTACCAAGTACGCTATGAGCCAGGTGCGTGGTGGCAGCCCTTTAAGGATTCTGATCGAGTGTTCCATCCTGAGTCGGGCGGTAACGTGTTTTGTTTTGCCCAAGTGTTTGCTCCAACCAGACTCGATACAGATATCGTGCACCGCTGGTACTACAAAAACGAAACCACGGGTGACTGGGAAGAGCGCTTTGAGTTGGCGTACCCGATCCAGGGTGGGCGTGGCGACGGGTACCGTGGTTATACGCTCATGCGGAACTACGAAGATGGTAAGTGGCGCTGCTCGGTAGAAACCGAGCGCGGGCAAGTGTTAGGCCGCGAAGTGTTTTGGATTGATAGTACCGCACCGGTGGGCGAGCTGGTGACTGAAGTACGGTAGGGTGGTTACCCGCGGACCGGCCTCGGGAGCGCTGTTATTACAATAATAATTTGCTATAGTGCAGGTCTATGCGAGACACGATTACTACTGCGATTCAGCAAGCGTTAGGCACCTTGGGTGCTACCGACGTTACCTTTGTTGTGGAGCACCCGACAGATTTGACTCACGGCGACTACGCTACCAATGCTGCTATGGCAGCGGCTAAACAACTCGGTCAGTCACCAAGAGAGGTGGCAGCGCAGCTGACACCACTGGTGACAGCGGCTGTCCCGGCTGTGGCGCGTGTTGAAGTAGCTGGCCCTGGTTTTGTTAACGTTCACTTACACCGCGATTTTTTCGTGTCGCAAGTTACTGCCGTAGGTGAGCAAGGTTCTTCATGGGGTACAAACGAGAGCTGGGCTGGTAAGCGGGTACTGGTTGAGTACACTGACCCAAACCCGTTTAAAGAGTTTCATATCGGCCACTTGTTTACCAACGTAGTGGGTGAGAGTCTGGCCCGATTATTTATTGCCAACGGTGCTGACACCAAAAAGGTGAATTATCAAGGCGACGTCGGTATGCACGTCGCGATGACATTATGGGGGGTGCAGCAGCTTGGCCTTGGTGAGAAAGCCGATATCTCGGCTGGTGATTTAGGGCAAGCCTACGCGTATGGTGCGACCGCATACAAAGCCGGTGAGGCCTCGACAGTTGCGGCCATCAAAGCCATCAACAAGCACGTCTACGAACGAGACGATGAGACGATTAATGCGTTGTACGACAAGGGTCGTGAAGTGTCGCTGGCGTACTTTGAAACTATTTACGAGACGCTGGGTACCCAGTTTGACGCGTACTTCTTTGAAAGCGAAGCTGGTCCGAAGGGGCGCGAGCTCGTGTTGCAGCATGACGCTATTTTTACCGACAGTGACGGCGCTAAGGTTTTCGTGGGTGAAGAGTACGGCCTGCATACCCGGGTGTTTATCAATTCGGAAGGGTTACCTACCTACGAAGCGAAAGAGCTGGCGCTCGCAAAAATGAAGGAAGACGCACTGGGTGCGTATGACCATTCGGTTGTTTCGACCGCCAACGAAATCAACGAGTACTTTAAAGTGCTGCTTCAGGCAATGAGCTTTGTTTATCCTGAGTTGGCAGCCAAGACAGAGCACATTGGCCACGGTATGGTGCGCTTGAGCACCGGTAAGATGTCCTCGCGAACCGGAGACGTCATAGCTGCCAATGATTTCATTGCTGAAATTACCGACGCTGCTGCTACCCGGATAGCGGCTACTGCCCAAACTGGTGAAGTGGGGCAGGTTGATCGAGCTTTGGCTGAGCAGATAGCTATCGGAGCGATTAAGTACACCACACTCAAGGGCAGTATTTTACAAGACACAGTGTTTGATAAGGAGCAGGCTCTGTCGTTTGAAGGGGCGTCTGGACCGTACTTGCAGTACACGCATGCCCGTATTAACTCAGTCTTAGAAAAAGCGGCTGCAGTTGGTGTTATGTCAGGTACTGAGACAGTGCCCGAAGCGCCGTATGCTGTTGAGCGACTGTTGTACCGCTACCCTGAAGTGATAGCGGACGCGCTCGTGGAACGAGCTCCACATAAGGTAGCTACCTTTCTCACTGAGCTTGCCAGTGCCTTTAACACGCTGTACGCACAGGAAAAGATCGCTGATCCGTCCGATCAATACGCACCATACAAAGCTACACTCGCAGCCGCTGTGGGGCAGACGCTCAAAAACGGCTTGTGGGTACTTGGCATCGAAGCTCCAGACCAGATGTGACCTGAACAAATGCCCGCAGGGCATATTGTGAAGGTCCTCAGGACAGTTTCGGTAGATGTGAGCCTTCCAAGCGAACATATACCAAACTGGTATCGATCTATGAACAAATGCCCGCAGGGCATAGTTGTGCGCCAGTAATTCAAGGAGCAAAGCGACTATGAAGTACCAGTGCCTGTGGTGAAGGTCCTCAGGACAGTTTCGGTAGATGTGAGCCTGCTTGATGATAAAAAGTGCCAGAAGTGTTTAGACATTACCCAATAGTATTGACTTTTTATATATTTGTTATTAAATAGTGACAGGAAAAAAGTACAAACGAGAGGAGACGCACTATGTGGACATGGAGCTGGTTTGCCATCTCAGCTTTAGTGCCGGTAGTTGGAGTTGCGGTGTATTTCGTGCGACGCTGGCTTCAGCAGTACGATGCAGAGAAGCTTAAAAAAGATCAGCGAGCGCTCGAACAATTAGCGTTTCGTGGCGATCAGGAAGCGCAAACAATACTCAAACAAGGAGGGTCAAAATGACGACCACGTTTACACTACTGCTTGTATGCTTTACTTTTATTGTCTGGGATTGGTTTTGGAGCACCATCTTCTTTGGAGAAATGATCTCCGTCAGGTGCTGGCGCAAACTCTTTTCGGCCCCGCCAGAACCACTCCCAACAGAGGCTGATTATCGGGAGGCGTTGACAGATTGCCTGAGTGAGCCAACACTGGCAACGTGGCCACCTGAGCATCGGGGTGAAATAACATCACCAACCAGCCTGCAGCTGGTGGTCAATAACGACAAATGATTACTGCCGCGCTTGATCTATTCAGGCGCGGTTTTGCTTTACGTGCATATATAAGTTAAGTTTGTTATGTTTCAGGCAGGGTAGACACAAGGAGAAAAAAATGACTGTTCATGAAATAGCTTTCACGGTAGGCTTGACAGTTCTTTGGATAATTATTTTGGGGCTAACATGGTGTGCTGTGTGGATGTTTGCACAAGTAGTGGAGTTGGAAGATGAATGGTCTATTCCAACTACTTTAGTGGCCGCGCACTACGGCAACGCTATATTCGTCCCAATGTTAGCTGGTTGTTTGCTGCTAGCCATGGAAGAGCATAGAGCGCTGGTTGTGTTTTTGCAGTTTGGATTGTTGGCGGTGCTGTTTTTCAAAACACTTATGCATATACAATCCACGGTTGCGGATCATTCTGATTAGAATAAGCGGCGCTGTATGCGCCGCTTTTCATATTACAAAATAGTGCTAGGATGGTTCAGTACGCCTGATACGCGTACGAGAGCAGCCGCTCAATTATTGTCTGATATACAACAACCCTATATGAATACAACCAACCAAACAGCACCAGAGGTGCAGACCAGTGACGTCGCTAAGCGCGAAGCAGCCATTCTCGAGTTTTGGCGCGAGCACAATATTTTTCATAAAACACTGGAGAAAGACGCCCCAAACGGAGAGTTTATTTTCTACGACGGTCCACCGTTTGCCACCGGCTTGCCACACTACGGCCACATTTTAGCCGGCACCATCAAAGACGCGATACCGCGCTTCTGGACGATGAATGGTTATCACGTCCCGCGACGGTGGGGGTGGGATTGCCACGGCTTGCCACTCGAGAATCTGATTGAGAAGGAGCTCGGCCTTGCGACCAAGCGGGACATTGAGGAATACGGTATCCAAAATTTCAACGAAAAAGCCCGTGGTACCGTCATGCGCTACGCTGACGACTGGGAGCAAATTGTTCCCCGGATGGGTCGCTTCGTCGATATGGAGAACGACTACAAGACCATGGACAGTAGCTACACGGAAAGCGTGTGGTGGGTCTTTAAGGAGCTTGATAACAAAGGTCTGGTGTATGAAGGCTTCAAGTCGATGCACCTCTGCCCGCGCTGTGGTACGACGCTTTCAAACTTTGAGGTAAACCAGGGCTACAAAGACACCAAAGATATTGCCGTGACGGTTAAGCTGCCGCTCCTGGACGAACAAGGGGAGGTGACAGACACCAGCCTCTTAGTCTGGACTACCACACCCTGGACGTTACCGGGCAACATGGCCGCCGCGGTTCATAACGACCACACCTACGTTAAAGTAGCGGTCACTACTGATGCGGCTACCGAGAACGTCATCCTAGCAAAAGATCGCCTGGAACAACTCGCTACTGACAGTTACGAGATATTGGAGGAAATAGCCGGAAGCGACTTGGTCGGTCGTCGGTACGAGCCGCCGTTTGCGTACTTCAAAGACCAAGACTTCGAACATAAGGAGAACGCTTGGACCATCTACCACGCCGACTACGTCGAACTGGGGGATGAGGGTACCGGAGCGGTCCACTTGGCACCTGCCTACGGTGATGAGGATATGCAGCTGGCGCAAGAGAACCACATCCCGATTGTGCACCATGTCAGTGAGAGTGGACACTTCATGGACATAGTGACCGACTTTGCCGGTCAGCTGGTGAAGCCAAAAGACGACGAGAACGCCGGGGTGACCCACCTCGACGCTGACATCGAGATTGTCAAAGCCCTTAAGGCAGCGGGTAAGTTGTTACGTAAGGAGAACATCACCCACAGCTACCCGCACTGTTGGCGCTGTGACACACCACTTTTAAACTACGCGACGACCAGCTGGTTCGTAAAAGTGACCGACATCAAAGATGAGCTCGTAGCTGAGAATAACCGTATCAACTGGGTGCCGGAACACGTCGGACGAGCGCGGTTTGGGAAGTGGCTTGAAGGTGCGCGTGACTGGGCGGTCAGTCGACAGCGCTACTGGGGAGCACCACTGCCAGTCTGGTGCAACCCAGCGACCAAGGACGTAAAAATCTTTGGTTCACTGGAGGAGCTGCAAGCGTATGTGCCGAACCCTAACAACCAGTACCTACTGATGCGGCACGGTGAAAGTGAAAGCAACGCTACTGACACTGTACAAACTGATATCACCGAGGCTAATCCACTTACTGCAGCTGGTAAAGAACAAGTGCTTGCAGCCGTGACTGAGTTGAAACAGTACGGTATTACGAAGATCATCTGTTCACCGTTTGAGCGCACCAAAGCCACGGCTGCTATTATCCGTACCGAACTCGGTTTGGACGAGTCGGCTGTAGTGTATGACGACCGGATACAAGAAATTCAGCTGCCTGAGTATGAAGGCAAAGCTGGCGCTGCCTACCGTAGTGAAGTGGTAACGGGTGCGGAGTGGTACCAAGCACGCACCGAGCAGGGTGAGTCGTGGCTTGATGTGCGTCGGCGCGTCGGAGATTTTCTCTTTGACACAGAGGCGACACACCAGAATGAGACGATCCTGGTGGTGGGACACAATAGTCCTTTAACCGCTCTGGAACATGTGTCTACTGGTGAACCATACGCGAACGAATTTAATTGTGATAACGAAGGTAAGCAGTTCGGCAATGGTGAGGTACGGTCAATCCAGTTTACTCGGTACCCTCACAACGACGACTACGAACTCGACTTCCATCGACCATACATTGACAACATCGATCTCTACGACGGTGACACGAAACTCGAACGGATTCCTGACGTGTTTGATTGCTGGTTTGAGAGTGGTTCGATGCCGTACGGCCAGAACCATTATCCGTTTGCTAACCTCGATACGTTTAACCCCGAGAAGAACAAGGGTTACCCCGCTGACTTTATCGCGGAAGGGCTTGACCAAACTCGGGGTTGGTTCTACTCGCTGATTGTGCTGGGGACAGCACTCTTTGGTAAGTCACCGTACCAGAACGTGATTGTGAACGGTTTAGTCTTGGCCGAAGACGGTCGGAAGATGAGTAAATCGCTACAAAACTACCCAGACCCAGTCGAACTGGTTGAGCGGCAAGGGGCTGATGCGATGCGTTTTTACCTTCTGACATCATCAATTATCAAAGGGGAAGACCTTAATTTCTCTGAGAAAGAGGTGCAGGAGCTGCAACGGAAAAACATCGGTCGGTTGCATAATGTACTCTCGATGTACGAAATGTTTGCCGACGGAAGTATCGCGGCTGAGACAAACTCCACCCATGTCCTTGACCAGTGGGTACTGGCTCGCCTCAACCAACTAGTCGCGGCGGTCACGGGCGGCTATCGGTCCTACGAACTTGATAAGGCTACTCGGCCAATCACTGACTTTATTGATGACGTATCGGTCTGGTATCTCCGCCGGAGTCGTGATCGACTGAAGGGAAGCGACGCAGCTGACCGCGATGCGACACTAGCTACATTGCGACACGTACTCAAAACGCTAGCCCAAGTGATGGCACCAGCGATGCCGTTTTACGCCGAACATCTATACCGGTCTGTTCGCAGTGAGGCTGAGCCAGAAAGCGTCCACCTCACTGACTGGCCAATGGCAGCTGCAGCAGATGAAGCTGTACTCTCAGCCATGAGCGTGACGCGCGAGATTGTCTCAGCAGCACTTGAAGCACGTACGAAAGCCGGTGTGAAAGTGCGTCAGCCACTCGCGTCGCTGACGACGAATTGTGACGTCTCACCTGAGTATCAGCAGATCATTGCCGATGAGGTAAACGTCAAGACAGTGTCGCTTGGTGGTAAGTCGATCGCAGAGCTCGACCTCACATTAACTGCGGCGTTACAAGCAGAAGGGGAGGCGCGTGAATTGATGCGCGCCATCCAAGGGCTGCGGAAAGAAGCAGGTTTAGCCCAACACGATCGGATAGAGTTGGCGGTCCAAACTTCAGATGGAGGGCAGGCACTAATCGACGCTCACAAGGCAGATATTATGCAGACCGTCGGTGCTGAATCCATTGTCTACAAAGATACGGATGGCAGTGAGGTTGTCGTTGGTGAACATTCCTTCACGGTAAGTCTGACAGTGGTAGAGTAGTTGCGTTTTTAGGTTAGTTGCAGTATAGTAGCGCCACTTTAAGAAAGTATTCAATTATGCCAATTACTACTGGAGCCAAAAAAGCCCATCGTTCATCGCTTCGCAAGCGTGTGTTCAACATGCGCCGTATGCGAGCCATGAATGACGTGGTGAAAAAGATCCGCAAACACGTTACAGCTGGTGAGCGAAAAGAGGCAGAAGCGCTCATGCCAACCGCGTACAAGGCGATCGATAAGGCAGCCAAGCGCGGTGTTATCAAGGAAAACACGGCTGCTCGTAAGAAGTCTCGCCTCGTCAAGGCTGTCAAAGACGCGTAAGCGTATTGCCTTAAAAAACCGCCGCTGGCGGTTTTTTGTATACTGCGGTGATTGCTATACTACGTCTATGGGCTATGTGACCTACACGACTGAAGCTGTTGTTTGTGGTAGTCGAGACAGCAATACATCCGACCGTTCCTACCTGCTGTTTACGCGGCAGGCCGGTATGGTGTGGGCAACGGCACGCAGTGTACGAGAAGAGCGGAGCCGGCAACGGTTTGCGCTACAAGACTATGCGCACATTCGAGTGTCGCTTGTGAAAGGCAAGGCCGGATGGCGTATTGGTAGTGTCGAGGCGATTGATAATGCCTATCTTAGGGCACCCCAGCGTGCTGGTCGAGCGAGTGTCGTCACACTCGTGCGTTTTTTGCGCCGCTTTGTGCAGGGAGAAGAACCACTCGTGTCAGTCTTTGACGATGTAGTAGCCACACTACCTCTCTTGTCGGTGTTGACGGATATGTCACAAGGTGATGAGTTGCTGACTATTTTTGAAGTTCGCGCCCTCCATCAGCTTGGTTACTTAGCTTCCTCAGAAGCTCTACAAGAAGTGTTAAACGCCCCCTCAGTGACAGCGGTATCGCGCGGAGTGAGTCGCGCAACTGACACGTATATCAGTCAACAGTTGGTGTCTGCCAAGGCTGCGAGTCAGCTATAGTAGGGTATACTAGGGAACATGGGAGGTATTAAAGACAGCGAAAATATTGAAGAACTTCGCCGCCGACTCTACGAGCGTGGCAATCCGGTTCCGAAGCGACAGAACCATCAGTTAAACGACACGAAAACCGAAGTGCCCACATCGTGGCCGACAACTAAGCAGTCTTCTGATAACACTCGACATAAATCAGCGGCTCGGATTGAGGCAGAACAAGCTGCAGCAGAAACAACTCCAGCGTCGTCGAGTAGCTCAGTCAAACGCCCGGCTGCTGTCACCAAACAAGTGCCGTCAGGCACAAACACCCCACCGCGACCTATGGGCACAACTAAACGCAAACAGTACCGTAAAAAAATTATCCTGCTCGGCCTGGCGTTCTTTGTCGGTGCTTTACTAGTGTCGAGCTTCTTGATGCTGTTTGGCAATAATACTATCTCTGGAGAGAATATCTCAGTGTCCGTGGAAGGGCCGTTTACCGTCGGTGGAGGTGAGGTGATGCCAGTGCAGGTTGCGGTTACCAATGACAATGTCGTGCCAATCCAGTCAGCTATTTTGATTGTCGAGTACCATCCGGGTACGGTATCGGCGGGTGATGAAAATCGACAATTGTTCAATGAGCGCTTACCACTCGATACAATCGCTAGTGGTGAAACGGTCAACGTACCACTTCGGGCGGTAGTCTTTGGTGAAGAAAATGAAGAACAGATAATTGACGTATCAATCGAGTACCGGGTTGAGGGTTCTAATGCCCGCTTTGTGAAAGAGGCGGATCCGCTTCGGTACAAGATCAGCTCTTCACCAGTTTCCATTACAACTGAGGCACTGCAGCAAATTTCTTCTGGACAGAGTACTGACGTAGCAATTACTATCGACAGTAATGCACCGACTACGTTATCTGACGTACTTGTGCGCGCTGAGTACCCGATTGGGTTTGATTTTGAATCGGCTGAACCCCGGCCATATTCTGGCGAAAACGTCTGGCTGATAGAAGATCTTGAGCCGGAGGGTTCAGCTACCATTGTGGTGAGCGGTGTGGTGATCGGTAACGAAACAGACGAATACGCCATGAACTTTACCGTTGGTGTGCCAGATGACCGCGATCGTGATCAGATGGCAGCGGTGTTTGGTGCTGCTCAAACCGAGTTTGTCATCGAGCAGCCATTTTTAAACGTAGCTCTTTCGATGGGTAACGTCGTGAACGACACTAAAGTAGTTGATCCTGGACAGCCGGTGAACGCAAGTGTTGAGATTACGAACACACTGAAAGATACTATTTATGACATTGAAGTCGATGTCGTGCTGGGCGGCAACGCAATTGCTGATCTCGAGGTAGGTCCGCCTAACGGTTTTTACGACTCAGCGCGTGACACGATTGTGTGGGATGTGTCTAATTCTCCTGAGTTGAGCGAATTGCAGCCAGGCGACTCGACCCGGATTGCGTTCGTGGTGACACCAGACACAGCAGTTGATCAAACACCAGAAGTGACTATGGATGTAGACGTACGGGCACGGCGTGTGCGAGAGTCACAGGTAGCCGAGACACTGATGGGTACAGCTGCGGGTGCTGTGCGCGTTGTCTCAATGCCAGAAATTCAATCTACCGTTACTCACGGTAGTGGACAGTTTTCTGATAGCGGACCAATCCCACCACAAGCTGAGGAGCAAACAACGTACACAATTACCATGATGGTTGAAAATGGTTCTAACGATGTATCAGAAAGTGAAGTGACTGCCGTATTGCCAACCTACGTCAGCTGGCTTGACCAGACTACCGGTGACGGACTCGTCAGTTACAACAGTACCAGTCGTTCAATCACGTGGGCGCTCGGCAACATGGATGCTAACGACACTGCCTATGTTTCGTTTCAGGTTGGAGTAACACCAAGTCGAACGCAAGTAGGGCAGACGCCAGTGATTCTTAATGAACAAAGTTTCCGCGCTACAGATGACTTCACTGGCACCACTGTCCGTGATGATTATCCAGCCCGGACGACCGAGATGTCACTCGAAGCGGGCTTTGAGGAACAAAATGGCCGAGTGGTTGAGTAGACAGTTGAGTTACTACATATCGTTTCATTGCGCCGGGAAGCTTCGCTTCCCGGCGCTTTTCTGCTAGAGTAATTGCACATCAGTAACTAAAACACATATGGCAGACACCACTGAAAATAAAATGGAAAAAATTGTATCGCTTTGTAAACGCCGCGGCTTTGTTTTTCAGGGGAGTGAAATCTATGGTGGATTACGAGGCACGTGGGATTTTGGACCACTTGGTGTAGCTCTCAACAACAACCTCAAGCAGGAGTGGTGGAAATTTTTTGTCGATAGTCGGGAAGATATGTATGGTCTCGACGCTTCAATTATTATGAATGCACAGGTGTGGGAAGCATCTGGCCATACCGGTGCTGGCTTCTGTGACCCGTTGGTCGAGGATACAACAACTGGTGAACGCTATCGCGCTGATCACCTGCTAAAAGACATTGGTGTGGAAGCAGAAGGTATGACGCTGGCAGAAATCGACGCAGCCATTGCTGAACACAAGGTTACAAGTCCACAAGGAAACCAGCTTTCACCAGCTCGTCAGTTTAATCTTATGTTCGAGTCACACATCGGAGCGACAGCTGGTGCGGAAGGGAAGGTGTATCTTCGGCCAGAGACAGCACAAGGTATTTTCGTCAATTTTAAGAACGTTGTTGATACGATGAGTCCGAAGCTGCCATTTGGAATCGCGCAAGTAGGAAAAGCCTTTCGCAACGAAATCGCACCGCGCGAATGGCTTTTTCGAGTGCGTGAGTTTGAGCAGATGGAAATTGAGTACTTTGTTAAAGAGGCTGACTGGGAAGCATATTTTGAGAAACTGCGGGCAGACATCCAGGCGTGGCATCGTCACATTGGTCTCTCGGATGAAAATATTCGTGAGTACGACGTACCAGCCAATGATCTGGCTCACTACAGCAAACGCACCATCGACTTCGAGTACAACTACCCTGGGAAGGGGTTTGATGAACTCGCTGGTTTTGCTTACCGCACAGACCATGATTTACGCCAACACATGGAGCATAGTGGGGTCTCTATGGAATACATAGAACCAGATGGTACTCGCTATATTCCACATGTTTTGGAACCTAGCTTTGGTGTCGGACGAGCGTTTACCGCGGTGTTGTGCGAGGCGTACACGGAAGACGAAATGAACGGTGAGACGAGAACGTTCTTGCGCTTGCCAAAGCATCTCGCTCCGTACCGGGTAGCGGTCTCGCCACTTCTTAAGAATAAGCCACCACTAGTAGAGAAAGCTCGAGACGTCTTTACCATGCTCAAAGCTGAGTTTGGTAACGTCGCCTGGGATGATAACGGCAACGTCGGCAAGCGCTACCGCCGACAAGATGAGATCGGTACCCCGCACTGTGTCGTGATCGATTTTGATACGCTCGGCGAAGAAGCTCCGGAGCACACAGACACTGTCACTGTCCGTAACCGCGACACGGGAGAGCAGGAGCGGGTGAGTATCAATGACTTAGTTGCGTACGTACGTTAAACGAAAAAAGCCGCGCAGTACACGCGGCTTTTGTCTTCTGTTGGAGCTGTATCAGGTACCATCTGGTTCAGCTTGAGGCGGCCGGCCGATCACGTCACTTCGATCACTTCACTGAGCTCAGTCAGCTCGATGAAGTTATCGGCTTGGCGACGCAGATCATCCGAGATCATCGGTGGCCGGCTCACAATGGTTGAGACCACCGACACCTGCACGCCAGAGCGCTGTAGGCTCTCCACCAGCGGGCGAAAATCGCCATTGCCGGAGAAGAGTACCGCGTGGTCTAGTCGTGGTGCAAGCTTCATGGCGTCGACCACAAGTTCGATGTCCATACTGCCTTTGACTTTCCGTCGGCCTTGGCTGTCGGCGTACTCCTTGGCCGGTTTGGTGACCAGGGTAAACCCATTGTACTGCAACCAATCGACGAGTGGCCGGATCGTCGAGTATATCTCGTTCTCCAGTAGGGCTGTATAGTACAGCGCTCGCAGTAGCCTACCCCGGCGCATAAATTCTGCTCGCAGCCGCTTGTAGTCGATGTCGAAACCAAGCGCCTTTGCCGCTTGGTGCAGGTGTGGCCCATCGATAAACAGCGCGAGCCGTTCGTCTTTGTAGAACATGTTATTTTCCCCTTTGGAAAATGAAAAATTTCTGTGAGAGTCCTTCTACACTGTAAAATATAATATATTTCTAAACTGTCAACCAGACAGGCGCTTCCGGCCTATGGTACAGTTGAGCTCTATGAGTGAGAAACCAGCCAAGTACATCACGACTACCTTGCCGTACGTCAACGCAGATCCACACGTCGGGTTTGCGTTAGAATTAGTGCAGTCTGATACGCTGGCTCGATACTGGCGTCTTTTCGGTCATGAAGTATTTTTCAGTACCGGTACTGACGAGCACGGGCAAAAAATAGCAGAAAAGGCTGATAGTGCCGGCCAGGATCGACTTGAGTACGTAGCACACTTTGCGGCTGAGTTTAACCGCCTCAAGGACGCTCTCAATCTCTCCTATGATAACTTCGTTCGTACCACTGATGAACATCATAAGCAGGCTGCTCAGCATATCTGGCAGCTGTGCGACAAAGCGGGAGATATCTACAAACAACAGTACCAAGGCCTCTACTGTGTCGGGTGTGAGAGTTTTAAAACCGAGAGTGATTTAGTCGATGGTCGGTGTCCTGACCACCCGAACATGACGCCTGAAGAAATTGAGGAAGAAAACTACTTCTTTAAGCTCTCTAACTACCAAGCGTACCTCGAGGAGTATCTTTCTCGCGAAGGCGTAGTGGTACCCGAGTATCGACGACAAGAAGCGTTGAAGTTTGTCCAGGGTGGACTCGAAGACTTTTCTATCTCTCGTCGCAAAGACCGGATGGACTGGGGAGTCCCTGTGCCGGGAGACGATGAGCATGTGATGTATGTTTGGTTTGATGCACTGACAAACTATATTTCTACACTCGGCTGGCCGGAGGATACTGACGGCACGTTTCAGACATTCTGGGCAGACGGCGAAACATTGCAGCTAGCTGGGAAAGACCAGGTCCGCTTCCAGTCGATTATGTGGCAAGCAATGCTGAAAAGTGCCGGCATCGCCGCCACGGACTGCGTGTTCTACCATGGCTTTATCAATAGCGGTGGTCAGAAGATGAGCAAGAGTCTCGGCAATGTGATCTCACCGTACGAAATGATCGAACGGTATGGTACTGATGCAACTCGCTACGTACTCTTGCGTCACGTGCACCCAACTGATGATTCTGACGTCACATGGGAGAAAATGGACGAGTGGTATACCGCTGGTTTGGTTAATGGCCTCGGCAACTTAACGGCCCGGATCATGAAGATGGCTGAAACACACCTTGATAGTCCGGTAGAACAGCCGACCGCTACACCGTTTGACTCGGCGTACCGTGACGCGCTTGAGCGCTATGATTTTATGGCAGCCTGCGATTACGTATGGCAGAAGGTGGGGGAGCTCGACGAGACTATTACCGAGACAGAACCGTTTAAGCTGGTCAAAGAAGACAAACCAGCCGCGCAACGCATCATCACAGAATTAGTGCAAGGGCTAGCGGTAGTTGCTCACCACCTATCTCCGTTGTTTCCAGATACAGCAGATAAGATTATCGAGGCGGTGAGGCACAACAAAAAACCCGATAACCTATTTAGTCGTTTAGAAACGTAGCTATGCAACAGCTTATCGTCCTGCCCGGCAATAGTGTTACTAACCAAACATGGGGAGGTTTAATGAGTGACCACTACGGTCCCTGGTTTGATTCATTGCATTGTCAATCATACGAGCACTGGGAGGCCGGTGACCCAGTAATTGATTTTGATGTAGAGCTGGTAAAATTACGCGAGCGCTCACAACCACTCCTGGGCGGTGAAGAAGTGGTATTGGCTAAGTCAGCTGGTTCACTGTTGGCTCTGGTGGCAATAGCAGAAGGTATTTTGCGTCCCACTCACTGTGTATTTTTTGGTATGCCGCTTGATATGGCAGCTGAGGATCTATTCCAAAACGACTGGTCGGCGCTGGAAACTCTTACCGTTCCGACACTTGTCTTTCACAATAGCGCCGACCCCACAGCTGACTACCGTTTTACGGCCGCTGCCTTGCAACAGTATGCACCGACAGCGACACTAATTACAACCGAGGAGAAAGATCACTGGTACGGCGACGTGGAGACGTACGATTCATACATTAAAGATTTCCTCCGTGAGTCATAGTGACTCCTGCAGGGCAGTGTGTACACTCAAAATATAGAGTTAGATATTGAGTAAGATAAACAGCGTCTAACCTTTCAATCGATTGAAAGGTTAGGTACCGCCAACGCCGCGGTAACGATCGAGTCCGTTATAGTGGGGGAGAATACCGCCTAGGTGTAGGATGGTGTCAATTGTTTCAAGAATGCTAAAGTAATTTCTTTTGTTTTTTCCAAACGTAGCCAAGATAGTTTGGTAATGACCGTCTGCCAGTTTTTGTTTGATATCTAAGGCAGTAGCTGGACTGACTTTGACTGTTCTAGAGATTTTATACAACGATACGTTCTCGACTAACAAAATTATTATAGCGAGTCGTTTTGCTAACATTATGCGCTCTTCGGTGCCGAGTAATTCACTTAAACACTGAGATGAAGTCGGGTTGTCTTGCAGTAGGTTGCTCAGCTGCGCAAATAAGTCATTGAGTTGCGCTGCAGAAAGTTGATTTTGGTTAAGATGTACCATAGAACCACCGTAGCAAACCTTTCAATCGATTGAAAGGTTTTGGGTGTGGTATAGTGGTGCAAATGGTTAGTAATGCAGAACATAGGCTTCATTATCTTGACACTCATGCTCATCTTAACCTCGCGCAGTTTGCTGAAGACCGCGCAGCGGTCATCGCTCACAACCACGAACGGGGCGTGGGGTGTATTAACATCGGTACCCACCAAAATACCAGTGAGCTCGCAGTTACTTTAGCGCACCAGTACGACATGAATTGGGCGATAGTTGGTCTCCATCCGGTCAACGTTGTGACACCCGACCCAGCTGACGCCGATGCCGTGGTGGAGCCTACGTTTGCGTATGACACCTATAAGCAGTTAGCCCAGCAAGACAAGGTAGTCGGGATTGGCGAGTGTGGTTTTGATTATATGCACAATAGTGCTGACACGTACGAGGCACAACGAGCGGTGTTTGTTGACCAAGTTCATTTAGCCAACGAGCTACAGAAGCCACTCATGCTGCACCTACGAAATGGTCGCGACACTGGTGGTCGCGATGCGTACGATGATGCTTTAGCAGTACTGCAGTCCGAGGCAAAAGTACCTGGTAATGCTCACTTTTATGCTGGATCAGTCGAGCAGGCGAAGGGCTTCTTGGAACTGGGGTACACTATTTCGTTTACTGGTGTGATTACATTTGCAGAGCAGTATCGTGAGCTTGTACAGTATGTGCCGCTCGATATGATGCACGCTGAGACCGATTGTCCGTACGTAGCGCCAGTGCCATACCGGGGAAAGCGGTGCGAACCGTGGATGGTGCTAGAAGTGTACAAAAAAATCGCTGAGCTCAAAGGTCTTGATGAGGCAGTGGTGCGCGAGCAGCTTCTGACCAACGCACGTCGCTTATACGCACTATAAAACGAGCCTGACAGTGATGTCAGGCTCGTCTTTCATGTAGAAAAGGCAGTGGAACAATGGCATGCAGTACCCGAGCAGCGACACAGCGCTTGAGGCGCCGTTGCCACTGGAGTTGGTGAATGCGAGCACACTCTTTTTGGAAGGCACGAAATTCGTGGTGCGATATGTGGTGCCATCTCGCGTGCAGCGTTTCGTCTGAACGAAACCAATACCAGATGAGGTCATAAAACACTTCCGCGTCCATAGCTCCTCGGATGTGGTTACATTGGGCACACGCCATAACCAAATTATCTGGTCGGGTTGGTCCACCGTGACAACGTGGCTCGACGTGATCCTTGGTTGGCTGGTTGCGTTTCGTTTGCCGGTGTTTTTCGGCCGGCATTTCTTGGTGGCAGTAACAGCATAGGTGGTTCTGCGCTTCAGAGAGCGCTTTGACGTAGGTCGGTGCCATGTGTACGCTCCATTTTTAAAGGTCTCTCTTGTTATCTTAATACACCCGGTAGCAGGTCACGGGAAATAGACTGTGGAGTGTGCAAACAGAGCACACAGCTCTCAGCTAGTCAAAGATAGAGATGAGATATTCGTCGATCTCTCGTTGGTCCATATCGTAGAAGCCCATATCATCACGGTGGAGGTCACGAGCGAGGTCTTCACCGACGAAACGCCAGTGCCACGGTTCAAAAATGTAGTAGTCATTGCCTTCGGGGTAAGACAGGACGAAACCGTGCTTGTGAGCGTTATCTAAGAGCCATTCGTACGCCTCGGTGTTGGCGAAACTCTCGTACGCGCCACCTACTTCTTCGGTAGTAAGATCGACGGTTGTGCCGAGCTGGTGCTCGGAGTAGCCTTGGTCAGCCGAGAACGCATTGGCACCTGAGCCATATACTTGCGTGAACTGGCCTTTGAGGTCGGCCTGCTCGTCAAATGAGCGGTACCCAGAAACAACTTTTAGCTCAATGTCGTCTCGCTCAGCGTCTTCGAGCAAGTCTTCTAAGAAAGGCAAGGCTTCTCGGTGGAAGTACTGTTCATCCTTGCCTTCGAGGATCCACTCATCGTCGATTTTGTCGATTCGCTCCGGAGCGTAGTTTTCGTTTAAGAAATACACTTTGGAGTATTTTTGGAGGAGCTCTTTATCAGTTTTCGCGAGCTTATTGAGATTACCGAGCGTTCCGGCAAGGTTGTCGATGCGGTCTTCGAAGTCTTCGTTCTTGTTGCGCTCTTCACGATAATCGTCGCGGAGTTCTTCGTAATCTTCGCTCAAAATGGCGAGTTCACCTTGGATATTGTCGATTGTTTCATTGAGTACCCGAACTTCTTCTTCAGCGATATCGCGTTGTTCTGTCATGGCAGCCAGATCAGCCTGTAGAACAGTTGTCTGGTAGTAGAGGTAACCAGCGAGCGCTATAAATCCACCAAGTGTCACAGGCAGGAGGTAGGTGAAGATAAAATGTCGACTCATTAGCGCCTATTGTAGCACCGTTTCTGGCACGAACAAAAAGTGCGCGGCGATTGCCGCGCACTAACAGTTTATTCCTCGTTGTGGCTTCCACGTACTCGCCACCATACTTCAGCGCCACCTGGCTGCCGTACTCTGACGTGACCCGCAAGTGAGGGGCGGTAGCTGGTGTCGACGTGTTGCGTGATGAGCAGTGCCCCGTCCTCGTCAGGCACCTGTACTCGCTGCTGGCAGGGGAGAATAGTTGCGTGAAATTTACCGCTTTGTGCCATGGTTGCCTCCTGTTCTATTTATTAGAACTCTGCAGGTGCTCGCATAGTTACAGCTCGTTGCCGGAGCTATTTTTCTGTGGTACTGTAGCCCCGTTATTAACATAATTCTGTATCTATGGCAGAAACAACAATGCCAGCAGCCGAAGCAAACGAAGTAGCTGAAACCAATAGCTACGAACTTGCTTTCCACGTACTTCCAACGGTTGCTGAAGGGGAAGTAGCTAATGCCTTTGACACCATCAAAGGTTACATTACCAACGCCGGCGGAACGCTCGACACAGAAGAGGCGCCAGCTCGTATCGAGCTAGCTTACGAAATCGAGAAATACCTCGAAGGCAAGTACCGGAAGTTCACCAGCGCCTACTTCGGGTGGGTACGATTCACGGCTGAGCCAAGCACAATCGCTGAGCTCACTGAAGAAATGGAAGATGATCAAAATGTACTACGTCACTTACTAGTTAAGCTGACGAAGGCAGAGGAGGAACATCCTTTCTACTTCCACGAAGCAGCCGCGGATGAAGCTCAGGTAGCCAATGTCGATGTCGAAGCTGCACTTGAATCAGTTGATGCATCAGCCACAGCTGAAACAACCGAGGCAGCAGCCGCAACCACTGAAGCTTCGACTGGGTCGGAGCCAGCATCAGCCACCGAAGCTGATAACGATACTGCACCAACGGCAGAAGCCGACGAAACCAAAGCCTAATTGTTAGCGTAACCAGCCAACCACTATGTACCTTAACAAAGCAATGATCTACGGAAATCTTACTCGCGACCCTGAAATGAAAGCGTTGCCGAGTGGGATGAACGTTACTACCTTCTCACTCGCTACCAACCGCGTCTACAACGACCGAGATGGTAAGCGGCAAGAGTCGACCGATTACCACAACATTGTCGTATTTGGTCGCCAAGCTGAGACCGTTAACCAATACCTCAAGAAAGGTAGCGGTGCCTTCGTTGAAGGTCGATTGCAGACTCGCTCCTGGGAGAAAGATGGTCAAAAAATGTATCGTACCGAGATTGTTGCCGACCGGGTACAGTTTGGTCCGCGCTCTGGTGACGGTGGTGGCGGTGCTCCCGCGCAAAACACGAACAACAGTGCACCAGCGCAAGATAACGACAAGGCACCGTCGATGCCGGAGTATCCAGAAGAGGAGATCAATCCAGACGACATCCCATTCTAGGCCTGAAACACATGGCCGCTAGGCCACTGAGTTTCAGAGCCGTTCCATTAGGAAGCTTCCTTCCTAGAAGCTGACGAGGAACTTCAGGGGTATAAAAAATAAGTGTCAAGATCTTCATTAAGTGAAGTGCACGTAAGATATTTTTCTTCCGCCGCGCTACTAGGTCATCCTGATACTTTAGAATATCGAGCATTGCAACATATAACGCAACAAACACCTTTATAAGCATTCACAACTACACAACATGTCAGAAACACAAACTCAGACCCTCAACCATATCGACTACAAAAACGTCGCTAAGATGAAGGCAAACCTTAACCCACACTCACGTATCAATAGTCGCCGACGCACCCACATGACGGCAAAGGCACAGCGTGATTTCGCTCGAGCCGTCAAGCGAGCTCGCTTTATGGCCCTCGTACCATACATCCAGTACTAGGCCTTACAACAAGGAACGTAGTGACTATGTGTCAAGAGCCGTTCCGTGAAGACATTTCCTTCCTACCTTGTAAAAACCAACCACAACGGTTGGTTTTTACATCTATCTCTATTGATGTTAAGCTCAAAGAGGCAACAGAAGGAGGGTTGTATGACATTCACTCGGTGTTGTTTGCTGCTTGTGGTGTTCATAATCTGTATTGCCCTCTACTATGGGACAGTCAAACTGATTATTCTGGTAGGTGGTACCGTTCTTTCTCTTCCGTACGAAGCCATGACACTAGCGGCATACGCAATTTATAGTGAGCTCTAACACCCGGCAACATTTCGTTGCCGGGTGTATTACGTCATCGATCAGTCATATGGTACGGTAGTACAAGAAAGGGAGAAGTGATAATGGCACATAACGAAAACAGCTGGTTGCGACGGTTTCTAGAGAGTAGAGGCATCGTCGTGTATTTGTTAATCGGGTTGGTGTGGATTGGTGCCTTGGTGAAATACCTTTTTGGGTAGTGGAGATCCACTTAAAAATGTAAAACAAGACAACCGCGCGTACAGCGCGGTTGTATTTATATTTATAGCGCTGAGCAAAGCTATGCCTTACTCACTCGCTCAGCGTACTGACCAGTTTCGGTATTGATCGAAATCACATCGCCCTGGTTGATAAACTGGGGTACTTGCAGGGTAGCACCCGTTTCTACGGTCACTTCCTTGGTAGCGCCGCTTGATGTATTACCCTTAACCGCTTCAGACGCTTCAGTCACCGTCAGTTCTACTTTAATAGGTATCTGTACCCCCATAATCTCGTCGTTAAATACAACCGCATCCAGCTCACTCTTCTCCTTGAGCCACTTGCCGTCAGGGCCAACAACGGCTTCACTTAAAGGGAAGCGTTCACCCGGATTACCGGCAGTATGAAACATGTATTCACCCTTTTTCGGGTTGTAAAAAATAAATACAATCGGCCGTTTCTCAAGTTCTGCTTCGGTGAGTACATCAGACTGGTGAAAGGTGCGGTCGACGACGTTGCCTGAGCGAAGGTTTTTCATCTTCACATTGTTGCTGGCTTTTTGCCGGTCTTTTTTAGAGATTGTCGATGAGAGGACAAGGTATGGATCACCGTCCATGACAACGGTTCGTTTCGGAAGTATTTGGTTGTATTCTACTTTTGCCACAGTTCGTATAGATTAGCAGTAACGGCTATAGTGTAGCGGATAAGACCATAAACGCAACAAAACGAAACTTCCGTCAGTAGGAGGAGGTGATAGTATGTATATGATGTTCGGTATTACCACAACGGACGACGCCAAAAAGCTCAGCGATGAAGAGGTGTTAACCCGCAGCCAGGCCCACCCTTGGATTTTTGCGGTGTTGCTAGAGCGCTACCAAGACCCCTTTATGCGCAAAGCAATGAACATTCTCCGCAATCAGCTGGACGCAGAAGAAGTGGTCCAAGACGCGTTTACCAAAATCTACGTCAACGCGCACTCCTTTACACCACAAGACGGTGCTAAATTTAGCTCGTGGGCCTACCGGATTCTCATGAATACCGCTTTCACACGCTACCAGAAGAAGGTAAAAGAAGGGGAGCGCTTTACGAACATTGACCCCGAGTTCGAATCATTTGTCCGTGACCAGTCTGTCAACCACGCACACACGGAGCGGACTGATGCTATCGTACGGGTGCTTGAGCGTTTGCCGGGACATTTTGCGTACGTCTTACGCCTCCACTACCTCGAGCGTTGGAGTCATAAAGATATTGCGGCAGACACCGGAGAGAACGTTGGTACCATCAAGGCTCGGATCCACCGTGCCAAAGCCGCGTTTCGTAAAGAAGCGGCGACAGAAGAGGTGCGAACACTACTGGAAGACCGGACGTAACCTTTTGTGTGGCGCCACAGTAGTAATAGGTGCAATAGGCAATTACGTATGAATACTCAAACAAACAATACAGTACACCGCGCTGTAATGCGTCGTGTCTACTTGAGCTATACACTGAGCGTGGTGTGGAGCTGGGCTGCGCTAGCGGGCGCTGTCTTTATGGTGAGTCTATTTTCGTTTGCGAAGCTGGTGCACGTAGCTCGTGTGTGGGAGGCATTTCTTAACCAGCCAGTACGCGAGGTGCCAGCTTTCACTCTCAGTCTACTGATGAAAGGGGAGGTGCTAACACTGTTAAGTATCATAGCGCTACTAGCGTCTTGTATGGTATTACTCCAGCAGCTTCGACGCATTCGCCCTCACCACCTCACCACCCACCGGATAGCTCTCTAGTATCATCTAAGTTAATACACCAGCGCGCCACGAAAGTGGCGCGCTGGTGTTTAGTATTGAGGTAATGAACCTATGACTCTTCTTTCAGTGCTTTGCGGATGTGTTTTAGCATTTCCTTGCTCAGCTTTTTATCTTCGCGCAGGGTGGTACGAGCGGCGTCATAACCACGGCCGAGCTTCACGACGGTTGACTCATCACCGCCCGGGGGAGTGTAGCTGTAGCTAGCACCGGCTTTCGTGACCATGTCGTACTTCTCACCGAGGGCGAGGAGTTCACCTTCACGACTGATACCTTCGCCGTAGATGAGGTCAAACTCAGTGGTCCGGAACGGCGCCGCTACTTTGTTCTTGGCTACTTTCACCCGGTGGCGACCACCGACCACTTCGTCACCCTTCTTAATCTGGGCGATCCGGCGGATATCAAGCCGCACCGAGGTATAGAACTTGAGCGCTTTACCACCTGGGGTAGTTTCTGGGTTACCAAACATCACCCCCACCTGCATCCGGATTTGGTTAATGAAGATCACTACCGTCTTACTCTTGCTGACGATACCTGTTAGTTTTCGCAAGGCCTGACTCATCAGCCGCGCCTGCTTGCCAACGTGGTGCGCTCCCATTTCACCTTCGATCTCGTCCTTCGGGGTCAGCGCAGCCACCGAATCAATCACGATCACGTCGAGCTTGCCTGAGCGCACCAGTGACTCCACAATCTCGAGTGCCTGTTCGCCAGTGTCGGGTTGGGAGATGAGGAGTTCGTCGAGTTTAACACCAATATTCTTAGCGTACTCTGGGTCCATGGCGTGCTCAGCGTCGATAAACGCACAGACACCACCTTCTTTTTGCGCTTCGGCAACAGCATGGAGCGAGAGGGTCGTCTTACCCGAAGACTCTGGTCCATAGATCTCAACAATCCGTCCCCGGGGGAGACCGCCAATACCGAGCGCGTCGTCAAGACCAATCGATCCCGTCGAAACGGAATCTACGTCGACTTTTTTACTCTCGTCGAGCGTCATGATCGCTTCTTCGCCAAACTTAGTTTTCAGGCTGCGAAGGGTCTCAGCGATATTTGCGGCACCGCCTTGCTTCTGGTCGTCTGCTTTGACAGCTTTTTTAGCTGTTTTCTTGGTCGTTTTCTTGCTTGCCATAATTGTTGCTGTGGTTAGGTTGTGTGCCGGTGTACACAAACGTTTGTTCATAAGACTGTTCACGGCCGTACCGGTCTCGGGCAGTGATGGTAGCTATAGTATAGCCGTTTTCGAGCACGAGCGCTTCTGCAAAATACCCATCAGTATCAGTGTATATCTCGCGCCCGTTCAAGGTCAACTCAACGATATTACGGGCTTGGCCCGAGAGGGTGACGAGCCGGTCAGACTGAGTGAAGGCCGGCTCGTCACTCAGCTCTACGACTGGTCCTTCCAGCATAAATCGTGCTTGGAAACTGATGTACCACACCAGTGCCACACCCACTACCACTACCAACGACCAGCGGAGGTAGGTGCGGACGGGGAGGAGGTTGGTAGAAATTGGTGACATATACGGTGGTAGATACGAAATTCTTGCTTAACGAAGTGGTTCATCTTCGGCAAAGGTGTCGTCTGTGGCGTCTGCCTCGTCAGCTGCGTCTTCACTGCTCGCGAGGATTTCGCGTGGTTTGGCGCCATCAGCCGGACCAATGACACCGCGCTCCTCAAGGATGTCCATCAAGCGAGCAGCCCGCGAGTAGCCAATTCGTAACTTCCGCTGGAGGAACGAGGTCGAGGCTTTGCCGGCTTCGATGACGGTCTGCTTGGCTTCACCGTAGAGATCGTCCTCGTCATCGTCTTCGACCGCTGCACCGAAGATACTATCATCACCCGGACCATCTGCTTTAGCATCGAGGTCGAGGGAGTCGAGTTCTTGTACGTCAGCTTGTTTTTTCAGGAAGTCGACCACTGCCTTGAGCTCATCATCAGACACAAAGGCTGACTGGAGACGCATTGGCTTATCGTACTCCTCTGAACTGAAGAGGAGGTCACCTTGGCCGAGGAGTTTCTCAGCGCCGACTGAGTCGAGTATGGTACGCGAGTCGACTTGCGACGCTACCTTCATCGCCAGTCGCGTCGGGATGTTGGCCTTGATAGTACCGGTGATGACGTTGACCGATGGTCGCTGCGTGGCTAAGAGGAGGTGAATACCCACGGCCCGACTCATCTGCGCCAGTCGGACGATGGCCGCCTCGAGCTCGCGTGGGTAGGCGTGCATGAGGTCAGCTAGTTCGTCCATAATTATCACGATGTATGGCAACGCCGGTGGGAGTTCTTTGCGAGCTGCTTCACGCTCTTCGTCAGTCTCGAAGGTCGCGTCGTCAAACGTGTCTTTGGCTGGCTGGTACACCTTGCTGTGGTAGCTCGCCAGGTTCTGTACACGGTTTTCGCGTAAGACGTCGTAGCGCCGTTCCATCTCTTTAACAGCCCACTTCAGTGCCATCAGGGCCTTTTTAGCGTCGGTAATCACGTCAGTCATCAGGTGCGGGATGCCGTTGTAGAGGGTGAGTTCCACTCGCTTTGGGTCGACCATCACGAGCCGTAGCTGGTCAGGGGAGTTGCGGTAGAGGAGGGAGAGGATGAGGTTGTGAATCATCACCGACTTACCCGAGCCAGTGGTACCAGCGATGAGTCCGTGCGGCATTCGGGCAATGTTCGCAAAGTGTGCCTTACCTGTGATGTCTTTACCAAGGGCGGCCAAGAGTGGTTGTGGGGAGTCGGTAAACTCCGGCGAAGCCAAGAGGGCAGCCAGGCCGATAGTAGCTTTTTCTGTATTAGGTACTTCGATACCAACGAGCGACTTGCCGGGGATTGGTGCCTCGATGCGGATGGTACTCCCCTGCAGTGCGAGCTCGAGCTCACGCTGGAGACCAACAATTTTCGCTAGCTTCACTCCCTGGGCTGGCTTCAGGGCATAGCGGGTGACAGTCGGTCCGATTTCTACCTGGTCCATCTCTACCTCAATGCCGAAGTTCTTAAGCGTCTGTTTAATAGTATTGGCACTTTCTTTTACATTGCCCGTCTTAGCTTTGCCTTTGCCGCGCTTAAGGAGTGAGAGCGGGGGAGCAGTGTACGGTCCACTGTACATCGGGATGTCCATATCGGGCTTCTTCTTCCCGAGGCCGAGTTTGCCACCGCTTGATTTTTTCTTTGGTGCTGGCTCGGGCTCTGCGGTTTCTTCTGGGAGTTCTGCCTCACTTTCAGTGGCTGGTTCGTCTTCGGTTGGAAGTTCGAGGTTGGCGATGTCTTCGTCGTTCTCTAGGTCGAGCTCTTTCTTCTTCAGGAAGCCAGGTAGTTTCAGGCCGGTGTTGAAGGTCAGGAAGATACCGATCACCAGTACTGCGCCGAGTACGATGCCGGTCGCTAAGTTACCCATGAGGTACTTCAGCGGCCAGGCGAGGATGGCACCGCCAAGCCCACCAAAGCCGTCTTGGTAGAGTGAGAGGTAACCAAGGAGTGACAGAAACAAGAGCGCAATCCCGATGACTTTCGAAGTGCTTACTTCTTCATTCTCTTTTGGATTCAACAGCGCGTACACGTAGAAGAGACACGCCAGGGGAGCGAGGTAGGCACCACCACCAAAGAGGAAGTCCAGCGCCTGATTCGTCCAGTCGCCGACCATACCCGCTGCTTGCATGAGCGAGAGGATGATAAAGATAGCTAAGAAGACCAAGAGCACCGCTCCAATGGCTTGCTTGGTTTGTGGAGCGAGGTCGTCGAATAATGGTTTTTTCTCGGGCTTAGACCGCTTGTTCTTTCGTCGTGCCATGTCTACGTTTCAGTAACTTACAATGACCCTATTCTAGCATGAAGCACCCTATACGTACGTCCCAGCCAAGCAGCTACACCATGCCGTATAGAGCTGCCGTAGGTGTCCGGTAGCTAACGTCAAAGTCAGCGACAATGGCGCAAAATAAGGACTTGCAACTGTCTTTAAAAGGTATATAGTACAAATAGATATTGTCTCCTACACTCCATTTACCAGTTTTAAGGACAGCCTACATGGATCAAAACGACAGTCTTCTCAAGGACAAAAGCTACGAAAAACTCATTCACGATAATGAGTATTACCAAAACATTTTTAAAAAGACAGAAAAGATTGTTTCTGTTGTCTTTTATATCCTCAACAATATCGAGGTAGACAAAAAGTCAGAGACACATACCAGCAACCTCGCCTCAAAGGCACACTTCGCCCACGAGAATGCACTGCGTACCTTAGAGACCAAACCAGCTACCGCGCGGGAGGTCTTAGAGCAGTTTGCCCAGTCGCTCATTGGTCTCGAGAGCACCATCCGGATTGCCCGGATTGCTTCTGTCATCCCGCAAGATGTCCACGATCTCTTGTGTAGTGAGATTGCCCTCACCCTGCGTAACTTAAGTGAGTATATAGAAGGGGAAGACGTTCTCGCGTCGCTCATGGCTGAACCAACTGCCGCACCCGTTCGTGGCAAGCGCACTACTCCGAGTCGACCGTCAGTCCCGGCTCCAAGCAGCTACCAGTCAGCCCCGCGTCCGGCACCGCAGAGCCCGAGTGGCAACGATCGCCGCACCCGCATTAGGACCATCCTTGAAGCCAAAGGGGAGGCCAGTATCAAAGACATATCAGAGATAGTAACGGACGTTAGTGAAAAGACCATTCAGCGTGAGCTCAACGCCATGATAGAGGACAATATTGTCAAACGAGAAGGTGAGCGTCGCTGGTCTAAGTACAGCCTTGTCTAGGGTTGTCTCTATGAGAGTTTGTGTCTGTTATAAGAGACAGACAACGTGTCTCTATGTTGGTTTTAAACGACATGTCGCAGAAGCGCGCTAGCAGACACGTACGGCACTCGTCTATGAGCTCAACTGCTTAAAGAGACATTGCAGCGAGGTGGCGACCCCACTACTTGCCAAGTGAAAATAGTGTTGTTTGCTAAGGTTTTACGGTGTAAGAAGTGCTGTCCCGTGTCGTCTTCAATGACAGCTGCACCGACGTCGTTTTAGTTGACTTTGTCCCTAAAACCACGTATTCTCGGTGCACTTCATTAGTTCCTCCTAGTTCCTATCCACATAACGCAACAAGCGCATGTGCTAGGTCGGGTATACTAATGATGCGTCCTCAGTCTGGTCACGCTTTTTTATTAGAGCGACCACGACTGACGGGACTAAGAGTTCGTTGACAACTGTATACAGGAAGAGCGTACAGCGCACCTGTCCCTACATATATATTGCCAACACTCACGCGCGTAAGCACCGCGCGGTATAAGTAGTGCCTAGTTGCGAGCCGACTTGTTCTGCTACGACTGACCAACCATTCGCAACGAGGGATTCCGCAGCTAACTTCTTAATATATGAGAGTAGCCTCATAGATAAGAAGCTAGTGTTGTTCAACAAGAGGTTATATGAGCCTCTTGTGAATATGAATTAATTCATATTTATCAGTATTCATTAGAAGTAATTACTTTGAAAGTAATTTACAGTTATGACTAATATTGCAACCAACACTGTGGCAAAGCTTTCAGTAGCTTTCGTTACAGTTGCTATGCTCTTCACACTTGTTGCTCCTGCTGCGCAGGCGCAAGAAGCTGATGACCTGCAAGCACAAATCGCTTCACTGCTCGCACAAATCGCGCAGCTTGAAGCACAACTCGGTGGCGGCGGTGAAACTACCACAGAAACCTGTGAAGTTCCTGTACCACCTATGACAATCGGTTCACAAGGAGCAAACGTTACTGCTCTCCAAGAACTTCTTATTGGATGGGGTGAAGTGATCCCTGCTGGTGCAACTGGCTACTTCGGTTCACAGACACAAGCTGCTCTTGCTTCATGGCAAGCTGCTAACGGTGTCGCTCCAGCGGTAGGTTACTACGGTCCTATCACTCAAGGTGCTATGGAATCAGCATGTACCGTTACAGTGCCAGACACTGACGAGGACATGGATGACGACATGGACGAAGATGAGGACATGGACGAAGATGACATGACTCTCTCAGGTGAAGGTACTCTCGAAGAGTTCGACATGGACGACGAAGAGACTGAAGTACAAGAGGGTGAAGATGATGTTGTTGTTGCTTCAGTTACACTTGAAGCTGACGACGGTGACATCGAAATGTCTCGCATGACATTCGAACTCGCTGATGCTACCACTGGTACCATCAACGACGAAGATGATCCATGGGATGTATTCACTGAAGTTGCTCTCTGGGTAGACGGTGACAAAGTTGCTTCATTCGAAGCTGACGATGAAGACGAATACCTTGACGAAGATGAAGGTGAATTCCGTTTCACTAACCTCGACATGATTGTTGAAGACGGTGAAGAAGTAGAAGTACTCGTTGCTGTTTCAGTAATGAACTCAGTAGACGGCTCAGATGACGCAGACGAAGATAAGCGAGACTGGGAACTAGAAGCAACAGAAGTACGTTACTTCGACGCTGATGGTGTAGCTTCAGATGATTCAGTATCTGGTTCAGTAACATTTGTTATTGAAGAAGCAGGTATTGATGACGGAGCTGACTTCGAATCAAACTCAAATGACCCAGATGACACTACCCTTCAGGTAGATGACAACACAGATGAGTCAGATGAGTACGACGCATTCATCTTCGACATTGACGTTGGTGAAGATTCTTCAGACCTTGTCCTTACTGACGCGTACGTAGCTGTTACTGTAAGTAACCCAGCTTCAAACGACGACATCATGGGTGGTCAAGAAGATGTTATCTCTGACATCTACCTCACTATCGATGGTGAGAAGATTGAAGGAGAAGCTGTAGACTCTACAGACAGCAAGGGTGGTTCTGATGACGAAGACGATGTTATCGCTTCTTCTTCAGCAACTACCGTACACTACCTCTTTGAGTTCGATGACCTTGAACTTGAAGCTGACGAAGAGTACGAATCAGTAGTATCTGTTGTATTCGAAGGTCAAGACGGTGGTGACAACTACGAAGACGGTGTAACTATCGACCTCGCAGTTGACGGTGACACTGCTGCTTCAGACTGGGAGGCTGAAGGTCTCGAAGATGACAACCTCATCGACGGTTCTGAAACTAGCGGTACACACACTCTACAGACAGCCGTTCCACAAATCACTGGTGTTGATTCAACAGTAGATGAGAACGACGCTGGTACAGCAGGTACCATCTCATACGAGTTCACAGTTGACGCTGAGGACGCAGATGATGATGTAACCTTCTCTGTAGCTAACAACGCAGATGTTGACGGTGCTTCAGATGACGTTATGTTCACCCTAACCGGTGGCGCAGCGACATCAACTGCAACTGCAACACTTGCTAAGATCGACGGTGACGCAACATACGCAGGTGGAACCTGGACTGTTGCAGAAGGTGACACAGCTACCTTCGCACTTGACGTAGCGTTTGACGGTACAGATGGTGCAGGTACATACCGTGTAACCCTCGAATCTGTTGATGGTGTTGATGTTGATGAAACATCAAACGGAATGAGCCTCTCTTCAAGCTAGTCTAACTAGTGTACTGAGAATCATTCTCAACCAGCAAAAAAGCCCCTTCGGGGGCTTTTTTGCTGTCCACCAATTTATTTCCCCTAGGTCCGCCCTAGGGAAAAATATCCCTAGGGCGGACCTAGGGAAATGTACGTGTGGTTATTAGGCACACAGTCTCTAGTTTGGTTTGCTATACTAAAGGAACTATGAAGCTTTTAAACCGCACGTTCTACCGTTTCTTCTTTGGCTTCGTGGGAGTGATTGCTGTCACGCTCACGCTGGTCTTGGTGGTAGGTGTGGTAGCGAGCTAGTAGGGGAGTATGATCCGTATCACTGACCAGTACTTTTGGAACTTTGTCTTTAGCGTGTTTTTCCTCGTGCTAGTGGGTATGGGGTTGCTTATTCTCGATACAGAAGCCCGACTTGCACCGGCTGACCTCACCTGGCTTGATGTGGTGCTCATCACCCTCGCGTCACAGCGGCTCGTGCGTCTCTTTGTGTACGACCACGTCACGAAGTGGTTCCGCGAGCAGTTTTACGATGCCAAGGTACTCAAGACCAAAGTCACGCTGCACAAGCCCGAGCGTGGTCCACGGCGGACCATCGTCACGCTTCTTAGTTGCCCGTGGTGCTTTGGTATGTGGGCTACTGCTTCGGTCGCGTTCTTCTACCTCCTGACGCCGTACGCCTACTTCCCGGTACTGCTGCTGGCTGTTTCTTCGCTAGCAAGTATGGTACAAATAGGAGCAAACTTACTAGGGCACAAGGCGGAATATGCCAAATACGAAAGCGAGTCAGTTACCAAAAAGTAAACGATTCCACGGGGTGGTGGGGTGTAGCAGCGCTGCTTTAGCGGTGCTTTTTCTTTTATTTGCTCCGTCTCAAGCGGCTGCGTGTGGCTCCATCACTAATTTGGACGGAGAAGCGGTGGCGATTGAAGACTGCAACAACCCATTTGGTGTTAGTACTGATGTGCCTGCCGTAGTACGCGTCGACGGCGCTTTGGTCGAGCCTGACGGTACTATGGGGATACGCGGGACGACGACTGCGCTACTCAACCTCGGTGCTGACGACTCCACCTACACACCAACCCTCTACCGCCACACTCCAGCTGGCTACGAAGAAGTGGCACTGTCGGAGCAGTCAATGGCTCCACCAACTGCTACTGAAATCAAAGCCCTGGCTTGGCAACGGTACCAGGAACCACTTGGCCCAGTGCTCGATGAGGTGGTTGCGGTGATAGAAGGGGTTATGCCACCAAGTGACCTCTCTCCTGAAGCGCAAACTGTGTTTGCAGCCATCGGTCAATTTTCCCAACCAGCGTATAGTCGTACTCGGTATGCACCGATTCCGGTTGGTACGTATACACTGGTTTCTACAGAAGTTGTACTGTGTGTTAGCCATGGTGCGCACTCGTGGTGGCCAGAGTGGTTACGTCCAGCAATTGCTCACGCTGCAGCGTGTGGCCAAGACCCTGCTGTGCGTAGTGTTACCTTTACACTCGAAACAGCTGACATTCCACCGTTTGAACCAGAACCAGAACCGATCGACCCACTCTTGCTGCAGTACGCACCGACACTGCAGTTTCATGAAGACGAGCAGTACTTCCCGATGAACGTCGAGCCGTTTATTGAGGCTAGTGCCCTGTGGGACGGTAGCGGTTCTGACACGCAGCTCTATACCGCCGACGAGCTCACCGTAGAGACGCTTACTGACTATATTGAAACCAATGATACTACCGATCACTATCTCGCGTTTAGTGATGGAGATACCGCTGGCTCCTTCGACTTAGCAAACGCCTACGCCACCTACCAAAGCCTGGTCGACAGCGGTGCTGCTACTTCCACTGTCTATGTGCACAAAATGGAAGATAGCTACGTCGACAACGAAGGAGAGGAACATGAGTTTATCGTCTTACAGTACTGGTTCTTCTACGCTATGAACAATTGGGGTGAGCAGGGTGGTTTTAATGATCACGAAGGAGACTGGGAGTCGGTTTTCGTTTTTCTCGATAAGGCGACCGAAAGGCCGGAGTATGTGGCATACTCGGCCCACCTTAATGATGGCCAAGCCGAGTGGTACAACGTCAAACAGTACGGCTCAGTCCGTCGTCAGTGGGGTAGTGAGGAGGTTGAGACAGACGGTGATAGTGTGGTGAGTTACGTGGCATTAGGTTCTCATGCAAATTACTCTATCGTGGGAAATGGAATAAAAAACATACCATTACAAAAAAATGAAATTGTCTCCAAAAATGGAACTAAGTTAGTCAGCTATGAAATGAAAGTGGCTGAATATAATATCCTTAACGATTATCAAGGGCTCTGGGGAGTAGATACAATACAAATTGGCGGCGATGGTCCCCAAGGGCCGGCCTTTATAGACCTGACTGGTCAGACACGTTTTGCTAATCCTATCGAATGGGCGGGCATTGATGGAATTAGTCGGAAAAATATACGGGAGAAAACTAAAGATTTGTTTGTCGGGCTGCTATCGTTCTCCTTTGATAATCCGGTGCCAGAGGGTGCAGAAATAACAGTCGAACCACACACCGAGCCTGTGTCTGGGCAAGCGCCAGAAGGAGTGAACGTGCTGCCGACGTTCTGGGATATTAGTACTAACTTAGAGAATGGTACGTTCAACACCCTGTTCGGTCTGCCGTATGATACTGCATTACTAGAAGAGTTAGACATCACACCAGCTACTCTCACCGGCTTGTTCTTCAGTCCGGAAACTGGTTCGTGGAGTATGGTCTCGTCAACAGTCGACACAGCAGAAGAGATGGTTTGGATAGAAACCGACCACTTCTCACGCTACGGTCTAGGGTACACGACGGCAGCTCCAGAAAGTGATGAGGAAACACTAGCTGAAACGAGCACTACTACTGATACTGATGAAGTTACAAATCAGCCAGAGCAACCAAACCTGGAAGAGATAGGGCAGGTGACTGAGTCAACCAGTCAAGCTGCCTACCCTCGTGATGTGTGGCAGCAGCGACAGTTACAACGCGTGGCAGGCGTCAGTGTTTCCAGGGATATAACCGAAGAAAATCTGCGTGATCTCGAACAGGCAGTGGCTCGTCTAAAAGATATGATTAGCAGTCAATCTTTTACTAAGGATGAAAAAAATGACATTCAAGCTCTGCTCAAAGAACTTAAAATAATATTGTCATCAGCCTAATCAGATCCAATATTTTTCATTCAAGTAAAATCTGAAAAGAGAAAGTATGTATAAAAATTTAAAATTAAGAAAGAGAGCGTGATTATTGGATAAATCATTTTCACTTTTTTTAATTTAAGACTCTTGTATAAGAGCAAACAAAGTAAAAATATATATACAAATCCTCCAAGATAATAACCGAATTTTCCAGCAATACTGTTTCCAAGTAAAAGGAATAAGGTTCCACCAAGAATAGAATTAATGAAGTGGTAAAAATCTTCAATATTATCAGGTAATGAGCCACTTATGTATACAAAATAGAGATAGACATTTACCGTAAATGCTATTAATAGAATAGTTAACCAAAATTTCCGTGTTTTATAAAACGGTGTGTGGGCCGGCAGGAGATGTTGAGGGTCGGTTGTCATATATTAATAGTACCGTATCAGGTGGGTGAGCAAATTATATGAAATAAATTAAAACAACCTTTTTATTTTAATTAAGAAATTCCTGCAATTATAATATTTATAAAGTTACCAATTCCAAAAAAGAAAAGTATCATTAGTAACACAAATAGAGGAGGTCGTCTTTTATAAAAAAACAATAGGTTAGCTGTAACGAATCCAACTAAATATAAAGCTGATACTAAAAGAGAGCTGTAGTAAGGTGAGATACCTAGTAAAAAGTACAAACTTGAACTACCTAATGCCGCAGAAATATATATGATCAAGTCTTCTGGAGAGTTAATATTTGGCAAGAAAATAAAATAGAAGACAAATAAAGAAAATATAAAAATGAGAAATAATACAGATTTTAAAAACCTCCTCGTTTTATAAAACGGAGTGTGGGCTGGAAGGGGGTGTTGAGGGTCGGTTGTCATATATTAATAGTACCGCACCAAGTGAGTGAGCCAGTCACCCTTGTACACAAACCTCTCCCCTAGGTCCGACCTGGGGGTGCTTTATATTTTTTCTAAAAAGGTGCTGTTCCTTGTAAATATAAATAAATTCCAATGAGAATCAGACAACTGATGAAAATGTGAAAAAATAATAAAGCTGACCAAAGAATTTTTTTACTACTGCAAACTTTCTTTAGCATAAACACAGCCATAATCAGATATAGGAGACTGATCATTGAGCTTGTAGATAATTGTGAATTAAAAATACCCAACGAGAGAACATACAGTCCCGAGCCAGCTGCAAAAGCAAACTCATTTAAGAAAAAAATAGTATTCCCATCAACTCCTGGAGCAGAAATTAGAATGAGGATATTAACTAAGAAAAACAGAGAAGCCAAGATTAACCAAAACTTCCTCGTCTTATAAAACGGAGTGTAGGCCGGCAGGAGATGTTGAGGGTCGGTTGTCATAACTTTTCATAGAGACAAGATATTCGGGGCTATTCAGTAATAGACCGCTTTGCGGGCAAAGTATGCTAATGATGCACATATTAATCACAGCATAACAAACACTTTACTTTCTAAAACAGAATTTTAATTAGATATTTAGAATGATATTTTGTTAGGAAATTATCAGTAACCAATAATTGCTATTAGCGTAATGCCGCCAATAGATAACATAAGATATATAATAGTCATTAAATAAATAGAGACACTGTAATTATATTTATTATTTACAAAAGCTATTATAAGGAATAACGCATATATAGTAGTTAAAAGTAGGTTATTAAGTTGATAGTTAAAAAACAGTCCTGACATTATGGCTAGGGTACCACCTCCGCTCGAAAGAAATAGTAAATATAGGGCATTTTCTATTGATAAACTCTCAAAACCATACACAAATACTAATCCATACAAAATATTGATTCCCACCAAAATACTCAAAAGCAGGTTTGAAAAAAAGAGTTTCTTATAAAACGGAGTGTGGGCCGGGAGCAAGTGTTGCGGGTCGGTTGTCATAACCTCATAGTACCGTACTACAAGAGCGAGCCAATCACCCTTGTACACAAACATCTCCCTAGGTCGGACCTAGGGAGGAGGTTTACATTTAGGACGTCTCTGCTATAGTAGCGAGCGTCAGACTCATGACAGTTGGTCGAGAAGCGTAAAGGCTTCTCAGTAAAGCAGGTTTCTGCGCCAGCCGAGGTCCATTTCTCATGATTTGGAGGTCGAACCCTAAACGTTAGGGTCTGATAGTTATCCAGGTAAAGTACATTTACTGTGGCCATTACAAAAGAAAAGAAAGAAGACATTCTGGCAAAGCTCGCTGACATCAAAAGTACGAGCGACTCGATTGTATTTGTAAACTTCTCTCAGCTCGGCGGTAACGATACTGTCGAAATGCGAGCGAAGCTACGCGAGGAAGGAGTAGGCTACTTTGTGGCCAAGAAAACTCTCATCAAACGAGCCTTCGACGGTGCGTTTGAAGGTGAGATGCCAACCCTCGATGGTGAAATCGCTGTAGCGTACAGCACTGACGCGATTGCACCAGCACAAAACATCAAAGAGTTTGCCGGCAAGTTCAAAGACCAGGTCAACATCGTGGGCGGTATCTTCCAGGGCGTCTACAAAGACCAGGCAGAAATGACTGAAATTGCGTCTATCCCACCACTACCAGTGCTGCGCGGTATGTTCGTGAATGTCATTAACTCTCCAATCCAAGGATTGGCTATCGTTACCAATGCGATTGCTGATAAACGCAGTGCATAATTATTAAAATTTGTGGTGAATTAGCATTAGTTCATCTCCGAGGTGTATTAGGTATAACACCTCTCAAGATGGCTAAGATTTGCTAATTCGCTTACGCTCATAAGAAATCTAAGCATGACAGACGAAAAAGAGACACAGGCAGTAGAAGAAACTACTACCGAAGAAACAGCCGCTCCCGAAGCAGCTGAAGAAACAAAAGAAGAGGCTGCTCCAGCAGCGGAAGAAACCAAGGAAGAAGCAGCTGAAGAATCAACAGATTCTGACGTTGATGAGTCAGTTGAGGTGCCAGAGCAGTTCAAGACACTCGTTGAGCAAGTCGAGAACATGACCGTACTTGAGCTTCACGAACTGGTGAAGGTGCTCGAGAAGCGCTTCGGTGTATCAGCTGCTGCAGTAGCAGTCGCTGGTGGCGGTGCTGGCGGTGACGCTGGTGGCGAAGACGAGAAAGACGAGTTCGACGTTGAGCTCGCGGAAGCTGGTGGTCAGAAGATCGCTGTTATCAAGGCAGTGAAGGAAGCCCTCGGTCTTGGTCTCAAGGAGGCTAAGGAGATGGTGGACGGCGCTCCAGCAGTCGTGAAGGAAGGTGCGAAGAAAGAAGATGCTGAAGAGCTTAAAGCGAAGCTCGAAGAAGCTGGAGCTACAGTAAATCTTAAATAGATTTTCTAGCCCAAAATGAAAACGCGGACTTGCTCCGCGTTTTCATTTTGGCAACAAATCTTAAGATTTACTGTAGAGGCGCAGCGATGTGAGAAGCTCCTTCCTAGAGCGACGAACCAGCGAGCCGAGCTCACGAGTACTTAGTAGATTATGAGCATGGCGAAATAATATACTCAGTAACTTGGGAGACTGTAAACCTTAAATAATTACGACTGTAATTATTTTCGAAAACACATAGGCAGTGCCTGCGTGTTTTCATTTGGGTTGATGGTTGCGCCAGGGCCGCAGTCGGGGTGGGAGGTGACGAAAAATATTATCTGAAAAACCCGCTGCCGTTTAGCAGCGGGTTGGGGCGGACGCAGAGAGTGCTTACAATTGGTCCATTTGCCTCAGAAGTGCGTCGTATTCTGCGCAGTCTTCTTCGGTGGCTTCTTCGTGCAAAATACGATCGATGAGCTCCCAGGAACGATTCTGCATGTCTTGGTAGGTCATCTGTCCCAAGGAGGTGTCAGCGGTTTTGGGTTCGTTGTGTTCAGCCATAAGGTACTCCTGTAGTTCCGGGCCTATGTATAGCACAGGTCGTGTGTCCGTCTCAAGGTGGACTATTCAGAACACTTCATATTTTCTTTGTCCAGTTGGTAGGAAGCTTCACTGTGCTATACTCCGAAACACGAAACGATTATGGCGACTGATCCACTGGCAATTCTGTTTGGAAGTCCGGCACGGGTGAAACTCCTTCGCTTCTTCCTCTTTAATCCCTCCAAAGACTTCACGTTTGACGAGATCTCTCGCCGAGCGAAACTAGTACGACGCACGGCTCGGACTGAAATTACCGCACTTGAAAAAGCCGGTATCATTAAGAAAAAGACCTTCTATCAAACCAAAGAGGGAACCGACAAGAAAGTGAAAGTACAAGGCTACACGCTCGATAAAAAATCTCCGGAGCTGCAAGCCCTGCAGACCTTCCTCTTTGAGACCGCACCGATTAATGGCAAGACTGTCTTGCGGCACTTACGGAAGGCAGGGAAGCTTGACTTCGTCTGCATCGCTGGGGTATTTGTGCGTGACTTTGAGCAACGGCTTGATGTATTGGTAGCGATGAAGAATTTGCCAGAGAATAAAATTGAGAACGCGATACGATCACTTGAGGCTGAGCTAGGAATTGAGATCCGTTTCGCGGCGTTTACTACGGAAGACTTGCTGTACCGAGTGGGCATGTACGATAAGCTCACACGCGATGTGTTTGACTACCCGCACGAAATTATTGTCGATAAAGTCGGTGTTCGAGAAGAGATGATGCGGTAGGAGTGAAAAAAGCGGCGCGAGCGTCGCTCGCGCCGC
>JAASSY010000031.1 GCA_021767645.1 Candidatus Parcubacteria bacterium | reverse complement strand
TTTCGTAGTACAAGTCGTTACCTTCACGCACGCGCTCTCCTACACCAGCGAAGACTGAGTAGCCGCCGTGGTTGGTAGCTACGTTATTGATGAGCTCTTGAATGAGCACTGTCTTCCCTACACCAGCCCCACCAAAAAGGCCGACCTTACCCCCTTTAATAAACGGCGCGAGTAAGTCAACCGACTTAATACCAGTTTCAAAAACTTCGGTTTTCGTAGACTGATCAACAAATGCCGGCGCTTCTTGGTGAATAGCTCGTTTGGGACTATCTTTGAGCTCTTCCCCACCATCGAGTGTGTTGCCGAGTACATTGAAGAGGCGTCCGAGTGACTTCTCTCCGACCGGCACAGAAATTGGTGCACCAGTGTTGGTGACTCCCATGTCTCGAGTGAGGCCTTGCGTGTCTTCCATAGCAATTGCCCGAACCCGATCGAGACCGATGTGCTGCGCTACTTCGAGCGTAATAGTTTGTCCATCTGACTTAGTAACGGTAAGAGCTGTCTGCAGCTCAGGTACACCACCGTTTGTGAAGTGTACATCTACCACTGGCCCAACGATTTGGGTCACCTTACCTGTGTTGCTGGTTTGTGTGTCTGTACTCATAAAATAGTTTGATAATATTGCTAATGTGTTTGGACTCAGTACCACTGAGTAGTGAAGGCTGTAGACAGCCCTCGGCTACTTAGCACTACTTCATTGCTTCGACGCCGGCAGTGATCTCGCTCACCTCTGCGGTAATGGCTGCTTGCCGAGCCTTGTTGTACTCGATAGTGAGCGCTTTCACGACCTCTTTACTCTTATCGGTCGCATTCTTCATCGCCACCATCCGAGCCGAGTGCTCTGAAGCCTTGCTCTCAAGCAGAGCATGGTAGACGATGATTTGCACTAGCTGTGGGATGAGGGTATCGAGAACGGTTTGTGGGTCTGGTTCGACTGTGTAGTCAGGAGCATTATCGCCCGACTTCGTTTCTTCACTCCACTTCCCTTGCTTTGGTTTGATGCCAGTTTTTATCTCTTCGATTTCCTCGTAGCGCAATGGGAGTAGCTGGCGCTTGGTTGCCTCTTGCTCAAACGTAGAGAGGAAATTCTGGTAGATAATATGGACGTGGTTGTACTCCCCGGTCGCAAACCCTTCTAAGGCGGCTACCGCGATGTCGGCTACGTCATCGAGTACGACATCGTCGGAGACGTTGGTGTACTGGTGTACCACAGAAATATGTTCCCGCTCACAGAACTCCACGGCTTTGCGACCGACACAGACCGCTTCGTAAGTGGAAGTGTCAGCTGTGCTAACGGCCTCTTCAACTCGCTTCAGGACAGCGCTGTTGACGCTACCAGCCAAGCCTTTATCACTCGTTACAATCACGAGTAAGCGTTTATCACCGCCACGTGATTGTGTCAGTGGGTGCTGCAGGCCATCTTGTGAACCAGCTAGCTGAGACAGGATGCGTAAAGCTGAGCGTACGTAAGGACGACTCACGAAGGCGCGTTCTTGACTCTTCCGCATCTTCACCGCGGACACTGACTCCATCGCCTTGGTAACCTGACCGGTCTTCTTGGTGGCAATTATTTTGTTTTTAACTTGCTTGAGGGCCATAGGTTACTTATGCAGCTTCAGCGTAGAACTTACTGTTGGCTTCTTTAAAGTCAGTGATTGACTTATCCATTTGTGCGGTCAGCTCATCGGAGAGGGCTCGCTCTGTTTCAATCGTATCGAGAATATCTTTGCGGTCACGCTCTACAAACGACAGATAGGCTTCTTCAATTGCTTTAGTGTCTTCTACTGAGGCGCCGGTGAAGAGTCCGTTGTTGGCAGCGTAAATCACCATGACCTGACGATAGAACGGCATTGGGTCGTTCTGGTCTTGCTTTAGAAGCTCGACGTACTTACGACCGCTCTCGATCCGGGCCTTGGTTTCTTCGTCAAGATCTGAGGCGAATTGCATGAACGCTTCGAGCTCACGGAACTGCGCCAGCTCAAGGCGAATTTTGCCGGACACTTTCTTCATGGCCTTGGTTTGGGCTGAACTACCTACTCGGGACACAGAGATACCGACGTTGAGAGCTGGACGAATACCTTTGTTAAAGAGGTCAGTTTCAAGGAAAATCTGTCCGTCAGTAATCGAAATGACGTTGGTTGGGATGTACGCTGAAACGTCGCCTTCCTGTGTTTCGATAATTGGCAAGGCTGTGATTGAACCACCACCGAGCTCCTGTGAGAGCTTAGCTGACCGCTCAAGGAGACGTGAGTGCAGGTAGAAAATGTCTCCTGGGTAGGCTTCGCGTCCTGGTGGACGACGGAGCAAGAGCGACATCTGACGGTAGGCGTTCGCGTGCTTAGTGAGATCATCAAACACCACGAGGACGTCCTTCCCTTGCTCCATAAAGTACTCACCAATAGCGGCGCCAGCAAACGGTGCAAGGAACAGCAGCGGTGAAGCTTCAGAAGCTGACGTAGCTACGATTGTGGTGTACTCCATCGCGCCTGCTTCTTCAAGTTTTGCCATCAAGCTGGCTGTTTTAGAACGCTTCTGACCAACTGCGACGTAAATACAAATCGGACGCTTATCAGCCGGCTCGTACTTTTGGTTAATGATCGTATCGATAGCAATGGTTGTCTTACCTGTCTGACGGTCACCGATAATCAGCTCGCGTTGACCACGACCAATCGGAATCATGGAGTCGATTGATTTAATACCAGTGTGCACTGGCTCGTCTACTCCGGAGCGATCCATTACTCCGTAGGCTACTCGCTCGATTGGCATGTCTTTTTTTCCGGTTAGTTCGCCTTTACCGTCAATCGCTTCGCCGAGTGGGTTAACCACGCGACCGACGATTGACTCGCTCACAGGGATAGAGAGCAGCTTATTAGTACGGAGTACACGCATCCCTTCCTTGACGTGCGTTGATTCACCGAGTACCACCACCTTCACCGTATCCTCTTCGAGGTTCAGGATGAGTCCGTAGAGCGCGTTATCAGCCGCGATGACTTCTTCCAGACTCTTGTTGTCAGAGCCGTCAAAGACCACCATTTCCATCATTTGTGCATCCTTGAGACCATCAATCTCAGCAATACCATCACCAACAGACGTCACGGTGCCCACCGACTGCGGTGCCGCTGTGGTATCGAGATTGGCAATTTCTTGCTTGATTTTTTCAATAATAACTGAACTCATAGGTAAGGAAGGTTACTGGTTTGTAATTGACTGGTAAAGATTGATGAGCGTGGTTTTGTAGGTGGCGTCTACCCGCTGATGGTTATGTTCAACAGCATAACCACCGACGACCGTTGGGTCGACTGTCGTGTGTATAAACGCACTATCTGCACCCAGGTTTGTTAAGTGTTGTTTGATGACAGCTTCCTGCTCCTGATAGGCAGACTGTGAAGCTGTGACCACGACAGTATCTGGCTGCTTCGACTCAAGTACACGTAGTACACCAGTCAGCACTGGTCGCGCCAAGGCTTCATGCCCGCGTTCTGTTAACACGCGACTAAAGCCATCGATGACCGCTTGAGTATCGTTATGCGATTCTAGAAGCTCAAGGAGCGCTTGTACGTACGTGTTTTGCATAGCTGGTTACGAAGACTTTTCTTTGAGGATTTTCTCCGCTGCTAAGACTGCTAGTTTCGCTACTTCGGCTTCACTCTCTTTACGGGATTGGTCTTTGAGCTCTTCAGCTCGCTGCTCAGCTGAACGAACAATTTCCGCTGCTTTGTGCTCGGCCGCACCGGTAATTTCGCCGGCCTGCTCATCAGCACTTGCCTTAGCTCGCTGATTAACCGACTCAGCTTCTGCGTGTGCTTGGGTCAGAATAGTTTGCTTTTCCGCTTCGGCGGTTGCTTTCGCTTCGGCAGCTGCCTCAGCATCCTTAATACCTTGCTCGACTTGCACTCTCCGATCAGCGAGTACTTTTAAGACTGGTTTGTAGAGGAAGTAGGTCAAAACTACCGTCAAAATGACGAAGTTGATGATTTGTACGACAATTAGTTTGACGTCTATGCCGAAAGCTTGAATAAGTTGATCCATACAGTTATGTTTGTACGAGAAATTTGTGTAGGCAATGGTTGATTGTGGTTGTATGGGTTGTGCCATTACATCTGACACACCGCCTGTACTGCCACAGTCAATTCATTGACTGCTTACGCAAACTTGATGATGAATGCAACTACCAGCGCGAAGATAGCCAGCGCTTCCACGAACACAATACCAAGGATCATTGTGCTTTGGATTTTACCAGCTGCTTCTGGGTTGCGCCCAATTGCTTCAAGCGCACGTGAGACAAGCATACCAATACCGATAGCTGGACCAAGTACACCGAGTGCTGCTGCCACTGCCATGGCGATATTTTTCATTGACTCAGCGTCGAGGTTTGCGACCTGAGTTGCCAGTTCTAACTGTTCTGGAGACATAGTTCTTAATTCGTTACAAGTAATAAAGAGTCAATGCGATAATAATTTACTGCAGACTCTGAGTCGACATGCCAATGTAGACTCAGTGGTACGCACTAAACTAGTGGTGCTCTGCCACCGCCATCTTGATAAAGATAAGCGTCAAGAAGGCAAAGACACCGGCCTGAATGAAGCCAACAAACACTTCGTACGCCAGTATTGGTACCGGCAATACAAACGGAACAAAGAAAATTGCTACTGTTAGCAATGTTTTACCAGCGAAGATGTTACCGAACAATCGGAACGAAAACGATACCAGCCGCCCTAATTCACTAATCAGTTCGATAATACCGACCACAAAAGCCAGCGGCGAGCTGAAGTTGATGAATTTACCCCCATACTTAGCTGCCCCCAAAGCCACAATACCAGCAAACTGAATGACCACCATAGCTACAAACGCAAACGCAATGGCTATGTTGAGGTCAGTTGCTGGTGGGTACAAAAATGGTATGAAGTGCGAATCACCGCCGTGACCTTCATAGAAACCAATAGAGGTCACGCCAGGCAAGAGTCCTGTCCAGTTCATCACCAACAAGAACAGAAAAATGGTCATCAGTACCGGAAAGTACTTCTGTGCCATGTGCTCACTTTCCAGCGTATCTCGTACGTAATTATAGAGACCGCCAATCACTGCTTCAGTAGCATTTTGCACTTTTCCTGGTACTGCCTGCAGTCGATTTCGCTGCCAGAGTGCGAAGCCAACGATCATCAACATAGCTAACCACGAGGTAAGCAGTGTCGCTGTTATCGGCAAACCGCCAATATGCCCGACCACATATGGGGCGAGCTTTACTGAGATGCCTTCAGCTGCATGAGCCGTGTGTACCAGAGTAAACATGCAAGATATGTGCAAACAGTGTTCGTTTGCGCGCGTATGGTAGCACACTTGCTAAAAAAGTGGAGTGGAAAAGTCTTATATGTGTGACATTGTGTTACCCTACTCAGTACTAGTAGTTATGGCATACCAACACCTGTTTTTTGACTTGGACAAAACGATTGCTCCGTCGCGGCAGCCGATAGAGCAGCCCATGTTTACCCTGCTACAAAACGCGCCGCAGGACATCGTTATCGTGTCTGGCCAGCTTTGCGATAAAATTGCTTGGCAGAGTAACCAACTTGAAGCTCACTACTTAGGACAAAATGGTAATCACGCGCTAGATCGTACCGGTAATGAGCTATGGCACACCCCTTTAACAGAAACCGAACGAGCTGAAGTCATGGCTCACATTAAAGCCTTACAACCATTGCTCGATGTAACATTACGAGGCGAATACAACCCAATAGAAGACCGTGGAGCGCAGATTACATTCAGTCCTATCGGAAATACTGCCCCGGTGGAACTTAAACGAGTATACGATCCCGACAGCAAAAAACGGCTCGATCTCCTCGCTAAAGTTCCGTTTGTCTCAGAAACCATGCTGGCGGTGATTGGTGGGTCAACCAGTATTGACTACATACCCAAAGAACGACACAAAGGTACGAATGTGGCAAAACTAATAGAACACAATGGCTGGCATAAGGAGGATTGTATTTATTTCGGTGACGGTTTGTACCCGGGTGGCAATGATGAATTTGTGATTGGCGTGATTGAGACTCGCTTAGTACGTGATCATGAGGATTGCTACCAGCAGTTAACCGAACTTCTTAATCAGTAGGCTATGTAAAAACACCCGCCGTGGCGGCGGGTGTTAAAAGTTTCTTAAAAGAGCTGCGCTGGTGAACGGACAACCGAAATTAGATCACCCGTCTGCAGCCAACCGAACTTCCACTCCGCGTCATCCCAGAACATGCGAACGCAGCCTTTTGACGCTGGATACCCCGGTAGTACTTTGTACTCGTGCGTAAAGTAATTACCTTTAAACTGAACAGCGAAGTACATCCGAGCATTATTGTACAGACTTGAGCGATGGTAGCGACTCTTCCATTTTGCCTGGAAGAAGCCGGTTGGCGTCCGACCATTTGTACCGGTTGAAACCGGCCCCCAGCGCACAAGCTCACCATCCTCGTAGGCACCGAAATACTGACGGTCAAGATAGACCACCAAATGCCGGCCGCGCGACGGAATAGCCAGCGGTACAGGCACATAACGCCACGCCACAGAGCTTTGTGGTAACAGAATTTCGTACCCCGGCTTCGGCTCCACGTTCATCCGATTGACGCGGCGGGCTAGCTGCGCTGCGTCAGCTGAAAGTGTCATTGAGTCCCAGGTATCACCCGGCTGTACTGTGTATGGATAGAAGCCTTCTGGAACCGATTCATAGGTTT
>JAASSY010000030.1 GCA_021767645.1 Candidatus Parcubacteria bacterium | reverse complement strand
GATGTATTCACGCGCTAGTTCCTCGAGCTTGCTGCGGGTGAGGGTGATGAGAAGATTCTTCGGTGTACCATCAACGTTGGCAATAAATGGAATGTTGATCTCTGTCTCACCTGAGCTTGAAAGCTCTTTTTTAGCTTTTTCAGCCTCGTCATCTAGTCGCTGCAGGGCAAGCGGGTCTTTACCGAGGTCGATGCCCTCTTCTTTTTTGAATTCTTCGATGAGGTAGCGGACGATTTCCTGGTCAATGTCACGTCCGCCCATATTGGCGTCACCGTCGGTCGACTGAACTTCAACGACGTCATCACCAACTTCGAGGATCGTAACGTCAAACGTACCACCACCAAAGTCGTACACAGCGATTTTCTCGTCTTTCTTCTTGTTGAAGCCGTACGCTAGGGCGGCAGCAGTTGGTTCATTGATGATACGCTTTACCTCAAGACCAGCAATTTTACCGGCGTCTTGGGTTGCTTTTCGTTGTGAGTCGTTAAAGTAAGCTGGGACCGTGATCACTGCTTCGGTGATAGACTCGCCAGTTTTGGCTTCAGCATCAGCTTTGAGCTTCGAGAGGATCATCGCTGAGATCTCCTCTGGTCGCATGTCCTTCTCGCCCAGGTGAACCATGACTCCGCCGTCATCACCTTTCTTCACTTCATACGGCACAACTTCTTTATCGCGCTGCACGGAAGCATCATCGAAGTTATGACCCATAAAACGCTTCACACCGTAAATAGTATTCTGCGGGTTGGTCACCGCTTGTCGTTTAGCGATCTGCCCCACCAGTCGCTCGCCTTTCTTCGAGATAGCTACCACAGAAGGTGTGGTGCGGTTACCTTCGGCGTTTTCGATAATAGTTGGTTCCCCCGCCTCAATGATAGCCATGGCGGAGTTTGTTGTTCCTAGGTCAATACCTAAAATTTTTGCCATATATATTATTCCTGATTAGTCTCTGTAAAGTTTCCTACCATGACACGGGCCGGTCGAATGGCTCGTGTGTCTTCTCCTACAGTGCGGACAAAGCCGACTTGCAGTACCTGCACAACCGTGTCGTGAGCCTTTTCCTCTCCGACTGCTTCGTAGCCCATTGCTTCGTGTTGTTTTGGGTCAAACGGTTCACCTTGTGGGTTCACCTCAGTTACGTGGTACGACTGGAGAATTGACTTCAGTTGAGCGTAGATTGCTTCGACACCGTTTCGCCAGCTCTCATCGACACTCCCCCACACCTCGTCGTTACCCATGGCCATAGTGAAGCTGTCGTACATTGGCAACAGCTGATCAATCAATTTGTCGACGGCTCGCTCTTTGGCCTCGGTTTTTTCTTCTTCGAGTCGCTTCTTGGCGTTGAGGAACTCAGCTTTGGCTCGTTGTAGGTGCTCAAGGTGCTCCATTTTCTCTTGCTCACACCCCTTGAGTTTATCTCGTAATTGCTTCAGTTTACTCGTATGATGTTCTTCGACTGATTCTAGTTCAGGTTCATCGACGTTATCTTCTCCGGTCACTTCGACATCGATGTCCTGGCTATTTTCTTCCTTATTATCTGACATAGCGATCGCATTATACAGCGGGATCAACACTGTGTAAAGACATATGGAAATATTGTAGCTAGCAGAGTTGTTGAAGAAATAATGATAGAGATTATGGCAAGTCTTTGGGCAGACCAAGCATTTTTTCTTGCTTCACGAAGCTCGTCGTGGTCAATTACTTTCGATACTAAGTCTAGTGGTGGTGTGAACGTACCTTCAACAGCATCACGGTTATGATTTCTCCCACTCGGTTGCTGAATTTCTTGTTGAAAAAAGAATTCTACATGGCGTTTATGGACACCAATGTATTTGCTCGTTATATATTCTTCTAGTTCTCCTCTTATGAAACTTTTTGAGTGCTCGACACACCATCTAGCCGCGGCAATTTGCCAAGGTTCTTTGGCTTCTTCGTAAATAAACAGTTTCTTGAGATTCATATTACATGTATTTTACTGCTTCCTCACGAATCACTAACTATAATTATTCGCTACGCTCTAATTCTAGTAAGTGTTCGCGAGCCCGCCTCGCGGTTCACAACTCTAGGAACGAGTTGTTCACAACGCTGCGGCCTCAAAACGACAAAGGAGTCCAGCAGTGGACTCCTTTGTCGTTTTGGCGTCAGGTCACAAATTCCTTACAGGAACTGTACACTTATTGGACATTTCTTATACTCAAAATGTCTCAATAAGTCTTGCGAAGTGATTTAAATCACTTCTCACGCTTCGCTCATAAGTGCCTCCTGCCCGGCCTCGACTGTTTTGACATTAGGTATAGTCAAAACATGTCTCCGGCTGTCCAAGCTAAAAAGAGCCGCGCAGGCGGCTCTTTTCTTAACGCTTGGACCATTGTGGGCGGCGGCGGGCCTTCCGGAGACCGAATTTCTTTCGTTCGACAGAACGCGGGTCTCGTTTGAGGAAGCCGAGTGGCTTGAGGACGGTTCGTCGCTCTTGCTTCTCTTTTACAAGCGCGCGAGCAATTCCCAGTCGCACTGCCTCAGATTGAGCTGAGAGACCACTGCCTTTGACGTGGACTGAAATTTCGTAGTCTTGCACCCCAGCGTCTTCAACATTGAGAACAGACTGAACGGTCTTCTCAAACGCTTCATTTTCAAAGTAGTCTGAGAGCGTCTTACCATTCACGGTAATCGTTGTTTCTTTGGCCGGAGTGAGCCGTACTCGTGCGGTAGCGGTCTTGCGGCGACCAATGCCTTCTGTGTATTGTGCGGTTGCCATAGACTTATTCGTTAATGATTAAATTCTTCATCATAACAGCCCGGAGCTTGTTGCTCGGTAGCATTCCTTTCACGGTTCGCTTCACTGGCTCTGCGTAACCAAGTCGTTCAGCGAGGTGAGCGAACGTTTCAGTGTGACGACCACCTGGGTATCCTGAGTAGCGCTGGTAGATTTCTCCCTGCTTCTTTTCAGAAAGGTCAAGCTGACTAGCGTTTTCGATTGTTACCGTTACTGGAGCCACAACGTTTTTAGCAAAGTCTGGCTGATCTTTGCCCATAAGGTAGGTAGCTGCTTCCGTAGCGACAACCCCTAGTCGCTTACCGGCTGCGTCGATTGTGTATTCTCGTTTCTCCATAAGCCTATTCTACATATTCGATTACCGCTTCTTCTCGACCACTGGTCTGACCCATTTTGATAATACGGGTATAGCCACCATCGCGCTCTTTGTACTTAGGGGCGATGTCGTTAAAAAGCTTAGTAATAGTGTTGCTGCTCGGTTCACCTAGAGCTGAAGCCGCTTGTCGTCGAGCTGCTACCGTTCCTTGTTTACCGTAGGTAACGAGACGTTCGGCAAATGGACGTAGCTCTTTAGCTTTAGCTAGAGTTGTGGTGATTTGGCCATCACGAATCAGTGAGATAGCCAAACCACGCAGCAAAGCAGTTCGTCCTCGACGAGTGCGTCCTAGTGTGCGGTTTTGCTTTCCGTGTTTCATGATTGATTATTCGGCGAGTGATACGCCCATTTCGTCTAGTAATGATTCGATTTCTTCAACTCCTTTCGGACCGATTCCTTCGAGCGCTAGAATATCATCTTTTTTCTTGCGCACAAGACCTCCAACCGTACGGATGCTAGCTTCTTCTAGGGCTGCCATTGTGCGTGGAGTCAGGTCAATTGTTTCAATCCGTGTTTTGAGCACATCTGGATCAATCTCGTCTGCTTCTTCGGTTGCTTCAGCTGCTGGTTCTGGCTCGTTGCTTACTGTTTCCTGGAAGCCGATGACCGCTTTGAGCTGATGGATCATGATTTCGATGGCATTCTCAAGCGCCTCTTTAGGGGTCATTGAGCCGTCAGTTTCAACCATGAGACGTAATCGGTTGTAGTCAGTTCGGTCACCAACACGCATGTTCTCTACTTCGTAGTTGGCACGGCGAATCGGTGTAAAGACCGCATCAAGCGCGATAACACCGATCTCGACCTTATCCTTTTGGTGTACCTCTCGTGGTACGTATCCAAGCCCTTGTTCCACCGTCATTTCGATATCAAGCTCGGTAGTTTTATTAGTGATCTCAGCGATTTCTTGGTCTGGAGAGAGAATTTCAATTTGCGACGGTGCTTCAATATCAGCTGCCGTGACCACGCCTGACCCCTTCTTCTTGAGTGTCATGGTGACTGGTTCGTCACTGTGCAGGTTAAGGCGGATACGTTTAATATTGAGGAGAATGGTTAGCACATCTTCCTTAACACCTGAGAGCGTGGCGAATTCGTGTTCAACGCCATCAATTTTCACTTTCGTAATAGCGGCTCCTGGTAGTGAGGAGAGAATAATGCGACGGAGTGAGTTACCGAGCGTGTGGCCGTAGCCTGGATAGAGGCCGTCGATTTCGTAAATACCCCGATTATCTTCTTCGTTTACGATACGTGGTTTACTTGGCAGTGCGACGTTTGTTTCTAGCATAGTTTCTATATTACCTACTGTTACCTAATGGGTGTACTAGCGACTGTAGTACTCGAGAACCTGAGCTGGATCAAACAGTGCTTCTGCTGGGTCGTAAACGGGTTTCTGCTTTACTGTACCGGTAAGCTTTTTCAGGTCAAAGCTGAGCCAAGCGGGTACGGCTGCAGCTTCGTGCGTGTCTCCCAGTGAGGTAAACATGATTGACTCACGACTACCGTCACGGACTGCGATTTCATCATTCTCACGAACTTTGTGAGATGGCACCGTGAGCTTGCGGCCATTAACGGTAATGTGACCGTGCGAGACCATCTGACGAGCCATCTGACGAGTTTTAGCCAGTCCAAGACGGTAGATGACGTTATCAAGTCGTGACTCAAGTCGCTCCATTAGAACTGCAATTGGTTGATGGCTCTTTTCAACAGCTTCATCAACGTAGCGCCGAAGCTGTTTTTCAGAGATACCGTACGTATACCGCATCTTTTGCTTTTCCAATAACTGACGTTTATAGTCACTCATTTGCCCTGGTCGACGCTTGCCGCGCTTACCAACTCGTGCTTCGGATAGTGCAAATTTTTGGGTTTGTGTTTTGGCAAAGATAGGTGCACCAAGACGCTTTGCTATTTTGAATTTTGGACCAATTTTCATACGCTCTTTGATTAAACACGTCGTGCCTTAGGCGGTCGAGGACCGTTGTGTGGGACTGGTGTTTGGTCACTGATTCTTGTAATGGTGATACCTTGCCCAGCAAATGAACGCAGGGCTGACTCTCGACCAGCGCCGATACCACGAATAACCACTTCGGCCTCTTTCATGCCCATCTGTGTGGCTTTTTCACCGATAATCTCTCCTACCTTAGCGGCAGCAAAGGGAGTACTTTTGCGTGACCCCTTGAAACCAAGAGCGCCACTGCTGGCCGCCATAACAGCGTTACCTTTTGGATCACACAGAGTTACAAGTGTGTTGTTGAATGTGGCGAGAATGTTTAGTTTGCCACTAGCAAGCTTTCGCTTTGGAATACGGTTCAATGCTCGAGAAGTACCTGAGACGTCAGAGCCACCGCTTTTCTTCATGATTCGTTTCTTACCCATAGGTCGTTGACAGAAATTAAACTAATAATGCCTTTTTAGGTCTTCTCGAGCTTACGCTTACCGCTACCCATCGTCTTTTTCACTCCTTTGAGTGTGCGAGCGTTTGTTTTTGTACGTTGCCCGCGTGCTGGTAGACGCTTTGCGTGTCGTGAACCTCGGTAGGAATTAATATCCTTAAGGCGCTTGATGTTAGCTGCCACCGCTCGTTTCAACTCACCTTCGGTGGTGAAACTATCGATTTTGCTTCGAATACCGTTCTCCTGTTCGGTCGACAGGTCGCCGGGCTTCGTGGTGAGCGGAATATCTAGCTCATTGAGAATGTCTTGTGCTCGTGAACGGCCAATGCCGTGAATAGCAGTGAGACCAAACTCAAGGTGCTTTTCATCCGGAATGGTAATACCTGAGATACGCATACGTAATACTATCCTTGTCGTTGTTTATGACGAGGTTTCATTTTATTGATAACGTAAATTCGCCCGCGACGACGTACGATTTGGTCGTCTGGACTCATTTTTTTAACTGAAGATCGTACTTTCATACTTAATTGTTTAAAGCCGCTTAGTGATTCTCCCTTTGCCGCCGTATGGATCGGGAACAATTGCAACTCTATCCCCCACAAGTACGCGGATACGAAAGCGACGCATCTTGCCAGCGAGGTACGCTAGGACAGTTTCTTCTGTGTCATCGAGGACAACACGAAAAAGCGCGTTTGGCAGCGCTTCCTCAACCGTGCCGTATACCAATGTATCTTGTGTTTGATCCATTAAACGTGCCCGAGTCTACCAAATATACCCACCGGCGTCAACTGAGTTATGCCAGTAGTTTGTGTATTATTCTTCAATCCGTTCGATTATTTCAATTTCCTCTATTTCCATCGGGAAAGTTTTTTTCCAAAATGGTCGAATGGTCGCGTCTGCCCGTTCAATGGCTGGGTAGCCGCTGAGTACTGAAGAAAGTGCTGTGCGATTCTTGGTAACCAAGTCAGCCCGTAGTGCATCAGCATCATATTCCCAGACGATCTGTGGCCGACCCTCTAGTTCAAACTCGAGCTGGTCAGCTGCTGAAATATCGCTAGCTGAGGTGGTTGCGCTGGTGTAGTCAAAGTCAAGCACATCCGTATCGGTAATTCGTACGTCACCACCTTCATAGCCCGGAACAGTTGCTTCAGCAATGAAGCGCGCAAAATCGTCTTCTTTGAAAAGCGGGATGCGCATGTACACTTTTTCTTTGATGGTGGCAAGGTCATCGCCGTAGGCTACGGCGGGCAATGTTTCGTAGGTAAATGTTACCGCACCTTGGAACAGTTCTACTCCTGCTGGCTGTTCATTTGGAATACGCTCTAGGAGTGAGTTTCGTAACTCAGTTCGTAGAGCTTGTTGTGCCATTTGCAGTTCTTCGTCTTCAATAATAAATTTACGGCCATCAAATCCACCACTAAATGCTTCTGAAGATTCAGCGTATACATTGTCGTACTCGGGAGAACCT
>JAASSY010000029.1 GCA_021767645.1 Candidatus Parcubacteria bacterium | reverse complement strand
TGCTCGCACCGTTGGTTATCGTTGGTTCGTTTATGTTCGGTAGCGCACTTCTTTATGGCTAAGACACCCTACCAGCCCGCAGAGTTTCGACCGGCGTTACGCATTGCGCCGCTGGTTGCCGGTCGTCCGTATCGTATTATTCGGGCCGCTGTTTGGCTGGGAGTATTGCTCAGTAGCGGCTGTGCGGTGGGAGCTGCTGCCGGTGCTGTGGTGGATGGGGTGTGGTCAGTAGCTCCTCTGGGACTAGCAGCTAGCCAGTGGGCAGGCGGGGCGCTGCTTGGTATCAGCGTGCTGTTGGTGCTCTATAGTTTTCGTTTCTTTTATAATCACTTCTATTTTGCCGGACTCGATACCCTCATCGAGGGTGCGAGAGCAAGCACGGGCACCGTCTTTGAAGTTGCTGTCATCTTGTATAAACACGAGGCTGACGTACTAGCTGGTTTGGTTGCGTCAGACTTTGGTCAGACATGGTGCCGACGACTAGGTGTAACCAGTGAGGAGATGGCCCAGTTCTTAGCACAGCCACGTACGGCGCTGCGTGCCGATGCGATAACCGCTGCCGCCACGGGACAGCTGACGCTGCCGGCTTTGACGCGACTGGTCATCAAGCTCGATACGTCTTTCGTGTCCTGGCTCCAGTCACAGGGGGTGACGGTCGCTACCATGAACGGTGCGCTCGAGTGGACGTACCGAGAGCACCTCGCGAAGAAACGGGCCGCCCGATGGTGGAGTCGCGATAACTTGAGTCAAGTACAAGGTATTGGTCGGAGTTTTGCTTATGGGTTTACCAAGACACTCGACCGTTTCACTAAGCCACTCGGTACAGGGGTCGTGTACGCTCAGCACACGGCCGATGAGTCGTTGGTGGCAACCTACGTCGAGCAGATAGAGTCAGCTCTGGTGCGTGACCGCAACGCCAACGTGCTCTTGGTTGGGCCGGCTGGTGTAGGTAAACTCGACTTACTGGTAACAGTTGCCAAGCGAATGCAGTCCGGTGCATCACTTGGTGCCGTCGAAGGAACGGAGTTGATTTTGCTCGATACCGAGATTCTCACCGCGGCCACTAACGATAAAGCAGCGTTTGAAACCACTCTCCTTAAAGTGCTCAGTGAAGCAGCACAAGCTGGTAACGTCGTATTGGTGATTGATAAAATTGACACCGTGCTGGAGAATGCGCGCGAGCTTGGTGTCGATGTGGTGAGTTTACTCGACAGCTACCTTGCTTCACCACAGCTGCATATCATTGCTACTGCAGACCAGCAGGCGTACCACCGCTCGCTGGAAACCAAGGCTGCCTTTACCGGTCGCTTTGCGACGGTCTACGTTACCCCGCCGGATAAGACCGCTATCCTACGCCTAATTACAACCCTAGCCTCCGATATTGAGCAACGTTCCGCACGCCGCTTCACCTTTGCCGCTTTGGAGCAAATCGTTGAGAGTGCCGACCGACACATTGTTTCTGGTGTTATGCCCGGGAAGGCGGTGCAGCTATTGACTGACGTGGCGGCGTCTGCTCCGGCAGCACTCGTGACACAAGCAGATGTGCAAGCTCTCGTGGCTGAGACGACTGGTATCCCGGTTGGTCCTATCGGAGCAGAAGAGCGAGATGTGCTGTTGCAGCTTGAAGATGTGTTGCACCAGCAAGTGGTGGGACAAGACCGAGCGATAGATGCAATTAGTGGAGTCATGCGCCGTTCACGCACTGACATCCATGACGCGGAAAAGCCGATTGGTAGCTTCTTGTTCTTAGGACCAACCGGGGTGGGTAAAACTGAGTCAGCGAAAGCGCTCGCTCGAGTATTTTTCCACGATGAAGCTGCTATGCACCGGCTTGATATGTCTGAGTACAGCGGTGCTGACGCCCTTGAACGTTTGATCGGTAGCAGTCAGCAAGCTGGTGCGCTCACGAACGTGCTAGCAGAGCAGCCGTACGCGGTTATTTTGCTCGATGAATTTGAAAAAGCGTCGCGAACGGTACACGATTTGTTTCTCCAGATACTGGATGAAGGTTTTTACACCGATGCGCATAGCGGACAAAAGGTGAACGTCCGTAACTGCATTATTATTGCTACGTCAAATGCCGGCAGTGCGCAGATTAGTGAGTGGGTAGCCGCTGGCGAATCACTCGATGATAAAAAGGACGCTATTGTAGATCACCTCATCAGTGAACAGCTGTACCGCCCCGAGTTAATTAACCGCTTCGACGACGTAGTGCTTTTTAGTCCACTGACACAAGGCGAGCAACGAGAGATTGCCCGTCTCATGCTTAACGAGCTCTGCCAACGAATAACCGAAAAAGGGTATCAGTTACAGGTTACTGATGAACTGGTAGATACCTTGGTGGCAATTGGCTATCAGCCTGAGTTCGGAGCGCGGCCGATGCGCCGGGCGATCCAGGAAGTGGTTGAAGAGGCGATCGCCGAGCAAATTATTGCCGGCACACTGCAAAAAGGAGACTCCATCTCCCTGACGAAAGAAGAGCTAGAGTGGTTTCGTGGTACCGCGTAGCTGACATCTGGGTGAAGTGTGGCGGTAAAAGATTTTAGTCCTTCTGCGTTTGACGCAATTGTTGCCAGACTCGTACATCAGTCCATGTGACAGAGCCGTCACCATTAAAGTCATAGCGGGCGTCTGTACCACCGAGGCGCAAGAGTAAGATACTGACATCACGGAAACCAATCTCGCCATCTTGGTTAATATCGAGCGGCGGCGTGGCAGGCACAATAGTGACCGGCTTTTTATCTGGGGTAGGTAATGGTACCGCGTATGGTGTGGTATCAATGGTAAATAGTCTATCAAGCGGTGCTGTGAGGTTGACGTCGGTACCTAGGCCATCGTGAGCCATGATTCGTGGATTACGGAGCGCCAGAGTAGTGTCACCAGCCCGGTCAGCTCTGAGTGTCACGGTCAGCAACGTGCCTTGGCCAGAGAAGCCGTTGGCAGCGGTCGTACCGCCCGCGAAGTAGATGCTGTTATCAGAGCGGTTATACCATGGTTCTTCAACCCACAAGTCAGCAATTGAAGTGTTGTAGCTAATGTTGGTTACCCGGAAGTGTGTATTATCAAAGGTAATCTCGCCGGTGAAGGCGTTGACCGGTTCTAGGCTTTCTACCATGATGGAAAATTGCTGCTCGTCACCCTGCACGACGGTTGCGGTACTCGGTGAGATATACATGGCAGCTGGTGTCTGTTGACTCAGTGAAGCAGTTGCCATTAGGCCACCAGCTACAGCGGTGAGACCGATAACCAGAGTGCGAAATGAAGCCAGGTAGGGCATATATCTAGTATGACCTACATTAAGTACTGCAAAGCAAGGCAACGTGTATAACTGCCTATGGAGCTGGTATGTCTAAATTTACCGCCAAACGGCCTAGGTTTGGCGGTAAATTTAGATCTAGTGAAAGACTGTACGCCAAAATAACCTAGTTTTTAATGACCGAAGGGAATATAAAAACGGAAATGCCCTGGTGGTGAAAACCTCTTTGATTGATATGGAGTGTGCTAATTTCTTAAAGATAGTGAATTTGTGGTCAAAAAATTGATTTTACTCCCCCAGCATGTAAGAGTTAGAGATACTTAGTCGTTATATGCAACAGAGCACTTTAGAAAAAGCGTTTGTCGAATCATTCTCTGAATACGGAGACGCTATTTTCCGTTTCTGCATGGTTAAAGTATCTAATGTTGAGTTGGCAGAAGATATGACCCAAGAAGTGTTCACTCGGTATTGGCAGTCATTACGTGACGGCAAAGAAATGGTCAATACGCGCTCTTTCTTGTATACCATCGCCAATAATATGGCTAAAGATTGGTATAAGAAGAAAAAAGCCGACTCACTCGACGACAAAATGGAGTCAGGTGATGTGCCAAATGATACAACAGCCAGTCCAGAGGTGGTGGCTGAGTATCAAGCAGTACTTAGTTTAATTGACGATATGGAAGAGAACGACAAAAAGGTGCTCCTGCTCAAGCACGTTGAAGGACTACCGCCTAAAGAAATTGCCGAGGTATTAGAAGAGACTGCAAACACTGTCTCAGTACGATTAAATCGAGCCACAAGGCGTTTGCAAGAAAAACTTGGCGTAGAGAAGACATAAGTATGAATAAAGACCAGACAACAACTGAATACTTCCAAAAAATGAAAGACATGAAGTTGTCTGATACTTCTCGTGCTCGGATGCAAGATAATCTTCTAGAATATGCACGTTTCCATGGTGTACAAGAGGGTGTAAGAGTTGGGGAGGATAGTCGTTCTATAGCACAAGTACCACAGCGTACTTCATTATTTAGCTTATTAAGAAATAAATCTATGACTGCTGCAATAATTGCAATTGTACTCGTAGCTGGAGGAGGAACCTCGTACGCAGCCGAAGGCGCTGTACCAGGAGACGCTCTCTACGTAGTAAAAACTGAAGTAAACGAAAATATTAAAAGCGCGTTTGCTGTCTCTAATGAAGCAGAAGCCCGCTTGCAAGCTCGTCTGGCTGAAGAGCGACTCGAAGAAGCAGAGGAATTAGCTGCTCGCGGTGAATTAACCGCTGAAGTATCAGCTGACATCAGTTCACGCGTAAAAGCTCATGCTGATGAAGTTAAAGAGCGCAGTATTAAAGCTGAGGCTGAGGGTGATTATGAATCATCTGCTACCGTGCGGGCTAACCTAGAAGGAAGTTTCCGTGCCTATGCTGATATTCTAGCTGACCTCAACGGGCGAGTGGAGGGGAACAACGGAGCATCGCTCGTAACAGATATCCGTACCTACGCTGAATCGAGCGCCGAAGCTCAGGCTAACGCAACAGCTACTATCGATGCGTCAGTAGACATACAGGCTACTGCTGAAGCAACTCTTGCTCGTGCTGAAAATTATATCGCTGAAGTAACTACCAAACTTGAACGAGCTGAGTCAGACATCTCCGCAGAAGCGTACGCGCGAGCTGAGGCAAAGCTGGACACTGCGGTAGAAGCTCACACAGAAGCCAAAACTTCATTCCAAACTGAAGCCTACCGAGCTGCCTACACAGCTGCTCAAACTTCTATCCGTATCGCTAGTGAGGCGGAAGCCATGATAGCGAGTGCTTTGCGAGTCCAAGTTGATACTTCAATCGACACTCAACTTGATACTGGCGTACTGGATGCGGATGTCGATTCTGACAATGAAACACGAGCTAACTACAACAATACTCGTTCAAACCGATCAGTGATTCAATCACCAGATGAGGTAAGTACGACAACAGATACTGACACAGGTGCAAACCAAGGTGCTGACCGAGCAGTCGACGTGGAAGTAGATGCGACTACTGACACTGAAGTCGATACAGATGTGATTGATGCTGAAGCAGAGACAGATACTTCAGCCCGAGGTGGAGTGAATCTCTAAGACAATATATCAACTGATACAAAAAAGCCCGCAGTGGGCTTTTTTGTTATGAAGGCAGATTTCCATATATTTCCATGTCGAGTGGAGACGATTACTCCAAGTTGACCTAGTTTTTAATGACCGAAGGAAATATAAAAACGGAAATGCCCTGGTGGTGAAAACCTCTCTGATTGAAATGGAGTGCCCTAACTTTCTTAAGGTAGTTGATTTGTGGTGAAAAAGAAAACCACCCAATCATTGAAATGAAAGGGTGACTTTCAGTTCAAGATTCAGTGGTTGTTGTTTGAGATTTTACGTGGTGCGAACTCGACCAGCACCAGTCCACTCATCGCCAGTTGCCTTGGGATAGTCATACCATCCGCGAGCACACCAGTTGTCGACTTTGTGGGCAAAAGCTGCCAGTTCATTCATGACGCGCCGCTTGCTGGTGTAGTCATGAAGTTCGCCCTCGACATACGTGAAGCCGTTGAACTGCACGTCGTTCAGTTCGAGGCCATACGATGCCAGCTTTTCTTCACGAAAAGCTTTGTAGGCGGCTTTAGTGTCGAGTCCCTCACGGTTTGATGCCTGACCCGACTCGTCGACCAAGATGCGCCACGGCTTTTCAAGGTCGTGCAAGAAGAAGACCAGCAGGGCATCTGACATCGAGAAGGGTAACGGCCGACCGAAGGCCTCATCGAATGCGTAAAGATGGCGCGCGTAGTTCATGCCGTCGGTTACGTGGTCTATGTAGCCACCGCCCCATGTCTGATGATTGTGAGTTGAACCGCGGGCTGTTTCGAAAAGTTCGCGGTTGTCCGTAAGAATGCGGTGGCAGACCGAACGATGTGGCTCGTCGATAAGGTCAATGAGCTGTTCGATGGTCAGGTAGTCGAGTGTAAGAGAAACTTCCCTCATAGTTCACCTCGTATTATTTAGTGGAAAGAGCTGGTCGAACGATATAATAAAGACAGCAATCTGTAAACAGAGGTTCTAATTTCCAAACATCTCTCCAAAAACACAACAAAATGAGCCTTATAAAATAAGGCTCATTTTGCTTCAGAATAGGTGGAGACGTTTACTCCAAGTTAGAACCTGCTTGATTGAAAGGGAATGTGCAAACTTTTTGAAGATGGTTGATATATGGTAGTTACTTCATCGAAACTTGCAAAGATAAATCCAGAGCATTGGCAATTTTGTGTAATGTTTGTAGAGAAGGGTTACCTTCACCACGTTCCAGTTTGGAAATTACTGGTTGGCGACTACCAATAGCCTCAGCTAATTTTGTTTGTGACCATCCAAGTTTAATACGCTGGTTAATAATAGTCTTAACCACTTCATATTCTGGACCAAGCGCTTCGTACTCAGCTTTCACAGCTTTGTTCTTGAGAGACTTAGTTTTAAATTGTTTGAATGTAGTTGTCATAAGCTAAATATAACTTATAAGTTATATTATGACAAGTTCTCTTTTGCGCTTCTTGCTTTGTTCAATTCTTTTTCAGGAGTTCTTTGTGTTTTCTTTACAAAGGCATGAAGTAAGATGGCTTTATTCTTATCAAAACAGTAAAAGATTCTAATTTCACGTTTACCTCGGATACGTAATTCAAGTAGACCATCAGCTAAGTGTTTACTATGTGGCATTCCAAGACCATTTCCAAATTCTTCCAGCAGCTCAATAGTTCTGATAGTCTTAGCAATCTCTTTCTCGTTAAGTGATTCAAGAAAGGTCTCCACAAAATCTAGGAGAATTATATGCATGAAAATAGTATACCAAAATAAAGAAGCTTGCTCAGTCTAAGCAAGCTTCCATATTTTTCTATATATTTCCATGTCTGGTGGAGATGGGGCTGAACCCACTTTTTCTAATTCAATGACGCTCATAAGAACGCTGGTCGCAGCTCACTCGTTTTGGCATAAGGGATAGCCAAAACACCGTTCCGCTGGTTCGAGTCCCACGTGAGTGACGAAGGTCACTCACTCACATCTCCACAAAAGCAAAACCG
>JAASSY010000006.1 GCA_021767645.1 Candidatus Parcubacteria bacterium | reverse complement strand
CTCCACCTCTGCACTGAACGTACAACGCCGTGGCTGCCCATCAGCAAACTCTGCCTGCACCTCAGCTCGACGCGCTTCATCAATTTCAAACGGATTGACCGCTGATTCTGCCGCTTCTGTCTCGACTGTATTCTCTGTCTCAACAGCTGGAGCTGCTTCACTGGATGTGTCAGTGGTGGCTGGTGTGGTAGTGGCATTTTCAGCCATCATACTTTGAAAGCCGTAGTACATGGCAGCCATTGCCAGCAACAGTAGGACAACTAAGATAGTTAAGAAATTTTTCATATTTTATACATCATTACTTTTGTCTCTAGTATACCGTACCTTGGCTAGGATCGACGCCAGTTCTCAAAAATCCGACTCAAAAAACCTTTTGGTTCTTGCGCTGCAACAGGTGGCTGAAACTCACCGGTTACCACATCCTCACCAGTTTTCTCCTGCTCGGCCTCGATTTGTTCCTGTGTGGCCACTTCTTCTTCGTAACTCTGAGGTGCCTCAATCACGCGGTCCATTACCACTGATGCCACAATGTCACCGGTGACGTTTGTAGCGGTCCGGAACAGCTCGAGTACACGATCGACCCCCACGATCAGTGCCACCCCTTCAACTGGCACCCCAACACTACTGAGTACCACTGAGAGTATGATAATACCGACACCTGGTGTGGCTGGTGTACCAATCGATGCGCCAATCGCAGTCGCCACGAGCGCTACGAGCATGCCAATACTCACCTCTATCCCATACACCTGGGTGAGGAATAACGTCGCAGCCCCATGGAAGAGCGCTGTCCCGTCCATGTTCACGGTCGCCCCTATCGGTATCACAAACTGCGCCACCGACGGTCGCACCTGCAAACGCTCCTCGGCGGTCTTCATGGTTACCGGCATCACCGCCACCGAACTGTTTGTCGAGAAAGCCAGGAGCTGTGCCTGCCGCACTTCTCGCAAAAAGCGCCACGGCGAAATACGTGCCACTACCAGCACGACCACTATGTAAAACAGCAGCAGCGTTGCCAGAGCAGTCAAGATAGTGAGGACATAAAAACCAATCCCAATCATCGTCTCTAACCCAGTTTGCATCGTCACCTGGGCGATAAAACCAAACACGGCATAGGGCGCTAAACGCATTACCCAGCTCACTACACGCATCACCACCGACTGCAAGGAGCCGAACAGTTCAAGTAGTGGTTTTGATTGCGCCGGCTGTAGGCTCACCAGCGCTAAACCGAGCACGATGGAGAAAATAACCAATTGCAACATTTGCATCTCGACCGCTGCTGAAAATGGGTTCTCTGGCAAGATTGATACAAACGCGTTTGGTATTTCCGCTAAACTGATATTACTATCAGCTATGTCGTCTTCAATGGCTGCTTGCCGCTGCATGGACAGAGCAAACTCGCTGTTATCAACCCGTAAGCCAGGTTGCAGTATGCTAGCCACCGCGACCCCAATCGTAATAGCTACCGTAGTGGTAAACAGAAAGTACGCCACCAAACGCAGACCAGTTTTCTGCAGCTGTTCAGTGCTACCACTAGCTGCAATACCACGCACCACCGACGCAATCACCAGCGGTACGACAATCATCTGAATCGCCGTAAGGAAAATATTACCCGGCAATACCAACCAGGCACCAATCGTCTCCGCAACACCTGGATCAACCATCCCTGCCCCAGGACTCAATACCAAGCCAGCAAAGAGGCCCAAGCACATAGCAAACAACACCTGCGTCCAAAGCTGGCTCTTAATCAAGTCCGCTAAGGTACCAGACAGGTGCTTGAGGTTCCGCGGATGAATGAGTTCAAGCGGATGTGTCATTCTTCTATTGTGCCACACCATGAATACGCACATGGCTGCAGTTATCCAAAACTACGAAGCAAAAAATGGCTGGTCGGCTGATTTGAGGTAGAGTTCTTCTTCAGGTGTGCTGGTGCGTCCCAGCTGGGCGTTACGGTGTGGGTACCGCCCAAAGTGTTCGATAATATCTTTGTGCACGTGTTCAAACGCAAGCGCCTCTTCATCGCCCAGTGCCGTAAAGAGTGTGACCGCAACGTCATGAATGGCTGGTGACTCACTGTGCATATACGGCAAGTAGAAAAAGAGTCGCTCGGTTGCTGAAACAGCCTGATCGTACTCCCGCTCTCGAGCTACTTGCGCTAAAGCCAGTGCTTGCGCGTCAGCTGCAAACGCTTCACGCTGTCCGCGAAAGAGATTACGTGAAAATTGATCGAGGACGATAATCTCAGCTAATGCTCCAGCCGGTGTTTCTCGCCAAGTCCACAGCTCATTTTGAATCGCAGCCTGATGGATGTCGGCAAACTGTTCAGTAATACGATCATCAATTTTTTGGCCACCATTAAAGCGCTCTTGAGCGGTAAGTTCATCGAACCAAAACGAAAGAATATCAGTATACTCCATGTCCCGCCCATCCTCGCACACCAACAATAAAACGCAAACCTACCGTACGTGCACAAATAGGCGACCGTGGTTCTTACTATCGACCTCCACCCGTTTATAGCGAGCTTTCACATCCTTTTGGTCAAACCACTTTTTGACGCGCTTCATAAGCTGACCACTCCCTTTTCCAGGAATAATCTCTATCGCCTTCACCTGCTTACGTTCAGCCTCGGCCAAGGTGGTCTCGAGTGCCTCCGTTATAGCTCGACCATTCTTGGCAATCGGGTGTAAGTCAAGATGTAAAACTGACTTAGACATAAAAAAGAGTATAACAAAATCACCTCGCAACAGCACAATATGTCGCTACCCACTATGACATTTGCTAGACCACACTGGCAACAAACTCTTCTTCAGGAGTCAAGTTAGACACCACTTGATGTAGCAATGCTGCGCTGCTTAGCTAGCTTCATTATCAGTTGCTGGTTCTGTGTCTGCACTCGGTGATGCCGATTCAGTCTTGTCAGCAGACGACTCTTCATCGACGCTGTCCTCCATAAAGAAGAACAAAAACCACACCACCCAAACTAACCAGACTGCTTGCCCCCAGTCACTAGCTACAATCCCTGGCACAGCGAAGAGGGCAAAGAAGCCAAAAAAGCCGAGATATTTTCGTTGTGATTGTTGCATATACTAGACAGTGTACACCATAGTTCTTACTCGGTGAGTCGAGCTGGGTTGATACGTATGAGCTTATCGTCTGTCTCGTCTGGTGTGTCACCCCGACCATCACGATTACTAGTGAGTACGTACAGCAAACCATCTGGCCCGACCTGGACTGTACGCAGGCGTCCGTACTCGCCAACAAAGTGCTCACGCCAATCACTGATAGTTTTGTTAGTAAGCTCTGCTTCATACAGTGTCTCACCCCGCAAACCCGACATAAATAAGCGACCATCAACGTACGCCAGGTCACCCGGTGCCCACGTCACCTCTGCAGTTGAATGTCGTATAGGCGCGACCGTACCAGCTTGCACCAGATCACCTTGACTATCAGGCCAGCCGTAATTTGCACCAGCTGCGATTAGATTGATTTCGTCAAAACCCGAACCACCAACCGAGCGGCCGTGCTCACTACTCCAGAGATCATCGTCATCCGTCCAAGCAAGCCCCTGCGGATTACGGTGACCATAAGAGTAGATGTAAGAGTTAGGGAACGGATTATCTTCTGGAACCTGCCCTTCTGGCGTGAGCCGAATAATGCTGCCCGCAATAGTACTAGTATCTTGTGCACTGTCTGCCTCGGTAGCGTCACCGACAGTGGCGTACAGCATACCGTCAGGACCAAACGCCAATCGACCCCCGTCGTGGTACCACGCCCCAGGAATGGCAGCCAAAATTTCTCGATCAAAGATGAGCTCTACACCATCGAGCTCATAACGGACGATCCGGTTTTGAATACCCACTTCCGTCTCAGTGGTCTGATAAAAATAAACGAAGTTGTTCTCCTTAAAGTCGGGATGTAGCGCTGCGCCCAACAACCCGCCCTCACCAACGTGACGAATACCTTCAAGTGCAATCGATACACCTTGTTTAAGCAGGAGCACCGTACCTGGCCGCTCGGTTACCAGCAGCTCCCCGTCAGGCAAAAAGAGAACTTCCCACGGTACGGTCAGATTTTCGGCTATCACTTCTGTTTGAGGGGCTGTCGTTGCAACACTGTCTGCAGACACGCTATCGTCAACCACCTCTGAAACCACATACTGGGGCGCTTCAGCTGGAGTACTCGAAGTAGGCAACTGCCACCAGACGAGAATACCAATCACCGCCACGCTACTCACAACATACCCCAACCATTTCATATACATACAGTATAACAAATCAACTAGTGACACTAGTTTCTCCTTCCGCAAGTGCATAACGAGCTGGAAAACGTATAAATTATGAATACTACTGAGGACAAGGGTTGCTTAAGCTTTCACACATACAGTCTGTAAAGACTCCATTGAGATAGAATATTATTCTTTCCAATCTTCAACGATGATTGACTTACCACGGCAACGTAGTGTGAGCTTTTGCCGTTCGCGCAGTTTCATTTCTTGTACAATTTCCTTTGGCAGGTTGATGTAGTAACTCCCCCGCCCGTTTTTAACGATTTTTCGCACGTGTTTTTCCATACGTCTTCATGGTACCACATGATGAACATACCATGGTATGTTCATCGTCTTTTCGCAAAAGTACCATACGGAGTTGCCATAAGATCTCGCTACCTTCGCCGGTGTCCACATTTGACACAGTGTCACTACCGGCGTATCATCCTGCGGTCGTACAAACGAATACGACTGTAGAGAAACCTCATAAACAGCAAAGGGACATACCATGGCCGATATCAGGTTACGGCATACGAGCACCAAACCAACCAAACTGATTTCGATCTGGACGTACCAACTGGTAGCCAGATGTGCCGAGTTCTTTCCTATCACGTCCAGGCGGCGTCGCCACCCAACAGCACCACTTACTCGAGCCGAAAAAATTGACGAGATCGTTCGCAGTCAAGGCTGTAACTGCTATGGCACCTGTCAACGTTGTAAATCGATTATCCAAGATGTTGTCGGCGACTAAGAGACCGGCAATGTAGCGCCGACCCGCACGGGACATGAGAAAAACAAACGGCCGCAGCTTGCACGCTCCGGCCGTTTTTATATTTTTGAAGTAGTGTGTGATCTTGCCACCTCTCACTCGTTCACAAGAAGTGAATCGTTACTCTACCGAGTAGTCGACCACGACACCATCAACTATATCAGCCGTGATTCGGCCTGGTCGATAGTCCATCGTAACTGGTCGAGGCTCACCATCCACTGAACCAACCCGGAACGGCACACTATTAGTTTCGGCATACACCTCTGCTTCGGCAACCGTTATACCAATAATAGCGTCGTGTTTACCTACGGTGTCAGCCGCATCATCTGCAGTAGACTCATCGCCGAGATCATACCGATTGGCGTTCGGGTCACCCTGCTTCTGGCCGTCATCTCGGGCTGCTGCTTCACTGTCGGCATCTACTGTATCTTGTCCTTCAACGGTATACGAGACGACAACATCATCAACGACTACTGCATTGATGCGACCAGGCCGGAAGTCACGCGTTGTTGGCAACATTGCACCGTCACGCTCTACTACGCGGAACATCACGCCTTGAGCGGCCGCACGTGCTTCCGCTTCAGCTACTGTCAGTCCGACATAATCTTCGGTCGACTCATCGGCTACAGACTGTTCGTTCGTATCAGTTGCCTTTGTGTCGGTCGCACTACTGTTATCTTGCGAGAGGAACCAGTAACCAACACTAGCTACAACCCCAATAAGGATGACTGCGATAAATACTTGTTTCATACTGAGTGTTTATTAATTGTTCATACCAGCTGGCATTTCCGGTACACCACCGTCCATCATGCCCTGCATCATACGCCCCATATCGACAAAATCGACATCACTTGGTGGTACAAAGAGACTATTATCAACGCTCCATGATTCACAGTCATAGCTGACTCGTTGATCCATACTCACACCCGGATTAGCTTGGGGATTGTCGTACGCTTCGGGAGTAGTGGTGTCGCTCATATCACTCGGAAAAACCATGCCCTGCACGCCGGCTGCGTTGCTGCCCCACACATAGGTCTGCTCACCGTCGTTAATCATGCTAGAGGTAAGTGTCTCCCCTGCAGTTTGTGTAATCGACTCAACTCGCATACGCTCATCGCTGTACCACAACTCACCTTCACTTTGCACACCTTCATAGTCAGTTGTAAACGTGCACCGGACACTCTCCCCTCGGGCAAAAAAGTCAGCCAGGGTACCCGTTCCGGATAAGTCTGCAGTGGCCTGCTCCTTAGTCTCGACCGCTGCTGGAGCAGCCTCATTGGTAGCAGGAGTGGTGGCGTCGCTGGGAGCAGTAGCTGGTTGGGTCGCCACCAAATAAACGAGCACTGCTCCACCAATGAAAAGTGCTGCGATAATTCCTTGTTTTATAGTCATATAGATATACGTAACGATTACCTCACGATAATAGATTCAGTATAGTATATCTATAGTAAGAACGCAGCTCATTCGCAAGATGGTATAGCAGCGTCATATTTCTCATAGCCCTACAGCTAGTCAGCTGCGTACGTAATAAACACTTTACGTGACTTGCCTACTCGATGTGGACCAACCACTCCCTCAGCTTCAAGGAGCGCGAGTAAGTGCTTGGCTCGGGTGGGACTGATATGCAAATGTTGCTGCAAGAGTGCTTGTGTCGCTTTCCCCTCCTCAATCACGAGCGCCTCGGCGTCTTCATATAGGTTGTCTGGCTCGAGATCAGCTGCCGTTTCATCGACTACTGCTTCCTTGGTTGTAGTAGTTGACTCGTCTGCGCGAACGGCAACACTTGGTGCTGCAGCAGGATCTTGTGCTAGTTCGGAGTCATCCGCTCGCAAATCAACTGTTTGGAAGAAATCATCATCGCCACCGGAAGTTTCTGTTGGTGTCGTCTTTCCCTCTTGGACAGCTGCATCTTCCGCTCCTCGTACATACACTTGTTCTAGTCGCTCTTCCAAACGCGTCAGTTTCTCATGAATATCTTGTATGTCTTCGTATAAGGAATGTTGGTTAGCAATCAAGTCACGTAACAGTGATTCGACTGATCGGTTATCGTATTCATCGGTCATAGGAAATAGCGTAGCATGCCAACGCCTAACTGTGCGTTGATACTGTGGTGAATTATTCAGTGTACTCCAGCTGTACCGGCACCTCGACCGCTTTATCGTGTTCTGGCAAACCGGATGGGTTAGCTTTTTGGAAAATTACGGTGCCACGTTGGTACGGTGTAGTACTAGCTAGGTCGTACTCTACTGTGCCACTAAACGGCACGAAGTCCTCCGTCATCCAGTCACCTTCGGCCGTGATATACCCTTCACCAATAATTAGTCCGTCCCAGTTGACGACCGTTATCGGAGCCGACGCCTCAAAGAGCCATGTACCCCGGACTTCACCACGCACGGTGATGGGACTGCTCACGGTTTGCTCAGGTAGCGGTGTTTCGATGGCAATAAATTCTGTACGTACCCCCTCCTGGTCAACTGGTGACACTGTTTCGTCTGTTGAGGTTACGGCTCCTTCATCGCTTGTGGTCTGCGACGCTGACTGATCAACTGTCGGAGCGGTTGCTTCCTGGTGTTGTGTCACATATACCAGTAACAACACTCCCACAATAATAACTGCGCTCACTATCGGTTTCATACACTTCCAGTATACGCTCTTAACAACAGTCTTCAATAGCTAGTCCCGGTACGCCAAACGTTCATCTGGTCGAATACTGATATAGCGTTGCTTCCACGCTCGCCAGAAGCGCTCTTTGGAAATTGAGCCGTACCCACGCGGTTCAGCCGGATCGTTGTAGTACACCTGACCGTCCTTAACGCCATGAATAACCACGAGGTGTGGAATCGGATTGGTCGGCTCAAAAGTGTAGTGCACGGACGCCATGACTGGCCCTTCAGCAACCACACGTGCAAACTCAGCTAACGCAGCTTCTTTACTCAAGTGCGTCAAACTGACGCTGCGCCCAGTCAGACCATAGTCTCGTGACAAATTAATCAAACCAGCGTGCGTCCACCCTGCATGCTGCAAGTACGCACCACGCTCACGACCGCGGGCCAAAAGATCATCAACGCTCTCAGGTAGCGGCTCTTCAATATAATAATCAATCAACATCGCGACACTCGCAATACCACACCCTACCTTTTGCCAAGCCGGATCAGAAATATCAGCAAACTGCGAATAAAACGGTACTGTCTTCTTGGTAGTCTGCTGATCTGTGGCACCGGCTGTCGCCGCCGACAAGCTAGCCAGACGTGACTGCAGCTGCGTCAGTTCTACACGATACCCGGAAAGCTGGTTTAGTAAGCTCGTAATTGCAGCTGGTTGGGCAGTGGCTGTCTGCGGTATGACGGTAAAGGCAAATACGCCCACCACCAGACTAATACCAAAGAACGATGTATGTTGCATAACAAAAAGTTTTGAGTAACCTCTGTAGTCTAGCGTGAGCCTATACCTAGACACAAGATAGTTTTCGTGTCTTCATTAATCACGAACCTCGACGGTCATTCCGAGATCAGCCCACCCATAGAGTGTTCGTGCCACCGCTGGCGGCAGGTTCACACACCCGTGGGAGTACTGACTACCAAACGCCTCGTGCCAGTACGCACCATGAATGACCGCCCCACCTTGGGTGAAATACAAGTTCCACGGTACGCCAGGTAAGTCATACTCTTGCTGGTCGGCCAACCCGGGTAGCGGACCTTGCATGTAGCGGCTTGGTGTTTTTTTAAATACCGTAAACGTACCACGGGGCGTGGGTGTGAGTTCTAGACCAGTCGAAATCGGCGTTGCCATAAACAACTGGCCGTCGTCGTACGCGTACAGTCGTTGTTCTGAGCGATCAACCACGATGTGTTTTGTGCTGGTGGCGACTTCCTCGTGGTTGTCCCATACTGTTTTATCGCCCTCGTCATACAGCACCGCGACAAAGTCCGCCCGCACGTACCAATCACCCACCACCCGTTCGGGATAGCGTAGCCACTCATCAAATACAATCTGGTACCAAATGTCACCTTCTCGTTCGACCATACCGCCCACCTTGAGCACAATGCCATTGCGCAAATTGCGCACCACGGGAAAGTCTGTCCCCGGCCCAGAACGGGCGTTGAGACACTCACCGGTAAAGTGTGGCCCACAACCATCGATAACCTCAACGTACTCAAACAACACTGGCTCCACCGGCAACGCTGCAGTGCTCGTAGCGGTGATGCTGTCAGCTGCACTGGCGGGAACCAGCACCACCTCTTCACTCGTTAAGTAGGAGCTCGTACTGACAATCGGCTCGTGCGCAACCTGGTAATGAGGCATATAGCCAAACAGCAACAGTCCAAAACCGCTAGCAATGACGAGCAAAGGGGTGCTGAGGATCAGTATGATACGCCGACTATGGGCCAGTAATTTCATACTGTCAGTATAGACTTCACCTGAGGCGGCGCAAGTGTCTTCGTGATAAAAATAAGCTATACTCAAGCCACTATGTTAGACGCTGTAGTCATCTACCCCCACCAATTGTTCGCCGACTCTCCAGCGCTGGCTGCTGTCAGACCAAGCACAGCCCTATACTTGGTTGAAGAACCACTCATCTTGACGCACAACCCGATCCACAAACAGAAACTCATGTTTCATAAATTGTCACTTGATGCTTACGAGCATCAGCTACGTGCACAAGGCTTTGTCGTCACACGGCTCACGATCGAAAAACACCCCACTACCGCTGATATATTCACTCGCCTTACTGCTGACGGAGTGAAACGAATGCACATTGTCGACACCACCGACGACTATCTTGAACGGGCGATTGCCGCGAGTGGTCTGGAGCGTGTCTGGTATGAGTCACCGTTGTTTTTACTACCGAAATACGAAGCAGTTGACCGCTACCAAGCCAGCAAACGTTTCATGGCTAGCTTTTATAAACAGCTGCGTAAAGACTGGAATATACTACTCGACGAGAATGGTGAGCCAGTCGGCGGTAAGTGGAGCTTCGACGATGAGAACCGAGCAAAACTACCGCAGCACGTTAGCCTCCCGCAAGATGTACAGATGTTTGGCAACGCCGACACGACTGCGGCCGAGGCGTGGGCCAGCAACGTAGCAGCCGAGCAGTACGGTCAAGCTGGTTGCTGGCTACCCTACACCCACGCAGGTGCGGAACGCTACCTACACGACTTTCTACACGAGCGGTTAACACAATTCGGTACGTACGAAGACGCTCTCACAACTCGTGGCGTACGACTGTTTCACTCAGCGCTGTCACCACTTCTCAACGTTGGCCTCCTGACTCCACGTGATGTCCTCAACGCAGTACTCACTCACGCAGACGAACATGACGTGCCCCTTAATAACCTCGAGGGTTTCGTTCGGCAACTCATTGGCTGGCGTGAGTTTATCCGAGCCAGTTACGAGTGTGACGGACGCGCTATGCGCCAACAAAACTTTTGGCAGCACACACGACCCCTCCCCGACAGCTACTGGACTGGTGCGACAGGACTACTACCAGTTGACCACGTTATCGAAACTGCCCTCACGTATGGGTACACTCATCACATCGAACGACTCATGGTCATGGGCAACATCATGCTGCTGTCTGAGATTCATCCCAAAGACGTGTATCGTTGGTTCATGGGTATGTATCTCGACGCCTACGATTGGGTCATGGTGCCAAACGTGTATGGCATGAGTCAGTTTGCTGACGGTGGTACTTTCGCAACCAAGCCATACATCAGCGGAGCAAACTACCTCAAAAAAATGAGTGACTACCCCAGCGGTGACTGGGAAGCTACCTGGACGGCGCTCTACTGGCACTTTATCGACAAACACCAAGATTTTTTTGCTGCCAATCACCGACTGACAATGATGCCGCGCACCCTCAAGCGCATGAAACCAGACACACGCAACGCCCACCTCGATCGCGCAGAAACGTACTTGCAAAACCTCTGAAGCACGGTAAGCTAACCGCCAGACAATGAGGGAGCAACGTGATGACAACCAGAACCCGTATCTACATCAAGGTGTATGCACCACATAGTGAGCAACCAGTAACACGTGGCCATATGCTAGCACCAGACGTGGCAACGGTAGTCCACGCTATTTGCGACAAGCTAATAGCGAACCACCTGAACCCCGGCTACACCGACATTACCAAACCGTGTGTCACGATTTCGTGCCGTGGTCACCGAGTGGTGGTCTATAACCCAACCCCGATTGCTCGCACCACCCGTGTTATAGATTCCGCCCTAGAAGAATTGTCCTTTTACCCAGCTGAAACTTCGTAAGAAGGAGTAGGCTTTTATTTTTGCTCGAGGTAGTGCTGCACCTCTTCTAAGATTCGTTTCACTTCATCATGAGTGGCTCGATCGATCGCCTCCGGTAATGACAGCCAAGCTAATTCGGCCACCTCACGTGGAACCAGTATCTGCTCCTTACCACTGCGGATCATGCCAAGGTAAAAGAAGACAGTTTTATCAATCGTAGTACTCTCGTGCTGAAACTGGTACTGCATGGAGAACACCTGCTCTGATTTAATCACGACATCAGAGAGACCGGTCTCTTCTTCTAACTCTCGCGCGGCCGCTTCTGTCACCGTCTCCCCTTCCTCGCGATGCCCCTTCGGCAGCGTCCAAAAGGTACCGCCAGTTTTAGCGTTCTGGTTAATGAGCAACACTTCAAAGCCGGTCGTGGTTTCTCGGACGGGCACCACGCCGAATGATTCGTCTTTTTCTATGGGCATACTGGTAGTATACCAAACATCGTCTCGCTTGAATTACTACACCATTTCGTGCATAATAGCGCCACTTCGTATGAAGTCCTCAAGTCCAAGTGGCGGAATTGGTAGACGCGCTACCTTGAGGGGGTAGTGGGCATTTGCCCGTGCTGGTTCAACTCCAGTCTTGGACACTAGATAAAAAACAGTGGTTTCGGCCACTGTTTTTTATATCTCTGCCTACCCTCGATGTACACGACTTGGACCGAGCAACCTGATTTCCGCCAGCATAGTCTTTGGTAACCAGTGGCCACAATCACAAAAGTCCCAGCACTCTGTGCTGGGACTTTTGTGATGAGAGCGTTGTCTAGCCTGCCTTCTTGTCAGTCTCTTCTTCAGTCGTTTCTTCAGTCGTTTCTTCAGCTGGAGTGTCTTCAGAAGCCTCAGCTTCGTCGGTAGCGGCTGCCTCGCTAGCTTTTTCTTCTGACGCTGCTTCCTCAGCAGCGTCAGTCTCTTGAGTTGTCTCCTCTTCGCCACCGGTTTCTTCAGCAGCTGCTTCCGCTGGTGTATCTTCAGTCGTAGCGTCGGCACCCTCTGTCTGTGCAGCCTCCTCTGCTGCCGCTGCTTCGGCAGCCTTCGCTTCTTCTTCCGCTGCTTCAGCTTGCTTAGCCTCTTCTTCAGCACGTGCTGCTGCCTCCGCTTCAGACTCAGAAGCCAAGGTCACCATCTGCATACGACGCATCTGTCGCTTAATCTCACGTGCCACCTTCTCCCGGATAAAGTAGAGTTTGGCTCGACGGACTTTTGAACGACGGACGATCTCAATTTTATCGATGTTTGGTGAGTAGAGCGGGAAAATCTTTTCGACACCTACGCCACTCGCTACCTTACGTACGGTAAACGTCGCACCTGGCTCATTACCATGCTTACGCGCCAAAACTGTACCCTGGAATACCTGGATTCGGGCCTTACCTTTAATATCAACGATTTTTTGGTGCACCTTAACCGTATCACCCGCCTTCAGGCCGAGATTTTTACGATCCTCCATATTCACCGGAGATACTTTGACACCTTGTGTGATTGTATTCATATATATGTATTACTGCTAAAACTGCGGGGCTAGACGCAATAAAACGTGCCCTACCTTAGCACAGCAATTACCCTTCTGCAATACACGAGCATAACAAAAACCACCCGTGACAGGTGGTTTTGCTGTATGCTGTACCGTTACCGAGAACCGTACAAACGATCATACATGGCCTGTAGCGTACTGAGGAGTTCTAGCAGCTCAGCAATTTGTGCCCGTATGGCAGATTGCGACATCGTTGACTGACTTGATGCAGCAGGCACAAGGTAGCTGTCAGCTACATATCCATCAGGATCAGTGTCGAAATTAACGTATACCCAATCAATACCGGCCACCGTCGAGCGCACTGGATCGTCGATTGACCCATACGCACCCTGTGACTGTACGCCTAGTTTTTCACCATTGGGTGAAAAACGAACATTTAAGTTATCGGTGGTACGCACGCGCTCAACTGCTTCTGTATAGTCTTCCTGCGCAACCTCATCGGTCACTCCTGTCTCACCAGCGTCACGAGCTGCTACCAAGAACTCCTCTGCCACCCAACCGTCTGGTGCGGAATCAAAGTCAACATAGATGTAGACATACTCTCCTGCACGCACTGGATCAAAGGTGCCAGTGTAACCAAGTGCACCTTGTGGTTGAATATCAATGACATTATCACCTGGTCCGGTACGGACATTGAGGTTGTTGATAGTTTGTACTCGTTCCTTTGTGTCAAAACGGCTTAACGAAGTATCAGTAGTATAATCTTCTACCACTGCTTCGTCTGTCACCTCACTGACATCATTACCAGTCGGCTCAGATGCATCATCGACACTATTCTCTACGTCATCTGATTGGGGTGTCTCCGCTGCTGCGGCGCCATCACACGCATCTCCCTCGTTGTTGTTGTTGCTATCAAGCTGATCTTCATTAGGAATCTGCGGGCAATTATCAGCAGCGTCTGGAACTCCATCATTATCACTATCTGTTTCCATTTCTACCTCCGGTGACTCTGGTGGCTCGGGACTTGCGATCACATCGGGTCGTCGGCCACCGACGTTAATAGCAATATAGGCTGGTGAATAATTCCCCTGATCATCAGTCACCCAGTACTTAATGACGTCTTCTCCGGTGTAATCAAAATCTGGTCGATACAAAATCGTATCATCACCTTGCAGAAAGGCTTGTCCATGCCGTGGCTGGCTAAAGCCATCTAGTCGTATATCGTCACCATCAGGATCCTCGTCATTGTCGAGGACATTTTTAATTCGTGTGACATCGTTTTCCCGAGCTGACACTGCTTCACCCTCTGTTTCGGGTGGACGACTCGACAAATCTACACTACCCACAGCGGACGCACCATCTGGCAACCAAGCGGCGTCAATATTGACTACCGTACCGAATTTATGAACCTCACCAGTAAGCCGGTCGGTATATAGGTGTTCCACTACATGGTAACGACTACCATCATTGGTTAGATACCCCTCATCTTCCAGGCGAGCTCGCAATGCCAGTGGCTCAATCACAGTAGCCGCAATCTGCCCTGTCTCCTCTGACGGATGGATGATGGTACGAGGCCCTACCCCATCAGTCACAGTCCCTGTGAAAGATACTGTGTCATCTGATTCGAGACGAACGTCGTTATCTAACACAAATCGTCCCTCGACCATATCACTGCTGCTGTACAGACGATCAAACTGCAGATCCAAATTGGTGATATCAGTGCCACTAACATCAATGTCTGGATTTACTATCTCATACTCGGTGTGTGCTGGGTTAGTTTTGCTAATGACGCCACCTTTTGTCATATCAATCCCTGTCTCCATACGACTGATAGTAGGATTGATCACAGTTTGCCGATACGTGTTTGTCCAGAACGTGATTCCACTCTCTCCTGGTTTGTATGTGCCACGAACGCCCTCTGAACCAATGATGTCAAAGTTACGCAGTACATACTGACCGGTATACGCTAGATGAGCACCTTCAGTGACATTCCAAGCAGTAAAATCATTCATGTCTGTATATATCTGATGCCCTTGGCGAGGACTACTTTTTGTGACGTGCAGTCCTTGCCACGCAGCAAATGCTTCGTTGCGATCGAACTCAAGAATCGGTACTCGTGTAGGCTTAATTGTCCTATCGACACCATTCTTCTTCCCCTTATACACCGCTTCCGGGTAATCAAATAGTTCGTGACTAAAGGCGATTGGTCCGGTACCACCGGCTGGCACACTACCTCGATGCAAGAACACAAACCCTTCTTTATGCGAAGCAGCAATGTTATCGCGCGACTTCATCATACGCCCTTGGAAAAAGAAACCATTTCCCGTCGCACCGTTATCAAAGGTGCTGCCACGAGCCGTACCGGAGAATTTTTTCGGGTGTGCCTTTTGTCCTTGTGATTTAATAGCGATATTGTTTGTCCATGTACCAATCTCATTCCCTGTTTCTGCCACAAAACCAGCACCAAACACATCGTAACTCGCGTTATTATGGAAAATAGCATTCGAGTCATGATGTACGTAACCCCAACCAGGCGCATCGAAGACCGCATTACCAAGTACGATTACCGGCTCCGCTGGGTCATCCACTCCTGTGCGGTGCAGGTGGACAGAGTAGCGCCCGCGCACATTTGCAGACGGTGTCACCGAACTAAGACCTCCTACTTCTGAAGATGGAAATGACTTATCAGTGCGTCCTAAATGCCAGAAAGCGGCATAGCGAACATCTACATCGTCGCTGTGCATGAACATGACATGACCACGGTGTGAGGTTCGTGTCGCGTCACCATCTTCACTCCGGAATGTGATATTACGAGTGTAGTTGGCGACCGACGTTTTTAGGTCAGATCGAGGAGTATCATGATCGTACTCCAACGGAGTAACAAATGACACTGACTTACCATTGATAGCTGAAATTATCCGCACCTCATCCTCTGTACCCTGCCAAGAACCATCGATTCCACTATAGCCACGGTACCGTGTACCAGCAATCACAATCGTATCACCCGCTTGCCAACCTTCAGGATACTCTGCGAGTCGGATAGAGGTATCGCCTGCCATTGGGTCACGGCTAACTTTCGTATGTACTAGTTTCTCCTCGCCAACAATTGAAGCTGCACCATGCGATACAAGACCCCGACTCAGGAGTTCTCGGTCTTTCTGTACATTGATATCACCGTTATTAGCAAACACAATTTCAACTGAACCTTCAATTGGATTATTCTCTGTACCAATCGTTAGTGTTCCTTGTGGATGCACCACTACAGTATCGACCACCATTCGTAGCTCTGCTGCTGTATCAAACTGCAACCTACCGTCAACGCGCACCCAGAATAATCGAGCGTCAGATGACTGGCTATAGTAAACCCGCTTACCTTCAGGAATATAAACTCTAGCATTATCACCAGGTACCACACCTCCCGTCCAGGTCGCTGCGTCAAACCACTCACCACTGCGAGCAGCCACATGGGTTGCCTCTACAACGGCTGCAAAATCAAAAATCGCATTGTGTTCGGTATGCTTCAAACTTCCCGGCTCGTGTGTATTACTGTGATCATCCATACTAGACTCACCTAGCACCTTACCAATCGGCAGACGATCAATCAGGCCTTGTAAAGCAGTATTCAAACTGCGCAATGACTCAACCACATCTGGAGCTGCAGCCACAGTCGGTTGCGGCAAGACAAGGCTCACAAATAGGAATGCGGTAATAATGTTTTTACTAAAAATCATGGTGTTGCTGTTACTTATATATACGAAAGAGGCAGGCGCATAAATGCGCCTGCCTCCAACAATGAACTTAGTGTAGCAATTTTCTCGACCCGGCAATTGATTAATACGTCACCCTGTGGATAAGTACCTACCCTTCTGCAATACGCTCAGCCGCAATTTCAAAGCTCGGTGGCAGCGGAGCGATAAAACGTTCGTGACTACCATCAGGTAAAACTAACTCCAATACGTGAGCGTGCAGTGCCATCCGCTCCAGTCCGAGATTGCTCGACTGCGCCACCAAGTGCTCAGCATAAAGCGGATCACCAACAATCGGCCGCTCAATGGCGCGTAGGTGTACCCGCAACTGATGTGTGCGGCCAGTTTTGGGCTTGAGCTTAAGGTAAGAAAAGTGTTCACTGCCAACCTGCGCAGTACCGATACGCTCCCAATCGGTTACCGCTTCGCGCAATGTGCCTTTCGCTCCTGGCATGGCTGAGCGTTTGCGAAAGTCTTTTGGACTGCGGCCGATTTTCTTGTCGATTGTGCCCCACGGCTCACGCAGCGCCCCATAGACGAACGCACGATACTCTTTCTTAGCTACCCGATCATGAAACTGCTGCTTCACATGCGTAAAGGCAGTCTGGTGTTTAGCTAAAATAAGCACACCCGAAGTATCTCGATCGAGCCGGTGCACCACACCCGATCGCTCCAGCGTTTTTCCTTGCGGGGATGTCCCCGGCTCTCCTACCCCTTGCGCGTCTGGAAAATGAGCCAAGAACCAATCAACCACGGTCGGTCCATCATGCACACCATCTTCGTGCACCATCATACCAACTGGTTTATTGATCACTACCACATCATCATTGCTAAATAGCACCGTGATGTCCTCACGCGCTGGGTCCGTCGTTGGTTGTGTTCGCTGCCAAAACATATGATTAGTGGTAGATGGCAAAGTCGGTAAATTGCGTTTTTGGTGTGCCCCACTCAACTGATACTGCCTCCACCTCTGCGGAGAGCGATCCTTCGTGCAAATACTCGACGTACTCTTTGAGCGTAGCTGGATCAGCCTGCGCACACACCAAGACCGTACCGTCGCTTGCGTTCTTGACCCAGCCGCACACCCCAAGCTCGTCGGCTGCGTCTTGGGCGTAGGCACGGTACGCTACGTTTTGCACCTTACCGGTTATGACACACTGCATTTCCATCATAGTGCAGAGTATACCTTGCCAAAAATAATAAATCGAATTATAAAGAAGTAGGAGCAACGCAAAAGACGAAAGGACAGTACCATGCTCACATCTAACCATCGCCACAAAGACCAAGACAAGAACACCGACAACCGTCAAGGCACTCCGTGGCGACTCGGCAGGTAGCGAGCTCAAGGCCGGCGCTGATGCGCCGGCTGCTCTTATTTATCTCTTGTCTTTTTTTAGAATTTCGGTACTATAGTGCCACTCAGATACATCAGACATGTATCAGAATGCGCGGTTAGCTCAGTTGGTAGAGCAGCTCGTTTACACCGAGAAGGTCGGGAGTTCAAGTCTCTCACCGCGCACTAGCACAAGAACAGTCGGGCCTCTGCCCGGCTTTTCTTGTGTCTCATGTTTGGGTGGTGAGAGACTTGAAGAAAGCGAATACATCGCCCGGAGCGGAGTGAGGACGACATGAGCGCCGGGGCAGCGAGTTCTTATGAGTGTGAGCGAATTAGAACTGGCGCCAAGTCTCTCACCGCGCACCAAGGTAACAGAAAAACCTCAAGACTAGGTCTTGAGGTTTTTCTGTTAGAACGCAAACTGCTTTGCGTTCGTACCTTGGTGCGAGCCGGAGACATGTTTTTGCTATCCCTAATGCAAAAACAGTCGAGGCCGGGGAGGAAGTTCTTATGAGTGTGAACGAATTAGAAACTTGACCCCACTATCACTTTGAGCGCTGGGGCAGCGAGTTCTTATGAGTGTGAGCGAATTAGAACTGGCGCCAAGTCTCTCACCGCGCACTAGACTCAACACACTCTCTCATTACTCATTAGATACTTAAGCCTCGCAACATCTGTAATTCACGCCAAACGGCCTAGGTTTGGCGGTAATTATGTACGTGTGTACAAATCTACTTTACAAGATTTTGATTCATTGTATGGTGTGAAGTAGGTCCAACAGGGGCCAGAAAGGAGTCGATTATGACAATGAGAGATGTCATAAGAGCAGCAATCGATGCGGTTGTCGAAGGCAAGCCACCTCTCGGCAACCCGAACAAGGCAGCTCGTTCCATTCGGTAAATGACTGGTGCGAGACTTGTACAACAATAGAGCGCGTGCCCACACTTCCCAATCATCATTTTCATTTTTGAAGTTTGTCGGGCCCGCTCTTTCTTTTTTCGTACTACAAAACAAAACCGGCGTGCACGAAGTGCGCGCCGGTTTTGTTTCAAAAAAAGCTAAAAATTTGCTAGAGTTACCCGTGCCCCCATAGTTTAATGGATAAAACGAGAGGCTTCTATCCTTTTGATGTGGGTTCGATTCCTACTGGGGGCACCGAGAATTACGGACCAGACTTTTCCTGTCTGGTCCGTAATTTTTGGTAGTGTAGGAATTGAAAGACGGACTACAGCAAAGCTATAGGAGCCAGGGTCGGGAGCGATATATTTTTAATGAATGTAATGAATATAAAAATAATTGACTCCTGACCAATTCCTGCTGTGCCAAGCGGAGCCATAATTTTTGCACCTATTGTAGTGCAAAAATAGGCGAGCTCGGGATGAGAAAGTGTTTAGACACTTTTGCAAGACTTTGCCTAGTATTTTGGAACTTGTGAACAAAATACTAGGCAAGGTGTACAACTTCTGTAAGAAGGAAGTTCTTAGTATAAATATGTATGAAATGAATATTTTACTTAGAAACTTGACCCCATCCAATAGCGAGACCGCCTGAGATGGGGTAATACTCCACCAATCTCTCCCACGATGGTTGTGACTTAATTAAACTCGAGGAGAGGTTCGGCCGTACCTGCAGCAGGGGGCTGTTCGACTGTAGTTGTTAACTCACAGGTAAAAGCGCATTGCTCAGTACACACCTCAGCAGTTGCCGGACACACTGAGCCGCAAGTATTGAAGGTTCCACCTTCCGCACGACAATGAGCACGCATTACTTCCTCCGTATTTTGCGGCGCACTACTGTCATACACGATCTTTTCCGGAAATACGTCTTGGATACGTACAGTACTTGTACCTGTAGTCACTGTTGTGGTTGTACCCGTAACCGAAGTGTCGTCGTTGCTTGACGTAATAGTGTCCCGCAACATGGCTCGAGTAGCTTGATCAGCTTGTATGCTATCAAGGGCACCCGTGTTAAATGTCGGCACTGTCGTCACTGGCTCTGCTATTACACGTTGACCTTCTTGCAGCTCCATAAACTGTACCGTTGACCAAATAACAATCAGGGTACCAAGTACAAACACAGCAGTGAGAATAATAAACCAATCTCGTACTGGGTTGATGGTTTGTGGAGAACGCGGTCGTTGTTGCCGCTTACTAATGGTGCGAACCGCTTGTACTATAGCTTGTTTGGAAATCATATTGAACGAAGTACGACATAAAGTTCGACTCGAATTTCGACCACTCCTGTCTCCCCTACAACAGTCTGCCACTCAATATTTCGTAGCCAACTGGCGTAGGGTAGCGCTTCTAAGTACTCAAGCATCTGCGCCGCATTAGCCTCTGTACCAGTAAGCTGCAATCTAATACCAATGTGCGGAGTATCAGCTTCGGTATTGCTCGTAATTGCATCGGTCACAACATCAACACCTTGAGATCGACCGTACGACTCTAAGTCGGTCAAGAAAGTGATGGTGTCACTCTCAGTCAATACAAGTGGGCGAACCGCAGTTACCCCTGCTTGAGCAGACGCAACTGCTTGCTCAGCTTCCGACAACGTTTCTTTGTAGGCTTGCGCCTGCGCTACCATCACCTGTTTATCATACAACTCGGCAGCTGAAACGTTGATTTGTTGGTACAACCACCACACAACACCAATACTCACCATAAGTGCGATGAGTGTGACCGTGCCAATACGTTTTGTTGAGCGAGTAATCATAAATTTATTCAGGTACTGCAATACTAACCGCTATGTTAAATGGAACGTCTCGGTCTTTTGCCAAATTTGCAATTGGTAAATCAACCGAATCAACCAAAGAATCAGCCTCCAATGCTTCTTTAAAGGTGGCTAAATCTTCTCGCGTCGCCGCCCGGCCAACTACTTGTACTGCTGAGACACTACCCTCGTCATCTCGCACCACAGACACACGAGTGATACTGACTGCGGCTGATTCATACATCAATATGGCATTCACAAAGGGTACGAGCGGTTGATATGTACTAGCTGACTGCACATGAGCGATGAGCTGATTGGCCGCCTCGACCTCAGCCGTAAGTGCTGCCACCTCTTCCCCTTCACTTTGTGAACTGTTGTACTGCTCAGTGATAGCCGCATGTTGTGCGCGCAATAACACTAACTGTGGCACGGCCAAAGAAGCAGCGATCATAAGTAAAAAGATAGTTGCCACCCCTGCAATCACAGCTGTGCGAGCGACGTATTCATACAGCACAAATCGTTTGGCTTGTGGTGGAATTAGGTTGATCATAGATAAGAAGCTAAAGCGAGCCCTACGGCAGTGGCATATCCATACGAAAAACGACGGTGGATCTGTGGCACATAATCGGCTGGGAACGTAATGTTCTGCCAGATATCAGCGCGGTGCGTGGCAATCCCCACCACGTCTGTCACATGATCAGGTAAGCCACGCATATTAGCGCTGCCACCACAAAGAATAATACTATGGATGTGTCGCTCATCACTATCCTGCATCCGTGTGTTCCAGTACGCTAGTCGGGTTTCGATATCATCAACCACTGATGTCACGACTGGTAACAACGCGTCTCGTACTTCTGGATGAGATCGACTCGGTAGGAGACCAACTTCATTTTTTAGTTTGGTCAATTCTGACTCGGCCACGTCACCCAGCGTGTCACGCATAGCGCTTGATAACTCACGACCACCAATATCTATCGTGGAGGTATAAAGCATCGCGCCTTGATTGACAATACCAATACCAGAGCGTGTTTTACCAAAATCAACAATCATGTGTGTACGCGGATCATCACTACCAATGGCCGAGCGGGCAATCGCCTGCGCTTCTACTTCAAACGAAATTGGAGTAACCCCAGCCATCTGACAAGCTTCGTGGTAGTTATTAATAGTTTCTTTGGCGTACACAGTCACCAGCACACGGAGCTTATCGTGACGCACTGGATCAGGCAGAATTTCGTAACCAAAGTGCGCATCACGCGGCGAAAGTGGTACATTCTCCTCTAAACGAAATTCAAGCTGTCCGCGGATTTCTTTGCGTGAGGTTGACCGACTAATCTCTGTCTCAAACACGTACGCTCGCTCCTCGGGCAGCGATAAACGCACCATATCCTGCCCGGTACGCTCCCTCATTTCCTTGAGCACCTTCCCTAAAGCTGCCACGTCATTAACTAAGCCACGCTGCAACGCACCCTCTGGTATCGAAATATCTCCCCAGGTGGTCAGCTGTAACTTTTGGCCACTGGTCAGATCGGGAGTAAAGCCAACATATTTTAGTGAAGTATCGGACACATCCACCCCCAACGCAGGTAAGCGCATAAATGTAGGCGGAGGAAAGACCGATGTCACAGCTGCAAGAACAGACATGCTTACATTATACGTGTTTCAAACAGAAAAATATGACACAACTCACATGCTAGTACATCAGCTCAATCACGAGGTAGGCTAGCAATACAATACCAGCAATGGCAGCAAAGCGGTGCAAGTGTTTGCGCACCACTGGCAGTGCGTGTGGCCCGACCACATGGGTCGCCAAACCAACCAGGCCAAGACGCAACATGCGTCCAATCAGTGATGCTACCAAAAAGGTTAAAAAATGAATCTGTAGTACCCCACTAGCGATAGCAACAATTTTATAAGGAATTGGTGTAAAGGCACCAATTAGTACGAACACGAATCCGCTCTGATCGAGCTCGCTCGCAATACTGTTAAAACTGGCCTCAAGGCCGTACCAAGACAACACAGCGACACCGACCGTGTCGAAGAAATAGAGCCCTAAGTAGTACCCAGCAATACCACCCAGTGTCGAAGCAGCAACAGAAATAAAAATATACCAGCGCCAGCGCCGTGGGTTGGCAAGCGTCAACGCAATTAAAAATGGGTCGATAAGTACCGGCAAAAACACCGATTCCGCAAACGAAATGAGGGCAAGAATCGTCCCCGCGTACTTACTGCGCAGCCAGTTAGCACCATGCTTGGCAATTGTTTCGGTGGCTTCCTTATGAGCATCGACACTGAGAAACGACATAGACAAACACTAGTGAAGCCGTGTACCAGCCGGCAAATCAGCAGAAGGAGTGAAGAAGGCAAAGGTATCGTTGTGATCAGCTGCTAAAATCATACCCTGACTTTCTAAGCCGCGAATTGTCCGTGGCTCAATATTGAGCACGAACGGACACTTCACACCCACTAGTTCTTGCGGATCGGTAAAGTACTCACGGATACCGGAAATAATTTGCCGAGGCTGCTCCTCCCCTACTGCCACTTCAAGTCGCAGTAGCTTGTCCGCATCTGGCACGACGTCCACAGCAATAATTTCTCCCAGTAGAATCTCGACGTTCATGAAGTCAGCAAATGTAATGTAGTCGGTACTCATAGTTACACAGGATGTTTGGTTATAAAACTATCAAGAATCAGTGCTGCAGCCGACGCGTCGGTCTGCTCATTTTTGCCCTGTACTCGAGTGGCGGCTTGGGTACTGTATTGCTCTGGTTCTAGGTGAACCGGTATACCAAGCGAGAGTGTCAGGTCAGTCATAAAAGCCTCGATGTGAGCCTGGACCGGATTGGCCTCACCAGTGGTGTGCAACGAATGCCCAATCACCACTTCTGCAATCCCCTCCTCTGCGATCAGAGACTCGACAGTTGCTTGCAGTTGATCGTCATTCGGTACAACTGTGCGCGGAAACGCCATGGTACCGTCGTCGTTGGTAACCGCAATACCTACTTTCTTCGTACCGAAATCAATTCCCATTCGTTTCATAGATAGTATGTAGGATAGCACATTGGCATCAGGAAGCTGGAGGTGACGGACTGGAAGCTCACCGACCCGTACAAGTTATCGCTATTTTTCCAAAATAGCAGGCAACCTTTTCGAATCGCGTAACGCTTTTCTGCGAAAAGCTACACCCCCCCCTTCTCCCTCGCGCAAATGGCAAACGGCCGGGAAGCTTTCGCTTTCCGGCCGGCCATTGCGGGCCGTCTCGGGCTAGAACCGTGGACGGTAAAGCCCTGCTTGACGGAATCAACCGAACTCATATTGCGGGTTCGAAGCGTCTCGTGTGCTTATGAAAATATGTAGTTTTAGTATAATTGAGTCATGGATAAAGAAGACAAAGATGCCATTATTGCTTCCCGGAAAGACCGCGATAAATTTGCGTTTTTGTATGAGAAGTACGTTGATAAAATCTTCAACTATTTTTGGTATCGGGTCGGTCACGATCGTGACGTGGCTGAAGATCTAACGCAAGAAACTTTCGTGCGAGCATACAAACATCTAGACAAGTTTCAGATGCGGAAAACCTCATATGCTTCTTATCTCTTAACTATCGCTCACAACCTACTTGTTAACTACTACCGCTCTCCTAAACCTATTTCGATTGAAGCAACTGGTGTTGATGTGCCAGAGGAAATTTGGAGTGATATAGAAACCAAGGACAACATTCGTGCCCTCTGGCGAGCTATTCAGCAACTACCAGCTAAAGAGCGTGATATTTTGTATTTGAAATACCAGAAAGGATACAAGGTAGCCGACATAGCTCGCATTGTCGGCAAGTCTGAAAATGCTGTGAAACTTACGCTCTCACGAGTGCGTAAAAAACTAGCAGCTCACCCATACCTCAAAGGCATCACTGGCTTTACCGATACCAAACGAAAAAAGAAGACCGCTCGATACAAGGATTTGTAAGACTTGTCAACTCTTTTGAAATCATTACAATAGTAATTGTATGAATGTAGAAAAGTTGACTGAAAAATCCCGCGAAGTTCTGGAAGAAGCCATTCAAGAAGCCTACGAATATAAACATCAATCAGTAGATCCGTTACACCTCCTAAAAGCTGTACTGACCACTCCGGAAACGATTGTAGGGCCGCTACTGTCTGCTCTTGATGTAAACACTGAAAGTGTTCTTCATGAGGTAGAAAATGCACTTGATACTCTTCCAGCGTTGAGCCAACCGGCAAATCCGCAATTAACGCCCGCAGTCGCGAGTGTGTTTCGACGGGCTGAAAAAGAGGCTACTGGAATGAACGATAGTTACGTCAGTGTTGAGCATTTACTCTTAGCTCTTGGTCATAACGAAGGAAAGCCCCGCGAGATACTGGCCCAGTTTGATCTATTACCAGCCAACATTACTAGCAAATTAACCGAACTACGAGGTGATATGAATGTGACTGATCAAAACCCAGAAAGTAAACAAAACGTACTAGAAAAATATGGCGAAGACTATACGGCCCTAGCCCAAGACGGCAAGCTCGACCCAGTTATTGGTCGCGATGAGGAGATTCGCCGAGTGATGCAGGTCTTGTCTCGTCGCACAAAAAACAACCCAGTGCTCCTCGGTGAACCTGGGGTTGGAAAGACGGCGATTGTTGAGGGTCTGGCACAGCGGATTGTGTCGGGTGATGTACCTGAATCACTGAAGGGAAAGAGGCTGCTTGGGTTAGAGATCGGGTCGCTACTTGCGGGTGCTAAGTTTCGTGGTGAATTTGAAGAGCGTCTTAAAGAAGTTCTTAAAGCGGTGGAAAAGGAAGCTGGCAATATTGTGCTCTTTGTCGACGAGCTTCACACCCTGGTTGGGGCTGGTGGTGGAGAAGGAGCGGTTGATGCGGGCAATATGCTCAAACCATTACTTGCCCGTGGGAAACTACGCTTAGTCGGAGCTACAACCCTTAACGAATACCGTCAGTACGTGGAAAAGGACGCTGCTTTGGAGCGGCGCTTCCAAACTGTCTATGTTGACGAGCCAGACGCTGAAGCGACATTAGCAATTTTGCGTGGTCTTAAAGAGAAGTATGAGATTCACCACGGGGTAGAAATTACTGATCCTGCACTGGTTGCAGCGGTACGCTTATCAAACCGCTACATCAGTGGACGT
>JAASSY010000028.1 GCA_021767645.1 Candidatus Parcubacteria bacterium | reverse complement strand
GGACGAATGATTATCTGGCGGTCTGGCACATACAGGATGGTTACAGTACAGCTGTAAACTTTTATTCTGACTCTACAGGTAATGATTCGGATCTGACCCTTACTGACGCGGACGGGGACACTGCTTTTGCTAACGGTCAGGTGGGTAAGGCACTAGATTTTAATGGTGATGGTGATGGTCTGGCGCGAACAGTCGCTTCACAAACTCTTATAGATACAACTATTTCTGCTTGGGTTAATCCTGACAGTGACGCAATATTTAAGTCAATTTTCTCTGGTTCTGACGGCGGTGGCACAAATACGTTTCAGATTGATTTTGACGATTTTGGTAGTCATCAAATTAGACATGACAGCTATAGCACCACCTTCGGATCTAGTACTGTTGGTGCTTGGAAGCATGTAGTTGTAACAAATACAACTAATTTACAAACAGGCTATCTTGACAGTGTGGCTAGCGGTTCTTCAAGTAATGCGACTGGATTTCGCTATGATAAGTATAAGGTTGCCATTAATAGAGGTAACAACAATTGGTTTGATGGTGTTATAGATGAGGTTCGTATAGCTTCTACCTCCCGCACCACTGCCTGGATCTCCGCCGAATACACCAACCAAAGCACTACCACCGACTTCTACACCGTCAGCTCTGTCGTAACTACCGGTTCCTCCACCATCACCAACCACACCGCCACCCAGGTCGACAACGCCTTCAACTTCATGAACAAAACCAACGAACCACTCTTCGCCTTTGCTCTCACCCCCGAGAGTGGCAACGCCACCACCACCAACCTCGAACTCGAACTCTCGGGTGTGAGCAAGCTCGACGCCAACGACTTCAGCAACATCCGCCTGTACCGTGATGAAGACAACGATGCCCTCTACGACGCCGGTGACACTGAACTCGCCACGGGTACCCTGACCTTCAACGGCCGCTGGGGCAGCATCACCTTCAGTGAGGACTTCGCTATCAGCACCACCAGCGTCACTGACTACGTCGTCATCGCTGACTGGAACGCCCCCGACCGTGGTTCCTTCATGACGGTTGACCTCCAGCCGCGTGATATCACCATTACCGATGAGAACGGCACCCACACCATCTTCGGCAGTGTTGACGCTGTCCAACACGCCCGCAACAACCAAGGTGGGGGAGGTGGCTCTAGCTCCCGGGTTGGTACTGCTGCGCCGGAGGGTGGCGGAGTTGTCACCGGCGGTACCGAGGACGGTGGTGACCGTCTCGATACCAATACCGGTGGCGATACGATCGGCAACGCACCCGACTTCCTCTGGCCCGCCGCCCACAGCGGCGCCTGGACCAACGGCGCCAACGCGTACGACCAAAACGATGGCACCTACGCCACCGACAGCACCGGTACCAGCTCTGACTTCACCACCTTCAACGACAGTGTCCCAAGTGCTGACACTATCGAAGGTGTCGAGGTGAAACTCGAGATCTCCGGCACCACCGCCGCTGGCTCGATTGACGTCCAGCTCTCCTGGGACGGTGGTACTTCGTGGACCGGCAGCAAGAGCACACCAACCCTCACCACCACCGATACCGTGGTCACCTTGGGTGGCGCAGCCGATACCTGGGGACGAACCTGGAGTGATAGCGACTTCAGCAACGCCAACTTCGCTGTCCGCCTCACGGGAGTCCCGAGTGGCAACACGGTACAAGTTGATGCTATTCAGGTGCGGGTGTATCACCAAGCGAGCGGTGGTTCCTCTGGTGGGGGCGGACGGATATAGACATTTGGTAAACGTTTTACTACGCGCTATAGTTGGGGGATGCAATTTCAGATAAGTACGGACAAAACACCGGCTGGTGATCAGCCCCAAGCGATTGAGCAGCTCGTAGCTGGCCTGGAAAATGGTATGACCGATCAGACTTTGCTTGGTGTCACCGGCTCGGGGAAGACGTTTACGGCCGCTAATGTCATTCAGCAAGTGCAGAAGCCAACTCTGGTCATCGCGCACAATAAAACTCTAGCAGCGCAGCTGGCGCAAGAGTACCGTGACTTTTTTCCGGATAGCGCGGTGCATTACTTTGTCTCGTACTACGACTACTACCAACCCGAGGCGTACATGCCGACGTCCGATACGTACATTGAGAAAGAGGCACAAATCAATGAAGAAATTGACCGACTACGGCACGCCTCCACACAAGCCCTTCTGACCCGAGAGGATGTGATTATTGTGGCGTCGGTATCATGTATTTACGGACTTGGTTCACCAGCTGAGTACGAAAAGAAGCATAAGCGAATTGAACGTGGCTTTAATGCTACCCGTACGTCAATGCTCCGTGTACTGATCGATATGTACTTTGAGCGGACCAACGCTGACTTGGCACCGGGTACGTTTCGGGCGGTTGGCAATACCGTAGAGATCATGCCCACCAACGAACGGGTTATTTACCGGCTCAACTTCGGTGGTGCGACGGTGTCACACATTAGCAAAATTGACGCGATATCACGACAAATTATTGAAGAACCAGAAGTATTTTTCTTGTTTCCAGCTAAACACTTTGTGACTCCTGAAGATGAGCGCAAAGTGGCGTACGAAGACATTAGGCTCGAACTGAAAGAACAACTCGCTCGCTTTAAAAAAGAAGGCAAAATACTGGAAGCCGAACGCTTGAAGCGACGAACTGAACACGACTTAGCTCTCATTCGCGAAGTGGGGTACTGCAACGGTATTGAAAACTACTCACGTCACTTTGATCGACGCAAGCCTGGAGAAGCCCCGTATACGTTATTGTCATACTTTCCACACGACGAGGATGGCCAGCCAGACTTTCTCACCATCATCGACGAGTCGCACGTCACCATCCCGCAACTGAACGGAATGTACGCTGGTGACCGCTCGCGTAAAGAGACACTGGTTGAGCACGGCTTTCGCTTACCGAGTGCAGTTGACAACCGTCCGCTCAAATTTGACGAGTTTGTCGCCAATGTCGGGCAATGTATCTACACCTCCGCCACACCGGGTAAATATGAACAAGCCCAAGTAGACGCAGGCAAGGGGCAGGTGGTGGAGCAGATTATCCGGCCAACGGGGTTGGTAGACCCGGAGATTGATATTCGTCCGGTAGTAGAGAAGGGGGCGTACCCGGGGCAAGTGCAAGACTTTATAGATGAAGCGGTGCGAGTGATTCAGTCTGGTGCACGTGTACTCACCACTACGCTAACGAAACAGATGGCAGAAGACCTCACTGAGTTTCTCGATGAGAAAGGTATTAAGACAAAGTACATCCACAGTGACGTAGACACGATCGAGCGGATTGAAATCTTGACCGATTTTCGTAAGGGTGACTTCGACTGCCTCGTCGGGGTTAACCTCCTGCGAGAAGGACTCGATCTACCTGAGGTTGAACTCGTAGCGATTCTCGATGCCGATAAAGAAGGTTTTTTGCGCAGCGAGACAGCGTTGATTCAGACTATTGGACGCGCCGCGCGTAACGTGAATGGTCGGGTGGTGCTCTACGCTGATCAGATGACCAAGGCATTGGAGTATGCGGTTGGTGAGACGAGGCGACGTCGTGAGAAGCAAATCGCGTACAATGAAGCCAACGGCATCACTCCACAAACAATCAAAAAAGAAATCAAATCAATTGCTGATCAGCTTCGCAGCGAGCACGACGAGACAGTCGATACGCTCCTCAAGGTAGACATGGAGCTATTTAAGAAGAATCCAAAGAAAGTCTTAAAGGAGAAACGGCGACAAATGGAGGAAGCTGTTTCTGTGCTCGACTTTGAAACTGCTGCTATTCTCCGTGATGAATTGGCTTATCTAAAAGAGCAACTTGATACGACGTAGTTTAGTTATCGACAGTAGGTGACTGCAAACACTATAATATCACCTATAATGCAATTATGGACTGGGCATCAGATATGCAGTATCGAGCAGGAAAGATAGCTCGCTTTAGTGGTTTATTCTTTGTAGTCATCGGTGGAGTGTTTAGTGTACTTAACGCTGGGGCTTTTGTGTCTCCTGCTACACAGTTTGCTTCAACTGCGTCTTCGACACAGGAGAATCCAGAGGCAACACAAGATAGTGCCACAAGTACCACCGATGAGTCTGCCACTGATGAGGAAAGCGAACCAACTGTTGATACCAGCCAATACGCTGACGCAGTAGTGTACGTCACACCTAACGAACCCATGCAAGGAGTTGTCGAGTTATCGGTTACCTTACCTGATGTGTATCGCGTTGACTATTACATGTTTCGCGATACCTATCGTAACAGTTTTAAATTAGGTTCGGCTACTGAAAGTGAACCCGGAGTATGGACGTACGATTGGAATTCGAGTCTTTACCGTGATGGCAGCGACTATCGGTTTGAAGCCCGTTATTGGCTCGAGGCAACACAGGATACCCATACCGGCGCTGTGACCTCTGATTACTATCCACTAGACAATGCACTTATTGATACGGACAGTGTTAACTCTCAAGAGAGTGAAGAAACGTATACAGCACCCCAAGTTACCATTACTCTTACTGAGCAACCAGAAGGTATAGTACAAATCACTACGTCACCAGTTGAAGCTGAGGAGGTACTCATCCGAGCGGTTGATGAAAACCAGGGACTCAATGATCTGGGTGATGCAAGCCAGATGTCTGACGGTTCGTGGGTCCTTGATTGGGACACTACCCAATACGCTACTAAGCGTTATACAGTCTGGGCTAAAGTAACGAATAGCCAGGAAACATTTTCAAGTGAGTCGGCTACTTATACTATCCAGGCAAATGATGCAAATAGCAATGATACAAGCTCGGCAACATTAAACGTAACCAAGCAAAACCAGACGAATGCGCTGGTAAAGGTGGACGTAGCAGACGCAACAAAAGTGACTGTGCTCGCTGCTAAAACAAATGAATCTGATGAGACAGTTGGCGAGGCCACGAAAATTGGAAGCAATAGCTGGTCACTGTCATGGAATACAAGTCAATATAGCCCTGGCTCATACACTGTATGGGCCGAGGTTGAGACTGATACGGGCCTTGTCACATCAAGTCAAGATAGTTATACAATTGAAGATCAGACCAATAGTAATGAGGACCAAAGCGACAAATCGGACACCCCCCTTATCTCTGATTTTGAGAAGAGTCTCTCTGATGGCGCCGATGGAGTTCAGGATGAAGTAACCTCTGCAGAAATCGGCGATGATGACAGCAATGATACACCAACAAACACAGATGAAATAACAATTTCCGAGATCACTATCGAGGCTGATTCAATTCTATCTGGTGAAGAAATTTTGACTGCAAACGTCAAAGGAGCCACATACGTGAACTTTTACTTACAGGACGTCTCCAGCACCTGGCCTCGCTTCATCGGAACAGCAACTAAAACACAGACTGAGAAGTGGATACTCCGCTACAATACCATCAACAGCCCAAACGGAAATTACGAATTAAGCGCACGAGCTGGTGTCGTAGGAACGGCAAAGTTTTCTAATACCTTAGATGTAGTAATTGATAACCAGACATTAGAGCAGCCTGTTGCACCAAGCGAAGTGGAGGAAGTAAGGAACCTTATACCTGAAGAAGTTTCAGAGCCAGCAACTACACAAAATAATGATCGAGAGCAAACAACAAGTGGACCAGCGCAAACCGAAGTTGCAGACAGCGTACAGAAAGAGTCAACTGCCGAAGCACTTGATGACGTGGATGTCGCAGAGCTCGTTACAAGTTTTATTGAGATGCAGCGTTCTGATATTCAGACCGAACTCGCTCAGCTAACACGTCAATTGCGGTCCAATAGCGACATTGTGATTGAGTCGTGGGAAGAGCGCATTGCTCGTAAGGTACTACAATCGGTCAAGGGAGAATATTCACGTGCGACTGTCCGAGAGATGGATAATTTGATATCAGAGCGTGTGCGGACAATTATTGAGGAGCACATTGCATCATTCAAACGCACGGATGAGTTGATTGAACGACGTAGCGTTGACGCATTAACAGACTCAGATAACGACGGGATTACAGACTTTGACGAGTTAGAGCTCTATGGTACTGATCCAATGTCTGCCGATACGGATGGTGACGGCTTTATCGACGGTGTAGAGATTATCGGTGGTTACGACCCATTAAACCCAGTACGGGAAACAGTCGTTGAATACCAATCGCCCAAAGAAGCTGGTGTTGAACGGAGTGATGTTTTGGCGGTAGACGCTGTCGAACCAATAGAGCCAGCTGTGCAAGAACCAGTCACACCCGATCCGGCAAAACTGCGGGCTGAGATTACAGGACGAGCTATGCCCAATAGTTTTGTGACTCTCTATATTTACAGCACGCCGATCGTTGTCACGGTAAAGACCGACGCTGATGGCTCTTGGCGTTATACCTTTGATAAAGAACTTGAGGACGGTGAGCACGAAGTGTATGTAGGTGTAACTGACAATGCGGGTCGCGTAGTGGCGAAAAGCGCACCATATCGCTTTATTAAAGAGGCGCAAGCGATTACCCCTGTGGCTCAGGCCGCTCAGAACGCACCAGTCAGTCCTCAGCCAAGCTCACTGACCTCGCAATCAACCATGTTGCTAGTCGGCTCTGTATCATTGGTGGCCATTGGATTAGTGTTAATTTTGATCGGTTTGTCGGTTGAAGCCCGCAGGAGAGAGTTGGAACTGGCTAACAATACAGCTGCTGTATGATCACTCGGGTACTGCAGTCACTTGAGTATGGTATGCAGTACGTACTGCACCATACTCATATTTTAGTTGCGCTGTTATTGCTTATCGTCTTACCCATTCTTTTTATTAATAGTGGTGAGCAATTTCTCGAAGCCGGCCGAGCAAATCAAGAACGATTACAGAAAGACCGGGTGGGAATCATTCACGACTCATTTGTGAGCATACTTTCAGCCACCAATGCTGACAGAGATGTTATGCAATCAGAAGTAGAGAGTCTTACTGAACTTAATCCCGACATTGAGCTATTTGTGATACAACAGCGAGTTGGAAATCAGTTACAAAACATTGTGAGTAGTGATCCTGAAATACTCGCGGCAACGTCTACCTTAAGTGATATGCATCGCAACGCGGCTATTCGATTTGATGAGTCACTTATTTTTGAAACCGCGGAAGAAGGTGAACGTTTCTGGTATGGTTATCGGGCATCAGAGGTGAATGGAACAACCTACTTTATCGGAACAGTCGTGTCGTTGGGCGCAGTTGATAGTGCTTTATCTTCACGGGAGTGGAGTGCCTATTGGTCGCTGGCATTGGTGTATTTGTTTATCTTAGCGTTAGCCTACTGGCATATCCGCATGACGAATTACCAGGCACTGTATCTGAAAGCTAAAGAAAAAAACGAAAGTAAAGATACGTTTTTAAATATGGTGGCCCATGAATTACGCACACCGTTGACGGCTATTCGTGGTTACGCCAGTATGCAGCTTGAGACGAGTGACCCCGAGAAACGTACTGAGTACGCTGGTAAGGTTAAGGATTCTTCCGAACGTATGCTTGGATTGGTGAATGACTTGCTCGATGTAGCCCGAATTCAATCTGGCAAACTAGCTGTTATTCCAGAGCAAACACCGCTGATTGAGATTGCAGCACAAGTGACGAGAGAGCTTGAGCTGTTGGCAAGACAGCATAGCCTCCAGCTCACCTACCACTTGCCAGAACAGGTGTATGTGTATGCAGACCCAGAACGTTTACACCAAGTGATTGTCAATATTGTAAGTAATGCTATTAAATACACGAAGCAAGGTTCAATTTCAATCAGTGCTCAGAGCAAACGCAAGACGGTTGAAATTCGGATTGCCGATACAGGTACTGGTATGGGCTCAGAAGATCAACAAAAGCTCTTCTCACCTTTTTTCCGGGTGGAAAATGCAGATACTGCCGCAGTGACCGGAACAGGCCTTGGTATGTGGATCACAAAACAATTAGTAAAACAAATGAACGGCACAATTGGTGTTGAGTCGATTAAAGGCGTGGGAACACACGTCGTCGTAACCCTTCCCCGAGCCGATGTGACGAAGTAGCAAGAACTTGCTATACTGACCGTACTTGACCTCTAGCTTCACCTAGAGGCGACGATGCGTTATGGCTAAGCAACCAAAAAAAACCGCAAAAACAACCTGGGAGGGAGTGGGTGAGCGAGAAATATCCATTAAAGGAGCTCGTACACACAACTTGAAAAACGTGGACGTCACCATGCCGCGCAATGAGCTCATTGTCATCAGCGGTCCGTCCGGTAGTGGTAAATCGTCGTTAGCGTTTGACACTATTTTTGCTGAAGGACAACGACGCTACATTGAGTCACTGTCTGCCTACGCCCGACAATTTTTAAATAAAATGCAGAAACCAGATGTCGATGAGATTGCCGGACTGTCTCCTGCGATTTCTATT
>JAASSY010000005.1 GCA_021767645.1 Candidatus Parcubacteria bacterium | reverse complement strand
TTTTACATTTCTACACACGTTGTTGTCTGATATGTGTAGAGTCACAGCAAGAACCAAACCTTTCAATCGATTGAAAGGTTTGGTTCTTGGTGAATGATCTACGTTGCAACTTACTGAGCGAGGAAAATAAAAAGGAGTTTGTTGTCAATTCGGCAGGTGTCAGAAAATCAGGTACAATAGCGCTACTTATGTCCGATACGGTACAGCAGATTAAAGAACGGATGAGTATTGTTGACGTCGTCTCCCAGTACGTCGAGCTCCACCCAGCGGGCAAAAACTTGAAAGGCAAGTCACCCTTTACTGCCGAGAAAACCCCGTCGTTTTACGTCTCACCTGATCGTGGCATGTATTACTGCTTTTCGAGCTCACAAGGGGGAGATATTTTCACCTTTGTGGAAAAAATGGAAGGGGTAGATTTCAAAGGAGCGCTGAAGATTTTAGCTGAGAAAGCTGGTGTCGAACTGGTGCCAGAGGATCCGCAAAAGAAGAGTGAACGAGACCGTCAGTATGATGTCCTCGAGGCAGCTACTGTGTTCTATACCGAGTGGCTGCATAAAGAGCCGGCAGCTACAGCTTACTTGGAACGACGAAAGGTTACACCACAGACGATAGCCAAGTGGCGGATTGGCTACGCTCCTGGCCCGCCACAACATGGCTGGCGTGATACAAGAACTGCTCTCACTAACCAAAACTACACCGATACCGAACTGCACAAAGCGGGTCTCATCAAGGGTGGCGATGGCGGCAAGGCACCATATGACACATTTCGTGATCGGGTAATGTTTCCAGTGTTTGATCCGTCTGGACGGGTGGTTGGTTTTTCTGGTCGCATCCTCAGTTCTGAAACCGAAGCACCAAAATATGTGAACTCACCTGAGACTGAGTTGTTTAATAAATCAGAAGTGTTGTTTGGTTACGATAAGGCTAAGCAGGGAATTCGTAAGTTTGACTTTAGTCTGATTGTGGAGGGGCAGTTTGATGTGATTATGTCGCACCAAGCTGGCTATACTAATACAGTGGCTGTATCTGGTACTGCGTTGACTGATCATCAAGTTGGGTTGTTGCAACGACTCTCAAACAAAGCAGTGTTAGCGCTTGATGCAGATCGTGCTGGTGTAGCGGCTGCCAAACGAGGGGCAGAGATTATGCTGGCACGCGGCATGGACGTGAAGGTGGCCCGCCTACCAGCAGGGGCTGATCCAGCAGACATGGTAGCGGCTGGCAAAGGTGAACTGAAGGCAGCGGTAAAAGATGCACGACACGTGGTCGAATTTCTGTTGGATGTCTTAGCTGATGACAGTAATGATGAACGTGCTTTTAAACTACGTGCCCATGCAGAAGTATTGCCGTTTATCGTCCGCATCCCTAATCGAATTGATCAAGAGCACTTTGAAACAATCGTGGCAGAGCGTTTGAAGACAACTAAAGAAGCGGTGCATACTGAAGTGGAACGTTTGCGAGCACGCGAAGTAACTGCTCAGGAGACTAAGGCCGCAAGCGCACCAGCCGCACCGGCCAACCCCGCCCCACCGGCTACGAAAGTAAACCACTCACAACGGGAGGCCTTGGCGGCACATATACTATTGGTAACTGAAGTGGTAGAAGAGCACTTAGCTAAGAAACTTGACGCCGCCTACGAGACAATCACAGGTCGGGCAGCTGCACACGACAGGTCAGAACTGGCTCCAGAACTGTCGAGTGAGCTGTTGTTTACGCTCGAGCAGCAATACCAGCACAGTCCACAAACACAGTTGCGAGCTGACTTAGCTCATTTGCTACAGACATACGCAGCTATGGTGCACAAAGAAACGATGCGGCAAGCTCGACTCAAGCTGCACGACGCTGACTTATCAGACACTGATAAAAAAGCTGCCCTCCAAGAGTTTGACATTGCTCGTAAACAGCTGGGCGAAACAGAATATACTGCTGACTATTTCGCGTCACCTGAAGCTTCAAGTTCCTAGACAAATTCATATTTTCCTATATAGTACGACCCTATATGGCAGCCAAACAGGCAACCAAAAAAACAGTCAAAAAAACGGCCAAAAAAGCCGTCACCAAGGCCACCAAGCAAGTAGCAAAAAAAGCCACCAAGGCAACAGCTAAAAAACACACGGCCACAAAAAAAACGACAACCAAAAAAACAACTAAGAAGGCAGCTACTAAACAAGTATCGAAGAAGGATTCAGCCAAAAAAGCGCCGGCTAAGAAAACAGCTACTGCAGCTGTCGCAAAGAAGACTTCGGTTCGGAGCAAAGCACAAAAGATCGCCGATAGTAAAGCGGCTGAATTGATGCGTCTGGGACGTGAGCGTGGATACGTTACGTACAGTGAAATCTTAAAGTTTTTCCCCCAAATTGAAAAAGACGTACCGTTCTTAGAGGAACTATACGAAAAATTTGAAATAGCTGGTATCGATGTCCTTTCAAGTGATGGGATGTTGGGAGCGGACCCGTCAGCAGAAGTGATAGAGCGCAAGAGTGCGTACAAGCGAGGTGATAGCGGGTATGATTCGATTCAGATGTATTTGCGAGAGATCGGTCAGTACCCACTCTTAACAGCACAGGAGGAAAAAGATCTCGCACAGCGTATTCTGGAAGGAGACGAAGAGGCGCGCAATCTGTTAGCCCGAGCTAACCTGCGTTTGGTTGTATCGATTGCTAAAAAGTACGTTGGGCGTAGCCCAGACCTAACACTGCTCGACCTAATTCAGGAAGGTAACCTCGGTCTTTTTAAAGCGGTAGATAAATTCGATCACTTGAAAGGGTTCAAGTTCTCGACCTACGCCACGTGGTGGATTCGTCAGGCAATTACCCGTGCGCTTGCTGATCAGTCTCGTACCATCCGTATCCCGGTTCATATGGTGGAGACGATGGCAAAATACAAGCAGGTATCACGTCGACTAGCACAAGATTTAGGTCGTGATCCAGTACCCGAAGAGATCGCTACGGAGATGGGGGTAGAGGTCGAGAAAATCTATCAGATCGAAAAAATCTCTCAGGATACTATTTCGCTCGAGTTGCCAATCGGTGACGATGACGATCGATCTCGGTTGTCTGACTTTATCTCTGATGACAAGATGGTATCGCCAGATCAGGAGGTAGCTCACAGTATTTTGACCGATCAAATTCTTGAGATTCTAGATACCTTATCAGAGAAGGAGCGTAAAATTCTCGAGATGCGCCATGGTCTACTTGACGGCACGTACCATACACTTGAAGAAGTTGGTAAAGAGTTTGGTGTGACTCGCGAACGTATTCGCCAAATCGAAGCTAAAGCACTAGAGAAAATTAGACAGCACGAAAAAGCTCGACGTCTCAAGAGCTACTAGAGCAGGTCGCAAAAACTCACATCAAACTGAGCGAAACTTTGATTTAGATAAGCTCTCGTGATATATACAAAAACCACCAGTCACATCGAGACTGGTGGTTTTTGTTTGCTACAATAGGTGTAATATGGTTCATCGTTCATTGCTGGTTGGCGCAGGTATCGTTATGTACTATGCCTTAGCAGGGTATGGCCTCTATTTATTCGATGCCGGCTTGTTAGTAACCCAATTATGGCTATTTGCTTTACCCGCGCTTGTTTTGGCCCGGTTAACTATGGCGCCGTCAGCGGTGTTGGTGTCGGTTGGTGTGTTTGGATTGGGGTTGGGTGTGTTGCTAGAAGGGATTGCGCACATCTATGGACTCTGGTACACCCTAGGTGTTACTGAGTTGCGACTGTTCGGTGCTTTGCCGTTTGAGGCGTTGGTAGCGCTCTTGGCACAGTCATTGTTTCTGGTTTTGTTGTACGAAGCATTGTTTGATGATGCATCCTATACTGTCCGTAGTGCACGCGAGCGTCTGGCCGCATTTGCTGTGTTTGCGGTGGGCGCCATTGGGCTTATCGCACTCCACGCAATTGTCGTGCAAGGCTGGCCGCTGTCGTACTCGTACTTATGGCTGATTGGTATTTTTGTCGCTGCAGCGTTTGCAGCGCTGAGTGTACAAAAAAATGTGACGGTGACGCTAGTTGATAAACTCATTGATTTTAGTTTAGTGGCTGCTTTGCCGCTCGCTCTTTCGTTGTGGCTGGCTGTCGTAAATGTCCACAAGGTATTTGCTCATACTAATGAGTACATAGGCACGTTAAACCTTTTCGGGGCAGTAGTGCCGTTGGAGGAAATCATTCTCTTGTTTGCGTTACCACTACTACTAGCTGTAGTGTATGAGGTGTATCTTGATGATCAAACGTAGATAGTCGGAGTGAATAACAAAACAGCCACCTGGTGGCTGTTTTGTTATTCGTGCATGAATGTACCTAGGATATGTTTCAGACCTTGCCGTGAAATCATGCCGATCGGTCTACCCTCATGATCAACTACTGGCATACGAGCTTTATGTTCGCTGATAGCAATAGCGGCTACTTCCATCAAGGTTGTGTCGGGTGTCACTGCTCGGATGTCAGTTGACATGAAGTCTGCAATAGGAGTGTCGGCAGCGGCTTTGACGGCAGCTTTAAATTCATGTTCTTCATCGAGGAGTGTGATGGCAGCGTCACCATCAAAGTTCATGGGCACAACACCATCAAAGAGATCGGCGACACTGACTTCACCCATGAGCTTCCCATCCTCATCAGTGACTAGTAACGTATTGGTGTGCTCATGTAGCATACGATCAAGAGCGTCTTGGAGTGTCGCGCCTTCGCTGATGATAACGGGTTCTTTTGTGATGGCTTTAATTTCCATACTTCTATTGTATACCAATCGGTTTCGCTGTCTACTCAGTTTGAACAAAAGATATGCACGCATGTCTAGTTGACCAGTCTATGGTGGGGGAGTAGTATGCACGCTGCTTATTGCTGTGCCGCCGCTATTGGAGACACATGTTACAGCATTGTACGTAGTTAACGAATAGTATGAATACATTCACGAAGATGTCACGCTTGACCGTGTACGCAGTAGTAGCTGCCGGTTTGGTGTATATGATCCCGACCCTGGTGTGGGGAGCTGGTAGTGAGGGTGGTCATGGAGCGCACGCCCTGACGTTCTTATTTATGGCGCTCATTTTACTCGCTGCCAAAGCGTCTAGTTTGATAGAGCGTTTTGGTCAACCTTCTGTACTGGGAGAACTCTTGGTGGGTGTAGTGCTTGGTAACTTAGCGTTATTTGGTATTACATTCTTTGAGCCAATCAAAACTGACGAAATCATCGGTTTCCTAGCAGAGCTGGGTGTGGTGATTCTCTTGTTTCAGATTGGTCTTGAGTCAAACATCAAAGAAATGTCGAAAGTCGGTCTACCCGCGATTATGGTGGCCATTGCAGGTGTGGTTGTGCCGTTTGGTCTTGGTGTCTATGTAGCTGGTCCGCTCTTGATGCCAGAGGCAGACATGAACACCTTGCTCTTTATCGGTGCAGCCTTAACTGCGACGTCAGTTGGTATTACTGCTCGTGTGTTTAAAGATCTCGGCAAGCTGCAGACACGAGAAAGTCAGATTGTGCTTGGTGCGGCAGTGATCGATGATGTGATGGGACTCATCATTCTGGCAGTGGTTTCGGCCATTGTGACCGTCGGAAGTATTACCGGTAGTGCAGTGGCCTTTATCATATTTAAAGCTATTCTGTTCCTCGGTAGTGCGATTCTTATCGGTCAGATTCTGGCACCAACCATCAGTCTCTACTTCTCTAAAATTCACACCGGGATTGGCATGAAGTTTACGCTAGCCTTCGCAGTTGGGTTATTGTTTGCCTACGCGGCGGCAGAAATCGGTTTGGCGCCTATCATCGGTGCGTTTGCTGGTGGTCTGATCCTCGATGCGGTTGTGTTTCGTCGCTTCAAACGACCTGATTACGTTGAAGAGTTGGCTGAAATGGAAGCCGATGCTCCGGCACCAATCAAAGGTAAATTAGCTGATATTGTTCACCGGTACGAACATCGTCACGTCGAAGATTTGATCGAACCAGTTGCACAGGTATTTGTACCAATCTTCTTTGTGGTGACTGGTATGGCGGTTGATCTTACTACATTTGCCGACACTACAATTCTAGCTACAGCTCTGGGTATTACTGCCGTAGCTTTCTTTGGCAAAATTGTTGCCGGTCTCTTTGCTGGTAAAGGCGTCAACAAATGGATTGTCGGTTTTGGTATGGTGCCACGCGGTGAGGTAGGTCTCATCTTCGCGACTATTGGTGCTGGTCTTGGCGTTATCACTGGTGGTGTGTTCTCAGTGATTATTATTATGGTCATATTGACCACGCTGCTTACTCCGCCAATCTTGACACACCTATTGCGTAAGCAGACTTCGTAAGCAAGCAAGTGTCATGGCCAAAAAAACACACCAGTTGCGGTGTGTTTTTTTGTACCAGATTTGGTTTGCTATACTGCACGTATGAGTAATTCACAAGACCCGGGGCAGTCCTTCAACACCGCTTATAACAACTTAAATGCTGCGCAGCGACAAGCCGTCGATACTATCGAAGGACCGGTGATGGTTATCGCAGGTCCGGGGACTGGTAAGACACAAATTTTGACGTTACGGATAGCAAATATTTTGCTACAGACTGATACCGCACCAGAGAGTATTTTGGCGCTGACGTTCACTGAGTCCGGAGCCAAGGCTATGCGCCAGCGGCTCCATCAGTACATCGGCAGCCGAGCGTACCAAGTGCCCATGTATACGTTTCATGGCTTTGCCCAGACACTCATCCAGACATACCCAGACGTCTTCCCACGCATGTTGGGCGGACGAGTAGCTACTGATATCGACAAAATAGCCTTGCTAACACAAATACTTGAAGATAACGACATCTCACTCTTGCGTCCCATGGGGCGACCTGACTACTACGTGAAGCCACTTATGGGTATGATCGGTAAGCTGAAGCAAGAGTACGTTACACCAGATACCTTAGCTGAGAAAATAACTGCTCAGGAAGAGCAGTTAGCAGCTACTGAGAAGGTGCACGAAAAAGGTCCACACAAAGGTAAGGTACGTGGTGAATACAAAGAACTCGAAAAAGTGATCGCTAAAAATCGCGAATTATTATACGTGTACCAGCGATATGAGGCCGCCTTGCGGACGGAACGCCTGTATGATTTTGACGACATGATTAGTGAGGTGGTGACAGCCCTGGTGAGCAATGAAGATTTCTTGCGGTCAGTGCAAGAGCAGTACCAATATGTTCTAGCCGATGAACACCAGGACGTTAACGGTTCGCAAAACAAGATACTGGAAACAATTTGTAATTTTCATGATCGACCTAATATTTTTGTGGTCGGTGATGAGAAACAAGCAATCTACCGTTTCCAAGGAGCTTCGTTGGAAAACTTCTTATATTTCGAGGATTTATTCAACGACACTACTACCATTGCGCTGACAGAAAATTATCGTTCTGGACAACCGGTACTTGACGCTGCTCATAGTCTGGTAGCAGTAGAAGAGGGGCCGTTGCAAGACTTACGTGTGCCACTCACCGCAGCAGCGGTGAGTACAGCTGTGGTAGAGCGTCGGGACTTTTCCCATCAAGTTGTCGAAGACGAGTGGATGCGAGAAGAGATACAATCAGCTATCGCTGATGGTGTGCTGCCGCAAGAGATAGCAGTGATTGTGCGGACCAACCGAGAAGTAGCACATATTGCTGGGATGTTGCGTCACGCCGGGATCTCAGTCGCCGCATCGGCTGATGGCGATATTTTAGAGCATCCCATTACCGAGACAGTTCGGTCACTGATAACTTTCGTGTTAAGTGACGGTGACGAGTCTGCGCTCTTTGCGGTGCTCCACGGGCCCTATTGGGGTCTATCGGTCAACGATACGATGAAAATTATGCAAGCTCGGACATACCAACGCTCGCTGCTTAGTATTTTGGCTGATCCTGTTTTACTCGAAGAGCTTGGGGTAGAGTCTCTGGCGGCAGCGCAGCAGGTAGTGGAAGTGTTGGCAACCGCTCGTGATATGGATGTTTCAACTGCACCACATCGCACATTACAGTATCTGCTTGAAGCGAGTGGCTTCCTTGATCATGTCATGACACACGATCCGCTTGAAGGGGCACGAGTTGTGCGACGTTTATATGATGAAATAGAAGCGCTGGTGGTACGCCATGAAGTTAGCACACTGTCTGACGTTGCACGTGAGTTACAGTTGCGTCAACAGTATGGTATTGGACTCAATGCCCCGTATGTAACTACGAACGATGAATCGGTGCAGGTAATGACAGCTCATAAATCAAAAGGTTTGGAGTTTCAAGTGGTCTTCTTGCCTCACCTACATGATAAGGCCTGGGGAGGTAATAAACGCGCTGAGTTATTTAAAGTACCACTGACGCGTGGTGCGACACCGTCTGAACTGACTGCGCTTGATGATGAGCGTCGCCTACTCTACGTAGCGATGACTCGAGCGAAAGAGCGACTGTGCTTGAGTACAGCTGGTACGAACAGTGAAGGTAAAGAGCTGATTCCTTCACGTTTATTCGACGATATCGACCCAGCTACCTTGACCGTACAAGATACAGATGGCATTGAAGCGTCATTTGACGTTGGCGCTACGCTGCAGGCGACAGCATCACCAGCCTTGCTACAAACTGACGTGGTAGCGACGACGTTGCGAGAGCGAGGTTTTTCTGCAACATCACTTAATAACTATGTACGCAACCCATGGGATTATTTGTATCGTAACGTACTGCGCATTCCTGAGGTGCAGCCAACGCATATGCAATTCGGGACAGCTATGCACAACACGTTGCAGCGTATTACGAAATATCATACAGACCAGCAAGCCGTACCCGCTGACAGCGATATTAAAAACTGGCTCGAAATTGAACTGGGTCGTTTGCCGGTGAATACTGAGGAGTACACACGCTTGCACGAAAAAGGTTTAAAAACCCTGGTCCAGTACGTACCTCACTTAACGACCACACTGCCAGCCCGTACGTTGGAAGAAAAACGAATCAGGGTCGAGTTGCCGACTGGGCTGACGGCGGTGCCAACGTTGCCGTTGACTGGTAGCCTGGATCGAATCGATATTGGTGAGGATGGACACGCTCTTCGTGTTATAGATTATAAAACTGGTTCTCCGAAAAGTCGTAATGCTATAGAAGGTAAAACAGCTAGTAGTGATGGTGGCTACAAGCGTCAGCTAGTGTTCTATGCGTTGCTATTGTCTTTGTACGACGACGCTTCGTTACGTTGTAACGAAGGAGTGTTGTCATTTGTTGAAGCAGCGCCCAACGGAGAAATAAAAGAAGAAGCGTTTACCATCACCGAAGCCGAAATAGAAGAACTCAAGTCCCTCATCTGCCGTTCGGTAGAAGAGCTGGTAGGAGGCAGCTGGTTAACTGATGAAGCTCTGATCGCAGAGAGTGAGTACGCACGATTGGCCCAGCAGCTACAGCGACGTTAGACTACCTGCCCACTAAAAAACACACTCGTAGGAGTGTGTTTTTTAGTGGAGTGGTAAGGGCTATTCAGTACCTTCAATTTGCGCTAACAAGTTCTCGGTGAGCTGTTGCACAACTTCATATGGCTGTGCTCCGTTGATGGTGCCTTGTTGGCCACCAACTTGCACAAACGTGTGCGGGGTGCCTTGAATACCAGCAGCTGCTCCATCGCTTAAGTCTTGTTCAACTCGGTCAGCATAGCGTCCTTCATCCAGACAAGCGGTGAACTCGGCTTGATCTACACCGACCTCTGCAGCGTAGCCGGGCAGTGCGGTCATATCGGTGGGTTCATTTGTGCCGCGTTCGTCAAAAATCAAGTCAGAGAACTCCCAAAAGGCATCATTGCCACCAAGTTCAGCGACACACTCTGAGGCCTCAGCAATTTTTGGTGCGTTTGGGTGTAGCTGCTCAAGTGGTAGGTGGCGATAAACCCAAGCAACCTTGCCATCGGCTCCGTATTCATCCATGATCTGATTCATGGTGTCATGAAAGCGCTTACAAAACGGACAGTCGTAGTCTGAGTACTCGACGAAAACAATTGGTGCGTTCGGATTGCCACGAATGTGGTCGTCTTCATCAATCGGACGAATATCCTCGGTTGGCTGCTCTTGACTCGGCTGATCCGTATCGAAGTTGAGAGCTTGTGGTGTACCACCGCCACCACTGAAGTAAATAGCAGCGGCAATCATGGCAAAGCCAACGAGTACTGTCGCCGGCAGTAGCCAGTTATTCTTGGCCGTTGTGATGGTCGCTGGCGTGTTCGTTGGTTCAGGCGTTGTTTGTGTTTCTGGTTCCATACAGTTGGTATGATGATTAATATTAGAAAGTATATCATGCCGTGGCAGTAGATGAATACGGGGTGCGGATAGAGCTGATGGAGTCTCCCTTGTAAGTACGCTACAATGGCGACTATGATGACTGAATCACTGAGTTTGGGTGTACTACAAGGATTAACTGAATTTTTACCAGTATCTTCGACCGGTCACCTTGTGTTGGCCCGAGCTTTATTCGGAGTTGAGGACGCTAACGCTTTAGCGTTTGATGCGGTCTTGCACCTGGCTACAGCGTTGGCGGTGATTGTGTACTTTCGCCAAGACTTATGGACACTGGTGCAGGCGCTGTTGCGCAAGCTCGGACGGTTACCGGTTAATGAAAAAGACGAACGACTATTGTACGCGCTCCTGGTAGGTACCATACCAGCTGTCATACTGGGTTTGTCGCTCGAGACACTGATGGCGACACTCTTCCGCTCACCACTACTGGTGGCCGCTGTTTTGGTAGCGGGTTCGGTGTTATTTATGTACGCAGAGTGGCGCTACTTAAGTGCGCCTCGTGATGAGCGAATGACTTGGCGTAAAGGCCTGGCCATTGGTTTTTTTCAGTCCTTAGCACTCATACCAGGTATGTCACGCTCAGGCGCGACGATTGTTGGTGGTATGTTACTTGGATTGTCTCGGAGTGAAGCGGCCCGGTTTGCTTTTCTCTTAGCGGTGCCAGTGATCACTGGGGCTGGGATGAAAAAGTTTCTCGAGCTGCTCACGAGCGACACCACAGTGGTGTGGAGTGCTGTGGCTGGGGGAGCTGTTGCCGCCTTCTTGAGTGGTCTATTTGCGGTGCATTTCATGATCGGGTTCGTCCGTCGCCACACCCTCTGGCCCTTTATTTGGTACCGGCTCGTCCTCGCGGGTTTCGTGATTTTTGTCTTCACTTTTGGTGGGTAAAGTCTATTTCTTAGAGTCGTCAACATTAAGTCACACGTACTACAGCAACAAACGGTCGTGTGTTCTGTTGTAGTAGCGTGCTCAAAAGAGTAACGAGTGCGTCATGGCTGCTTCTTCTTGTGTCGTCCAGTCAGACGTATCGAGCGGCACTTCTTTTTTACGGTAGCCATCTTTAAAGAGGATGTGACCGTGCTCCATAGCGTAGTCGAAAACTTTTTTGGTCACTTTGACGTCTTGTTCGCAATATTTTTTAATGGCCTTGACGTTGCCTTCACGCCACCAGCGGACAGCAGCTAGCCCATCAGCCGATTTCTTGGCGCCAATGGTGGCTTTCGCGACGTCGTCGAGTCGCAGTCGTCGTCCGAGCGATGCCTTAATATACTCAAGCAGGTCAATACTCTTTATTTGTGTTAGGTCACCGGGGTAGTACTTGTTTAAGAGAGGAATATCAAAGTGATTGCTGTTGTAGCCTACCAGCGCATCGGCTCGTTCGAGGATAGGCCAGGCGTCCTGTAGTTCATCGATGGTGACAGTGGTGTAGCTGTCGGTATCACTTTCGTAAAACGTGGCGACAGAGATATCGAGCGCAGTCGGGTCGCTTGAACCGACGTCTGAGAAAATATTTTGTGTTTCTAAGTCAAATATGATGTAGTTCATTCTCAAGAGGCAGTTAGCTGAGAAATCAGTTCTTCTACCGTACCAGACATTTCTTCGCCGGTAGTTAGGTTCTTCACAGTGTACGAACTTGCAGTAATTTCGTCACTACCGAGTACCAATACGTACTCGATGAGTGCCTCGGCGGCGGTACTAATTTTTTTACCAACTTTTCGTTCACTGATATCTGTAGCTACGGACAGCCCAGCAGCTCGAAAGTTTTGGGCGAGCTTTTGTCCTTCGAGGTTGAGGGTACGGTCCATCGGTAGTATGGCGAGGACTGGAGAAGTGATGTTGGCGGTGAGCAGGTTGTGGGTTTCTAGAAAGTCGCGCATGGTCACATCACCAAACCCAAACCCAATCCCACTAATCGGTTCGCCACCAAAGAGGGCAGTTAGGTTGTCGTAGCGCCCGCCGCCAAGGAGGGAACGACGGTTGTCGGGATGGGTGTCTTTAACTTCAAAAATTGTCCCAGTGTAGTAGTCAAAACCACGCGCCAGGGAGCGGTCGATTCGAACATTAGTAATACCCAGTTCTTTAAGACCAGCCACTACTTGGTTATCGCCTGGGTCGTCTGATTCAATCATCGCTGTTATTTCTGTCGCCAGCTTTTGGTCTTGCACGATCTTCGTCAGTTCCGCTTCGTACGTAGCGGCTTCAATTTTATCTTTACGGTCATTGAGACGAGTAATGGCCGTGACAGTGGCTTCGTCAGTGATGCCAAGTAGCTCGTAAGCTTGGCGCATGGTGTGTCGGTTGTTGATGAGGATCTCAAACATACTCTCATCAGCTCCGAAGTTGAGGAAGATTTGGTGTGCGAGCGCAATTAGTTCGACGTCAGCGGTGAAGTCGGTAGCACCAAAGATGTCACAGTTGAGCTGCCAGTGTTCGCGCAGGCGACCACGTTGTGCCCGCTCGTAGCGAAAGAGGTTGGGGATGGAGTACCAGCGAACTGGAAATGATAGTTCTTGCCGCCGGCCAGCGATCATGCGTGCAACCGTGGGGGTCATTTCGGGGCGCAAGGTGACTTCACGTTTACCCCGGTCGGTAAAGGTGTAGGTCTGTTCGTTAACCATCTCCTCGTTTTCCGCTCCTTTGGCTTTGTAGAGTGCAGCTGGTTCAAGTACCGAGGCTTCGACACGTTCGTAGCCAAAACTCTCGGCGGTTTGTGCCCAGACGTCGAACAGGTACTGCTGAATCGCCATGTCGTCTGGATAGAAATCACGCACACCTTTGTAGGGTTGCGTTGATAGGTGTTTATCAGTCATAGATAGGTGTGATTGTACGAAAAGGGTTACTATTGTGCAACTTACAATCCCTCTTGCGTCAGTTGATAATAGTTACCCGTCTCCCGTTGACGTTTGTCCGCAGCTTGGATAATCAGTGACTTTAATCCACGTGGGTCAGGCATGTGCTTCGTTTTAAACTCTTCGTTACTACCGCCAGCTGTCTGGGCTTCGATAGTGCCATAATTAAGCAGGGTAGGGATGATACCGGTAACCATAATGTTCATATCTTGTAGACGTTCTAACCGAAACGAACTGAGGCGGCGATGGAAGAAACCTTGTTGATCGACTGAAATAATACGCCGGTTGGTGATAGCCCATAAATCGAGGTAATAATCACTAATTGCCGTAGCGACGAGTACCCAACAACCCAGCAACCACAAGGTATAACCAAACCAAAATACCTGCGTGTAGGCTGTCAGGTCGAGCGGTACGGACAAGTTTGCCTCTAGGGTTGGTAGAGTTAGGAGGGGAATAAGTGGTACGAGTGCGGTAAGGACGATAATAGTTAGTCGAACAAAAATTACCCACCAGTGCTTCCGCACCACTTTGATGATCTGCTCATTAGCTTCTAGTTTAATTCGTTCAAACAACATAATTTAGCCGGAGAAAGTAATAAAGCCGAGTGCGACAAGTAACAGAGCAGCACCAACACCAGTATATATACCAACACCAATGGTTGAGAGCTTTTTGTCAGTACCGAACGTATACCAGTGGTAGGCAACTACCACTGCATGTAACGTAAAGAGAAACGTAGCGGCGTATAGGCAAAACCACAGTACGTCTGCAGTGGCCAATGTACTACTCATCTCCATGGTAGAAAGTGGGTTTTCAGGCATGACTTTATTGTAGCACTAGAATCGAGTACCGTTCGTAACCATATTGGTCAGTCTGGGTGGTGGCGCTAAAACTGTGCTCTGCGGCGAGTGTGTGGATCATACTAGATTGCTCCGGTTCATGCTCGAGCCAAAGCTGGCCGTTTGCCGATAAGTACCAAGGTGCCTCACGTATGATACGACTGATAATCTCCATGCCCGATTGTCCGCCATAGAGAGCTTGGTGCGGTTCATAGTCTTTGACTGTGGGCTCTGTCCGGTCGAGAGCTGGGTCGATGTATGGTGGATTGCTTAATATGAAATCATACTGTGCTGCTTGCGGAATTTCAGCAAATAAGTCACCACCATATAGTTTGTATGTATCATCCATGATACATACATTTGCGCCGGTGAGGTTGTGAGTGAGGTTAGCCTGTATGGTGGGGTGGTGAGTGTGATCTACTTCAACGAAGTCGACGTGCGTGTTGGGGTTGTGCTTAGCCACTGCTACTCCGATAGCACCTGAGCCAGCACATAGATCGAGTATTCGAAGCGGCGCTCTGTTACCTTGTGAACATACCATGGTATGTTCAATCGCCTTATTCGCTTGTTCGGTCCACCATTCTGTCTCTGGGCGGGGAATCAGTGGCCGGGAGTCTAGCCAGATAGTGCAACCTAAAAAAGGCACGTGGCCGATGACGTACCCGAGCGGCTCGCCAGCGGCGAGCCGCGCACAGTCAGCCCAAAACGCATTGTTTGGCACACCGCTATATTTCTCGTGTAATAACCATTGTTCGTCTCGCGTCATGTGCAGCAACTATGCTGGCAAATACGAAAAAAAGCAATCAGTGAGTTTGTGCGTCCTGCGGTAATACCTGGTATACTGCCGATTATGTCTGCGGCGATGCTCGAAATCAAAAACCTCGTAAAGGTATACGGAACCGGCAAGGAAGCGAAGCGTGCTGTAGATGATATCTCACTTACCATTCCGCAAGGGAGTTTTTTTGGTCTTCTTGGTCCGAACGGAGCAGGGAAAAGTACGACGATACATTGTGTTACTGGTATAGCACAGCCCACGAGTGGACAGATATTGGTTGGTGGTATCGACGTTGTGTCTGACTACAAACAAGCACGAACCAAGGTCGGACTGTCACCACAAGAGTTCAATGTCGATATCTTCGCGACGCCAGAACAACTGATGGACTACATGGGCGGCTACTATGGCCTTCGGAAAGCTGAGCGAGAACAGCGAATTAATGAATTGGTCGCTCGTTTTGACCTTGAGCAGCACCGAAATGTGAAGTTTCAAAAGCTCTCCGGCGGTCTCAAGCGCCGAGCCATGCTCGGTCGAGCATTGATTCATACACCCGATCTCTTGATTCTCGACGAGCCGACAGCGGGGGTTGATGTCGAGCAGCGGCACGATCTATGGAACTATCTACAAGAAATGAACGAACGGGGCAAGACGATCATTCTCACATCTCACTACCTGGAAGAAATTGAGCACTTATGTCGTGACATAGCGATAATCAACCACGGTAAGATTGTTGCTTCCGGAACCAAGCAGGAGTTTATGCGGGGTGGCAAATCGGTCGAACAGGCGTATTTAGAGATTACTAAAGGGACTAAAGAGTAAGCTATGCATACAAACTGGGTTGGACTATTTACGATGTTTCGACGCGAAGTGCAGCGTACGCTACGGGTTGTTATACAAACACTGGTAGCGCCTGTCGTGTCCGCAGCCTTATATATATTTATTTTTGGGTTTGTGATCGGCAGTCGGATTGAAGATATTGGTGGCGTACCATTTATTTCGTTTGTGTTTCCTGGCGTGTTGATGTTGTCAATCATCAACGCTTCTTTTTCAAGCGCGTCGTCCGCTCTCTACTTTATGCGCTTTACCCGTGGGATAGAGGAAATTTTGATTACACCGTTTTCGTACTTAGAAATGCTTCTCGGTTTTGTGGGGAGTGCTGTCACTCGAGCTTTAATGGTTGCGTTCTTAATTTTGGCAGTTGGTGTTACCTTCGGAGCTGTTGAGTTGGTACACCCATTATGGTTTGTGGGATACATCGCAGCTATCGCAGCGATTTTTGCCATGTTGGGTATTATTGTCGCTCTTTGGGCTGAGAGCTTCGAGCAGTTACAAGTCCTCAACACCTTTGTCATCACTCCTCTAACGTATCTGGGTGGTATTTTCTATTCGATTTCTTTTTTACCCGAAACCGCCGCGCTCATCACTCGGTTCAACCCATTTTTCTATTTCGCGGATGGTGTCCGGAGCAGTATGATTGGTTACAGTGAAGCTAATACCATGATTGGCCTGATGGTAATCGGGGGACTCGTTGTCGGTCTGGCTGTACTGGTGACGCAGCTCTTTAAGCGCGGCTGGAAGATTCGTTCGTAGAAAATGCGATGATTCCATACACATGACCCGCGCTTGCGCGGGTCATGTCTATTCCACAGCAGCCGTGGTCTCGCAGTCGGGAGGCTGCTACACTTAGGAATATATGCAAACACAAGCTCATTTGCACGACATCGCTCGCTCGCTTGTCGTGCCCAAAAAAGGGATTTTAGCCGCTGACCAAAGTCCTGGATCGATGGATAAACAGCTCAAGGCGCTCGGTCTTGCGCCAGATGCTGAGTTGCGACGGCAGTATCGCCAGCTGTTGTTTACCACTGAAGGTATAGAACAGTATGTCACTGGTGTGATCATGCATGACGGTACCATCCGCAACCGTACTGATGACGGAACGCAGTTTTCTGACTTATTAATCGCTAAAGGAATTGTGCCTATTATTAAGGTTGATAAAAGTACCGTTCCGTTTACTGGTTTTGGTAATGAGGTGGTTACCCAAGGCCTTGATAATTTAGCTGATCGTCTTAGTGAATACTACGACATGGGTGCCCGAGCAGCTAAATGGCGTTCGGTCTTTACGATCTCGGACGATACACCAACCGAGCAGAACATTGTCTTTGATTGTATTACGCTCGCTCGGTATGCTGCCTTATGTCAGGAAGCCGGTATCGTACCAATGGTTGAGCCGGAAGTACTCTTTAGTGGTAACCATTCGCTGGAACGAGCTGAAGCGGTCACTACACAAGTATTGCAAAAGTTATTCGAGTTACTGCAATGGTACAACGTTGATCTGGAGGGAGTTATTCTGAAGTCGAGTATGGTCTTGGCAGGCAGTGAGTGGTCTGAACAAACACCTGCTAGCACGGTGGCAGAAGCTACACTCCGGACGTTTGCTAACAGTGTACCCGAAACAGTTCCAGGCATCGTCTTTCTCTCTGGTGGTCAAACACCGCAACGGTCCACAGAAAACCTCAACGCGATAGCGCAACTAGAGCACGAACGCGGTGATTTGCCGTGGCAGTTTGCTTTTTCTTTTTCTCGCGGTTTGGAGATGCCTGCCCAGGAAGCGTGGCAAGGTAAACCAGAAAATGTCTCAGCTGCGCAAGCCGCACTACGTAAACGTCTTGAGCTCAACAGCTTGGCCGATACGGGAGAGTACCGTACGGACATGGAGTAAACGGTGCAGTACAGTAACAAAAACGACCGGCGTGGCCGGTCGTTTTTGTTATTTCTTTTGCTTGTAGACGGTGTGTTTTTTGGCGATAGGGTTGTACTTCCGTTCCTCATGCTTTTTACTGGGGTCCTTCTTGTTCTTGTTGTTGTAGGTCGTGTAGTACACGTGGTTTTTGCCCACGCCGTTTTCGTCGCCTTGCGATACCATCCGTACGAGTCGTTCTTGTGACATAGTGGCGCAATCGTACCAAAGCCCTCACAGCAAGTCAATACACAAAGCGTGCGTTTTACAGTCTCGTGGCATGGTATGATGTGGATTGTAACGGCAGACGTGACGTATTAGTAGTTCATTAGCTCCCTGTATTGAGCACATGAAGGTCCTTACCTTTGCTTGGGATTATCCACCAGAAACAACCGGCGGCCTCGGTATGGCTTGCCACGGTTTAGTGTCTGAGCTCACAGCAGATACTACTTGTGCGGTCACGTTTGTGCTGCCTCGTCGCCAACGTGTGCTGCCGACTGGCTGCCGATTTATCTTTGCTGACGTCATCACATCAGCACCTGAACCGACGACAAACACAGCCTACGCTGGAGCGTATCACCAAGCAGATACTACAGTTGAGTACTTTAGTCGTGAGTTACAACAGGTGGTGAGCGGTACATTACTTGAAGCAGTACGTGCGTTTGCGGATCGAGCCCGAGTTATTGCCGGCAAGGAGCCTCATGATCTGATTCATGCTCACGACTGGACATCATACTTAGCTGGCATGGCAGCGCAGTCTGCTAGTGGTAAGCCGCTGATGTTGCACGTGCATGCTACAGCGTATGACCAGGCTGGAGGCGGTTCAGTCGATCCACAAATCTTTGCTATAGAACAACACGCGTTCGCTGCTGCCGACTCGATTGCGGTCGTGAGTAACTATACGAAACAAGTGCTGGTTGAGCGTTATCACGTAGCCGCTGCCAAGATTGAGGTGGTGTACAATGGCGCCGAAACTGATCCTCCGGTGCGGCACGAACCTACGCTGCAAGAGTTGAAGGCGCAAGGTAAGAAAATTGTCTTATACCATGGACGTATTACCATCCAAAAAGGAGTTGATCATTTGATTAAAGCAGCTCGCCTGGTAATTGATCACGACCCGAACGTACTGTTTGTGATCTCTGGTTCAGGCGACATGGAAGCACAAGTGATGCAAGAGGTAGGGGCGCTCGGTCTGTCTGAGCACGTACGTTTTGCCGGTCCGCTGTGGTACGAAGATAGAGACAGAATGTATCAAAGTGCTGACTTGGTGGTAATGCCCTCAGTGTCTGAGCCGTTTGGCCTGGTACCGCTTGAAGCTATTCGGCACGGAACACCAGTGCTTGTGTCGAAGCAGTCAGGGGTAGCGGAAGTACTGCAGCACGCGCTGAAGGTCGACTTTTGGGATGTGGAAGAAATGGCTAATAAAATTCTCGCGACGACACGGTACCCAATTATGTACGAACAACTCAAACGTGAGAGCGCAGTCGAGTTAATGAAAGTCACCTGGCGGTCAACGGCGGCGAAGGTACGCGCGTTGTATCAGCGTCTCGTGCAGTCATTTAAGCATACCTTTGCGTAGCTATGTTATCGATTTGTCCTTATTTCCATGTGCATCAACCGTACCGCGTTAAGCGCTACCGTGTTTTTGATATTGGTCGCGACCAAGACTACTTCAACGATGACTCCGTTAGCGACCTTAACAATCGCTTTATTATCGATAAAGTAGCCGAGAAGTCGTACCGACCCTTTAACGCACTCTTAGAAGAACTGCTTGAGCAACACCCGGGCTTCCGGTTCGCTCTATCGTTTTCTGGTACTGTGCTTGATCAGTTTGAAGCCTGGGCACCTGACGTACTCGACAGTTACCAGCGACTCGTTGCCACCGGTCGGGTAGAGGTGTTGGCAGATACCTACCACCACTCGCTGGCTTTTTTCTACTCGCAACCGGAGTTTGAGCGCCAGGTCGCTAAGCACGCTAAGCGGATCGATGAATTGTTCGGAGTGACGCCGCGAGTGTTCCGTAATACCGAACTGTCCTATCGGAACGACCTCGCAAAGTGGTGTGAAGACCATGGCTACCTCGGGATTATGGCCGAAGGGTGGGACCCGCTGCTGGGGTGGCGTAGTCCGAACTACCTCTATCGGCCAGTGGGCACCGAGCGGATTAAGGTGCTTTTGAAGAACTACAAGCTTTCAGACGATGTTGCGTTTCGTTTTGGTAATCAAGGCTGGGAAAGCTGGCCGTTGTCTGCTGAAACGTACGCCGACTGGATCCACAGTCATCATGGTGATGGGCAAACGGTTAACTTGTTTATGGACTACGAGACGTTTGGGGAACACCAATGGGCGGACACTGGTATTTTTGATTTCTGGCGTGAACTCCCGCACCGATTAACGCAGCGCGATGACACAACCTTCAAAACACCAACTGAGACAATCGAAAGTTACGATGTAGTCGGTGAGTTTGATAGTCCTGATATTCTTACGTGGGCTGACACCGAACGAGACTTGACGGCTTGGATTGGTAACGATATCCAAAAAGACGCCATCGCAACTGTTTACCGCATGGAGGAAGATGTGATGCGTACCGAAGATCCTGAGGTGATTGAGATTTGGCGGAAGCTGCAAACCTCCGACAACTTTTACTATATGTGTACTAAGTGGTGGCAAGACGGTGATGTGCACGCCTATTTTAGTCCGTACGAATCCCCATATGATGCGTATATTGCCTACATGAACGCCGTCGGTGATTTACAATTACGGGTACAGGAGGCATTGCAAGCCAAAACCTCAGCAGCGCCAACAAAACCTAGCCGCACACCAGTAGAGGAGGTACTCGTGAGTCTTCGAGATGAAGCCCTGCGACTCGTTCGCACCTGGTGGAAAGCTGTGAAGCAGTTCATTAATCGTCGTAAACACTAGTTCTTTATGGCTGAGAAAAAAAAGACCAACAAGAAACGAACAGCTGTCAAAAAGAAGGTAGCCAAAAAAACCGCTGTTACCAAAACTGCTCGTAAAGCAGCTACTAAACAGGCGGCCAAAAAAACCACTAAACAAACTGCTGCACGCAAGAAACCAGCTACCAAGGTGACTAAAGCGGTAGCTAAAAAAACTACTGCACCATCGACCAGTAGAAAACGACCTGCACAGACAGTTAAACGACAAGCTGCCAGACCAGCTCCAGCAAAGGTCTTGGTGTGTGCGGCAGATGAGCAATGTTTTTGGGTTACTGATGGTCAGGTGCTGCGTGATTTACGCGAGCTTGAAGCTGCTCTGGCTGAGATGGTTAACGACGTTTTTCGGTACCACGTCAGTAAAGGGCGGCACGACTTTGCAGATTGGGTAGAGCACGTCCTGTGTGACGCTGATTGTGCCGCTGCACTTCGACGCACCCGCACTCCGCGTACGGCGCGAGTGGTGATTAGGAAGCACTTACGTCACTACAATATATAATTATATGGCACGCGCTCACACAGTCGGTAACGGAAACATTTTGGTAGGCTTTGACCATTGTGGTCAGGTACGTGATTTTTATTATCCATACGTCGGACAGAGTAACCACGTTAGTGGTGCGAGTGGTAACTATACCCATCGGATTGGTGTGTACGTTGACGATACGATGAGTTGGTTCAGCGATGATGGCTGGGACATCTCGATTGATACGGAACGATATGTCGCCACTGGAGCGTTTTCCGCTTACAACGAACAATTGCAGATTAAGGTTGAGACTCGCGATGTTGTACATAACGAAACTAACGTTTTGCTCCGCTACTTTACGGTACATAATTTAGCTACCAGCGACCGTACAATCAAACTCATGCTTTCGCAGCAGTTTCGTATTCATGAGTCGCGGCGGGGTGATACTGGTATGTACGACCCACGGGTTAAGTCCATCATTCATTACAAGGGCGACACGGCATTTTTGGTTCATGGCCGTGTGGGTGAGCAGTCATTTAGCGAGTACAATATTGGTTTGTTTGGTATTGAAGGCAAAGAGGGGACGTACTACGACGCTTTTGATGGAGAGTTGTCCGGCAACCCAATCGAACACGGTTCAGTCGATTCTGTTATCGCGTTACCGATGAGCATTCCAGCTGGTGGTAGTGCCGAAGCGGAGTATTGGGTAGCGGTCGGCGCCTCTGTCACTGAGGTGCATGATATTCATCGCTATGTACTGGAGGAGCAGCCAGCTCGACTCATCAAGTCCACGGAGAGCTACTGGCGAGCTTGGGTAACCAAAGAACCGAGTGATACGACTGTGTTACCAGCCGACCTAGAACAGCTGTACTACCGTTCGCTGGTAGTGATGCGTATGCATACCGGCAATAACGGCGCTATTATTGCTTCGAGTGATACTGATATGCTCCACCATGGTCGCGATACCTATAGTTACGTCTGGCCACGTGACGGAGCTATGATCGCACACGCCTTTGATAGCGCCGGTTATGGTGATGTGAGCAAGGAGTTTTTTACTTTTATTACAAAACAACTCGAACGGGGCGGTTACCTCATGCACAAGTACTGTGCCGATGGCTCACTCGGTAGTTCGTGGCATCCGTGGATTATTGACGGAAAAGCAGAGTTTCCTATTCAAGAAGATGAAACAGCGCTGGTGCTCTTCATGTTGTATCAGAACTATTTGGTCGAGCGCGATATTGAGTTTGTTGAAAGTATTTACAATACGTTTATCGAACCTGCGGCGGAGTTTATGGTGGAGTTTATGGAGTCACGCCTTGGTTTACCACAAAGTTCGTTTGACTTGTGGGAAGAGCAGTTTGCCATTTCCACGTTTACCGCGAGCGCTGTCTACGGAGCACTGACCGCGGCGGAACGGTTTGCCGAAATGCTCGGTAAGGAAGAGCCAGCTCGTGTCTATCGAGCGGTGGCGCAACGTGTCCAGACATCAATTTTAGAACATCTTTACGACAAACAAGCTGGTTTCTTTATTAAAAATATTCGACCGCACGATGATCGTGAGGACGAACGAGGCTGCGTTCTCGACAGCAGTAGTTTCTACGGACCGCTATTATTCGGTGTGGTTGAGCCCGATGATGAGCGTCTCGTTCGTACGTTCCAAGCCATGGAAGAGCGCTTAGCGGTGCAGGCCAGTAGTGCTGGGTACATTCGCTACGAAGGTGATAACTACTACAAAATGCACGATGCTGACTCACCGAACCCGTGGGTCGTAACCACAATGTGGGTAGCGCAATATTTAATTGCGATTGCGCAAACGGAAGCAGATCTGGAGCGCCCACTCGAGTTGTTACATTGGACTGCTTCGCACACCAGCGGCGCCGGCATGCTAGCCGAGCAGATGCACCCCTACACCCGTAAACAGCTTTCCACAGCGCCACTGGTGTGGAGCCATGCTGAGTACGTCCTGGCTGTGCAAGCCTACTTGCGCAAACGAGTAGAACTTATCCAAAACGACTCGTCCACCACCTCAACGGACCAATAAATTGCTGGTAGCGACCAAGTTGTGTACGGTGGATTGACCAGGCTAGACCAACCGTGCCGGCTTCTCGAGCAATCACTTCAGCCAACGTGCGCATGTACGTACCACTGCTAGCGATACAGGTAAAGTGCGCAATCTGCCAGGTCTGGTCTGGATAGGTGTCGGCCAGTTGCTGCCAGCTAGCACATACGTCGGTGCGACGGAAGTCGTTACCGATTACTTTCCGGGGATCGGTAACAGGAGGTAACGACTGGATTTTTGCTAGCGCTTGGTCGTGGAGCTGTTTGGTGTTACATGTCTGCGTACCTGTGTGTTTTAGTTTATAAATCGTCGATTGTTTGGTAGGGATGTCGATCTCATCCAGGCGCCCTTCGAGCGTCCAGGTGTGGAGTGGTTTGCCCCGAACGGTCTTAGAAGAGAAGTGAGGGTAGGGGAGTTCGATGGCACCGATCAGGCTGCGAGCGATACGATTGAGTGCGGCAGACGCCACTGGCGCCGCTGAAGGTTGCGGTGAAAGTAATCCGAGGACATCAGCGGTGTCAGATTTCATACCGAAGAGGACTGAAAACTCGTAAGCTTTATCGAGTCCATGGTAGTCGGCCTGCCGTTTACATTCCTTGCCAATGAGCACCAGCAGTTTGCCCGAAGCCATCGGGTCGAGTCGGCCGGCGTAGGCCAGGGGAACGTTTTGGTATTCTGGTGACTGGTGACTGCGCCACGTCTCGGCACACATAAGCGGTGTTTCACCCACTTTCTTATCCAGGACAACGTAGCGCTGCATAGTTACTCTAGCCTAGCATAGAAACGCTTCTTAAGGCACAAGAAAAGGCGATCACTTGGATCGCCTTTTACTCAATTGTTTAGCTTGAAGCATTGCCGAAACAGATAGTATACGCTGCTTGCTCCATCTCTTCGATCGTGATGAAAGTAACGCTGCCGTCCATCCGTGTAAAACGAATTTTCACCACCTCCATCTGACTGTGTTCGTCAAAATAGGTGGGAGCTTCTGCTGGTGCGTCGGGGAAGGTGTTGTGTATGACACAGTCACCATCTGGTGCAATGCCGATATTCATCTCTTCCACCCCTGTAACGTAGGGAGCGCCTGGTTCGACGAACGGGTCTTCAGCGAACACCGGTTCGTACTGCCAGTTGGCCCAACTATCGGTACCGCAGACACAGTCACTGCTCGGGGAAGCTGGTGAGGCTGCGGTTATGAGAAGGACGATAAGTGCGCGCATGGTTGCCTCCTGTCTTGGTTATGCTCGATACATGCGTTTGTAAATTATAGCACATTTTTGTTAATAAATCAATTTTAACGTCCACGAAATAAAAACCGGCAACACAACTCGTGTTGCCGGTTTTGTTCAGTAATTATCTGACTTAGTGTGTAACCATAGGTTCCATGGTTTTGGCTTCGTCTACCCACTTCTGTACAGTTTCAGCGCTTGGTACACGGTCAGTGCACTGCTTCTTTTCGTTACAGTCAGCCATAGCGGCGGCGAGGTTTTCGGCGTTGCGTGTGGCCAGTTCTTTAACTGTATCAACACCGGTCTCTTCCATGAGGTCGGCGTATTCTTCACCGACACCATTGATGCGCATTAGGTCAGCGAGGTTAACCCACTCAAGGATGTGTTTTTCTGAGATGCCGCTTTCAGTACTGACCCCCTCGCGACCCTTTTTATCGCCGCAGCGACGAAGAAGATCATCGGTGGTTTGGATATCTACTTCACGGAGCTTGTTTCCGTACTCTGGTCCGATTCCTTCAATTTCTTCGATTGAATATGACATATGTGGTTTATTTTTAAGAATAATACTTAGAAGTATAGCAAACCGACAGACGGTCTGGGGTCAATTAGTTGCCGGCTGGTAGAGCTTGGCAGGCCACACCGTCTTTGTTGCCGTCCAGTCGATTAACGTCGCCTTCGACACCACCAGCGTTTTCGTAGAAGCGTTGAGCTTCAGGTTGGGTGGCGAAGTCATCGCAGTTATACTCGTCTTCAAGCTTGGCTCCGGCGGTTCCTTCAGCTACCTCGTTACCCTGACTGTCACGGAAGATGCGGGTCATGAAGTCACCCTCGGCGGTAGTTTCGAGGTTGCCCTCTTCGTCTCGCTCAATGGTGGATTCAGACACTGAGCCAGTTTCCATCATGGTACCGAGGTCAACGTCAGTATTAGCCATTTCTAGCCCAAGAGCTGCTAACAGAACGACCCCGATGCCAATCATCCACATTCGTACGCTTTCAAATAAGAAACCAAGTACTGCTACTAGTACCAAGAGGCTGACAATAACAATTAAGCGTGCTTTTTTACTGCTGCGTAGATTTGTTTCACTATTCATGATGTTTATCTAGATTACTAAGGTATAGCTATTGTAGCGTGGAAAATGCCGGTTGTCGCTCACTTCGCGTGGTATGATAGCGCTATATGGAGCGAACTGTACCTTTTCTCAACGGGTGTATCTCGTTTGTGGCGTTTATTACCGCTTTGTCATTAGTTATTTACATGTTGGTGGCCTTTGTGACCGGCGTCTTTGATGTGACGTTAACGATCCTCGATACTATTTTTCTCGAGCCAGCTGAGCGACAAAGTATATTTAACCAAATCAACAGTGATTTTCTCCACAATATCGCCATCTTAATTATTCTCATGAAGGCATACCGTATCCTGGTCGAGTACATGCGGTATCACCATATTGACATTAAGTTTATGGTTGAGATCACTATCGTGGCGTGCATTCTCGAACTCCTCTTTAATGCCGATACGTACAGCGACCACATGCAGGTGGTGCTGGCTGGGGTTGCCGTAGCCTTTGCAGCTATCTACGCCTTCAAGTATCAAACATTCGTCAAAGCCATGAAAGACTCGCAAAAAGAAATGCTAAAGTTGCGCAAATAAACTAAGGTAAAAAAGAAAAGCCGGAACAAGTCCGGCTTTTTTATCGGGCATTGAGCAACTTAGTTACTGGCTATTCGTGGTGCCCAACAATCGCGTGATGCCTTCCAGTCACTTAAACGACTGGGTGGTCGGTCATATAACCAACGCACAAACGTCATATAGTCGTCGATGTTGTTTTCAACATCAAGTCCCATACGCCTGATATCAGGTCCATGTAGCTGCAAGAGAACCTGAAAGACTCCAGCAGCCGATGACGCACCTGTGCTGTTTGGTAGCAGATCACCATCTGCTTGCCAGTGAATCAAGTTCGTTGACTCACATGACGCAATGGCAATCATGGTGGGGTAGTTCTCTGGGAAGTATTCTTCAATTTTCTCTTTGATAAATCGGCTCTGCTCAGCTCGATTTGCATAGAGGTGGTCGTATCGACTATCTGCCTCAGCGGGTGTTGTCAGCGTTACGATCGCTGCCAGTAGCACAAGCACTCGAGTCACTACGTACTCCTTTCGTGTGTTGGTTGTGTGTTAAGGAACTCCTCCCAGCTGGTAAGACGTACGACTGTAATAGTTCTTACAGGCAACTGCTGGAGACTGTGTTTAACTTACACCGAGAGGTGTAGATCTGTGCCATAATGGAATTAATGGTTTACAACGACCAGTACATCCTTACCAAACTAACCACGATCCAAGAACGAGTGGAGGTGCGGTACGCTGCGTATGCACGACAGTACGAAGCGTTTCGGCGATTGCCGGTATGCGAAGACGAGACAGACCGCGAACTACAGTTGAGTATTGCGTACTTGTATCACACATCACTCAGTATCTTGGAGGAGCGGTCGACTGGTATGAAAGATTACCTCGAAGACGTCCGTGATGTGCTCTTGAGTCTGGGCGATATGCACGACGCCGATAAGGTGGTCGAGATTCGTACCAATGTCAGCGAAGAGTGTCAGCAAGAAGTTCGTGACCTTGAGCATGAACTGCGTGACATCGACCGTGGTGTCAGTATGGCGCACCGCCACCAAGCTGAGTTAATGACTGATTAGTTCGAGTAATCAAGCTAGATTGTGTTCGACGGACAACACGCTGTGTTGTCCGTCGTCTGGTATACTGCTCCTATGAACGAAACAATGTGGTACAGCACGCTCATAAAGCCTACCTGGGCTCCTCCGGCCTGGCTGTTTGGTCCTGTCTGGACGGTGCTCTATGCGATTATTGCAGTATCGTTTGGTTATGTTTTCTACCAAGTGCTTAAAGGCTCACTACCGTGGTTGATAGCGCTACCATTCCTGCTTAACCTGCTTTTCAACTTTGCGTTTACGCCGCTGCAGTTTGGCCTACAGAACAACCTCTTGGCAGCTATCGATATTGTGCTGGTGTTGAGTACCTTGGTGTGGGCGCTGGTGGCCATCTTTCCGTATGTGCCGTGGGTAACGTATGTCAATCTGCCATATCTTGCCTGGGTGTCGTTTGCCACGGTGCTGCAATTCACCATTACCTACTTAAACTGGTAGCTTGCTATCAATACATAGACAGAGTAAGGGTGTACATACAAGCAGTATATATATATCGCTTGCCTGCCACAGCTAAAAAACAGTCCGCCAGGACTGTTTTTCTACACGCTGTGGACCTAAGGAGACTTGAAGCTTACAGCTTCAGTACAGGTTGTCACGATTGCTCCTGCGTCACAATCGTAGGCAACCTTTTCAAGTCTCCACCAGTCACACGAAACATAGTCGCTAAAACTCCAAGTATTCGTTTGTCACTCCTTGTTTAGTGGCCACACGGTACTAGGCGTTCTCGATGCATACTGCATCTGCGAGCGCCAAGTACGTGCGACCCCGGCTCACTTCGTTTTGTCATTAAGCATAGCCAAAACATCGTTCCGCCTTCCACAGCTAAAAAACAGTCCGCCAGGACTGTTTTTCTACACGCTGTGGACCTAAGGAGACTTGAACTCCTGACCTCTCGCATGCCATGCGAGCGCTCTACCAGCTGAGCTATAGGCCCGTGTGTGGACGCTAGTATAGCAAATTTGTTCGTAAAGAAAATAGTTAGAGCGT